>NZ_JBSFUY010000010.1:0-252836 GCF_053592055.1 Streptomyces sp. NPDC002817
AAGTACCACCACCACGAGATGACCTTCTCCATGGTGTACGCCTACAGCGAGAACTACGTCCTGCCGATCTCCCACGACGAAGTCGTCCACGGCAAACGCTCCCTGGTGTCGAAGATGCCCGGCGACTGGTGGCAGCAACGCGCCACCCACCGCGCCTACCTCGGCTTCATGTGGGCCCACCCCGGCAAACAACTCCTCTTCATGGGACAGGAGTTCGCGCAGGGCGCCGAGTGGTCGGAGGCGCACGGCCCGGACTGGTGGCTCCTCGATCCAGCGTACGGCGCGGAGGCGGAGCACCGCGGGGTGAGGGACCTGGTCCGCGACCTCAACATCGTCTACCGCCACACCCCGGCCCTGTGGCAGCGGGACACGGACCCCGCCGGCTTCGAGTGGATCGTGGGAGACGCGGCCGACGACAACGTCTTCGCCTTCCTGCGCCTCGACGCCGAAGGAACCCCCCTCCTCGCCGTCTCGAACTTCTCGCCCGTCGTCCGCCACGACTACCGTCTCGGTGTCCCCGACTCCATCCCCGCCTGGCACGAGACCCTCAACACCGACGTCGGCAAGTACGGCGGCGGCGACCTGACCAACCCGGACGTCATCAAGCCGGAGGCGACCGCCTGGCACGGCCGCCCGGCCAGCATCACCCTGACGCTGCCGCCCCTGGCAACGGTGTGGCTACGGCCCGAGTAGCCGGGAGCGGCACTCCGTAGAGTGGTCCGGGTCCACGTCGGTGCTCCACGGGGAGTTGCGGGCCCATGCGATCCGGAAACACACGCGGGGCGGCCCTGGCCGCCCTGCTCTGCGCTGTCGCCGTACTGCTCGGCGCGTGCGGAACGCAGGTGGCCGGCCGGACGACCTCGCCGTCGGCCACCGCCACCGCGCCGGTCACCGGGCTTCCGTGGACGCTGTCGGCGCCCATCCGGGTCACCGGCGCCACGCTCGGCACCGACCGACGCACGGTGACCATCGCCGCGGACGTGCCCAGCGGCCCGAACCCGTGCGTGCGGAACCTCAAGGCGGTGCTCACCGAACCCGTGGGGAACAGCGTGCGGGTCCAGGTCACCTACACCTCGCCGGCGGGCGACAGACGTTCCGGCTGTACCGAGACGGCCACGGCCAGGACCCGGGTCAAGCTCCCCGAGCCGCTGGGAGAGCGGGAGTTGGTGGTCGGCAACGATGTCGTGTTCACCGCCGAGGGCGCCAAACCGCCCGCGCTACGCCTCTGCGGCGACCTGGGCTGCACTCCTCCGGCCACCGGCTGCACCGTCGCCTCCTACGAGCAGGCGCTGAAGGCGGTCGGCGCGCCCGCGCACACCTATCGGGACGCGGAGCATTGCGACGGCAAGTGGCTGGTGCTGGACTTCTCCTGGCGCACGGGCCCGGTCTGCGGTGACACGACGAACGGGGCCTGCACCTCGCGGCTGGGCGACCGTTGGTTCTTCAAGGCCGAGAAGTCGGGCTGGAAGTCGTTCTTCCGCACCGCGGAGGGGGGCTGCCAGGACGTGCAGGACAGGGAGCCGGCCTTCCCGACCGCCCTCTGCGCGTCGCTGGAGCCCCTCGCCCCGTCGCTGCACCCGACCCACTCCGCGACGACGACCAAGGCGCCCTCGCCCTAACCGGCCAGCGCCTTCGGCAGCCGTCCGGTGTGCAGCACCCCCAGCCGCTGGGTGGCCCGGGTCAGGGCCACGTACAGATCGCTCGTGCCGTACAGCCCCGGCTCGACCACCAGCACGGAGTCGAATTCGAGGCCCTTGGACTGCCGCGGGTCGAGGAGCACGACGGTTTGGGTGAGGTCCGGTTCGGCGCCCGCCGTCACCCCGTCCAGGTGCGCCGCCAGCCTGGGGTGCAGATGGCGTGGGGCGATGACCGCGAGCCGGCCCTCGGCGGGGGTCAGCTCCTCGACCGCCTTGGCCACGGCGCCGGGGAGGTCGTCGGTGGCCCGGACCCAGGGCCGTACGCCGGTCGAACGGACCGAGCTCGGCGGTTCGAAGTCCGGGTTCTCCGCCCGTACGACGGCTGCCGCCAGCTCCATGATCTCGGCGGGCGTGCGGTAGTTGACGCCCAGGCGGGTGTGGTCCCAGCGGTCCTCGACATACGGTTCCAGGATCTTCTGCCAGGAGCCGACGCCCGCCGCCTCCGCGGTCTGCGCGGGGTCGCCGACCAGGGTCATCGAGCGTGTCGGGCTGCGCCGCATGAGCAGCCGCCAGGCCATCGGCGACAGTTCCTGCGCCTCGTCGACGATGATGTGCCCGAAGGCCCAGGTGCGGTCGGCCGCCGCGCGCTCGGCGGCGCTGCGGTGGTCGTCCTCCTCCTGTCGCTCGGCGAACCGTTCGGCGTCGATGATGTCGTGCGCGGACAGCACCTCGGAGTCCTCGTCGTCGATGTCCTCGAACTCATAGGTCCGTGAGGCGTACGAGACGTCCAGCACGCCCTGCGCGTAGGCGACCTGGGTCTCCCGCTCGCGCTCGGCCCGCGCCCTCGCCAACCGCTCGTCCACGCCGAGCAGTTCGGCCGCCTCGTCGAGCAGCGGTACGTCCGCCACGGTCCATGCCCGGGTCACCGGGCGCCGGATCGCGGCCGCGTCCTCGTCGGGGAGGTGTCCCACGGGGTCGGCGAGGAAGTCCGCGACCAGGCGCTGTGGCGTCAGGCGGGGCCACAACTGGTCGATGGCTGCCCAGACTTCACGGTTCTCGGCGATCTCGTCGCGGATCTGTGTGACGTCGCTCGGGTCGAGGAGGTTCGTGCCGTCGTACGGGTCGGTGCCGACACGCTCGGCGTACAGCTCGGTGAGCGTGTTGAGGATGTGGCCCTCGAAGTGCTCGCGGGCGACGTTGTGCGGCAGTCCGGCCTCGCGGGTGCGCTCGCGGGCGACCCGCACCAGGTCGTCGTCGAGCATGAGGATCTCGCGTTCGTGCTCGATCGCGATCACCGGATCGGGCAGCGACTGCCAGTCGCGTACGGCTGCGGCCAGGACGTCCGCCATCGCGGCGTGCCCCTTCACCGCGGCCGCCTCGCGGGTGTCGGTCGCCTTCGCCTTCACACCGGGGAACAGTTCTCCGACCGTCGCGAGGAGCACGCCCGTCTCACCCAGCGAGGGCAGCACCTCGCCGATGTAGCCGAGGAAGGCGGGGTTCGGGCCGACGATCAGGACGGCGCGCTTGGCGAGCAACTCCCGGTATTCGTAGAGGAGATACGCGGCCCGGTGCAGGGCGACGGCCGTCTTGCCGGTGCCGGGGCCGCCCTCGACCACCAGTACCCCACGGTGCGGTGCCCGGATGATCTCGTCCTGCTCCGCCTGGATGGTCTGCACGATGTCGTGCATCCGGCCGGTGCGGGCGGCGTCGAGCGCGGCCAGCAGTACGGCGTCGCCGGTCGGGTCCTCGTGGCCGGTGCGGGTCGCGTCGCCCAGATCGAGGAGCTCGTCGTGCAGGGCGGTGACCTCACGGCCCTCGGTGGTGATGTGCCGGCGCCGCCGCAGGCCCATCGGGGTGTGGCCGGTGGCCAGGTAGAACGGCCGGGCCACGGCGGCCCGCCAGTCGATCAGGAGCGGGGTGCGCTCGGCGTCGTCCCTGCGCAGGCCGATCCGGCCGATGTGGTGACTGGTGCCGGACGTGAGATCGATCCGGCCGAAGCACAGCGAACCGTCCACCGCGTTGAGCGCGGCCAGCAGCCCCGAGCGCTCGGCGACCAGGATGTCCCGCTCCAGGCGGGCCTGCATGGGCGTGTTGCCCTGGGCGAGCGCGTCGGTGACACCGGTCTCGGTGTCACCGCGCAGGGCGTCCACGCGTGCGTACAGGGTGTCGATGAATTCCTGCTCACCGCGAATTTCACCGCTGTTTGACAATTCCACTCCCACGCCGATATACTGTGCCTACTAAGCTTCCTTGCGACTTAATTCCCGTAAAGTCGCGAACCATTGAGTCTAACCAAAGAAATCCCCCCGGCACAATTGCCGGGGGGATTTCTTTGGTTCCGGGGAATCAGATCACATCGGCCAGTTCTTCCAGCAGACGGCGCTTGGGCCGGGCCCCCACCATCGACCTCACGGGCTCACCGCCCCGGAACACCATCAGCGTGGGCGTCGCCATGACGCCGTACGCGATGGTGGTCTGCGGATTGCGGTCCACGTCCAGCTCGACGATCTTCAGCCGCTCGCCCTCCTCCGCCGCGATGCTGTTCAGCACCGGCGTGAGCTGCCGGCAGGGCCCGCACCAGTCCGCCGTGAACTTCACCAGCACCGGTACCTCGGAGCCGATGACTTCCGTCGCGAAATCCGCGTCCGTCACATCGATCACAGTTCCTGTCCTCCCAGTTCGCACAACGGTGGTTCGTCCCCGGCCAGGGCCGCCAGCCGTACGCCGATCTGCGCCCGCACCGTCTGCAGTTCGCCGATCAGCTCGTCCAGCTCCGTCAGCTTGCGCCGGTAGACCGCGAGCGAGGCGGGGCACGAGTCGCCCTCGGGATGCCCGGACCGCAGGCACTCCACGAAGGGCCGCGTCTCCTCCAGGTCGAACCCGAAGTCCTGGAGCGTCCTGATCTGCCGCAGCAGCTTCAGATCGCTCTCGTCGTACGCCCGGTACCCGTTGTCGCCGCGCCGCGCGGGCAGCAGCCCCCGGGACTCGTAGTACCGCAGCGTCCGCGTCGTGGTCCCGGCCCGTGCGGCCAGCTCGCCGATTCGCATACGTACGAACGTAAGCCTTGACCCCGACGTCAAGGCAACAGCGGTTTGCGCTCCACGGGGGAGGTGAGCACGATCGAGGTCGTCGTGCGGCCCAGCGCGGAGACCGCTTCGAGGACGTCCTCCAGGTGGACCGTGTCGCGGACGGCGACCTTGAGGATCCAGCAGTCCTCGCCGACCACGTGGTGCACCTCGGTGATCTCGGGGCGCTCGATCAGCTCCAGGGTCCTCGGGTGCTTCAGGTTGTAGCCGCCGTGCGGGTTGACCCGGATGAACGCCTGGATGCCGTAGCCGAGCCGGGCGGGGGCGACATGGGCGCCGTAGCCGCTGATCACTCCCGCCGCCTCCAGCCGCCGGACCCGCTCGGTGACCGCCGCCGGGCTCAGTCGCACCCGGCGCCCCAGCTCGCTCAGCTTGATCCGGCCGTCGCTCTGGAGAAGCTCCAGGATCTGCCGGTCCAGCGCGTCGAAGGCCACCGAGGTTTCGTCGGTGGCGGCTCGCAGATGCCGAGGTTCTTTCGGTGCGGCGGCCTGAACTCCCATGGTTCCCCCTTCAGAACGTGGATGTACGCCGGGAGAATTATGGTCATGGAAAAGGCACGGGAGATACTGGTCATCGGCGGCAACCGCTATTTCGGCAAGCGCCTCATCGCGCGCCTGCTGGCCGCCGGAAACCGCGTGACCGTACTGAATCGGGGATCCTCGCCGCCACCGCCGGGCGCGACGCATCTGGTCGCCGACCGCAACGACGAGAAGTCCCTGACGGACGCGCTCGGTCCACGGGTGTTCGACGTCGTCGTCGACCAGGTCTGCTACACCCCGCGGCAGGCGGAGATCGCCCGCCGGGTCTTCGCGGGGCGCACCGGGCGCTACGTGATGACGTCGACGGTCGAGGTGTACGAGTACGAGGACTCCATCGCGCTCGTACGGGAGGACGCCGTGGATCCGCTGACGGTGACCGTCGACACCGAACTTCCCTGGGAGGAGCCGGAGTTCCTGGAGTCCCACTACGGCGAGGGCAAGCGGCAGGCGGAGGCGGTGTTCGCGGCCGCTCCGGACTTCCCGTACGCGGCCGTCCGTGTGGCCCATGTACTGGGCGGGGACGACGACTTCACCGGACGCCTCGACCACTACGCCTCCCGCATCCGCACCGGCGAACCGATCGCGGTGCCCTTCTCGAACCAGCCCGCCACCTACATCCACGTCGAGGAGATCGCCGACTTCCTGGCGTGGGCGGCCGGCGAGGAGTTCACGGGACCGGTTAACGCGGCCTCCCACGGCCTGCTGACCACCGTCGAGCTGTGCGAGGCGGTGACCGCGCACCTGCCCCGCGGCAAGGTCGTGCTCCAGCTCGTCGAGGTCGGCGAGGTCTCGCCGTTCTCCTTCTCCCGCTCCTACGGCATGGACAACTCCCGCGCCGCACGGCTCGGTTTCACCTTCGGCGACGTACGGCAGTGGCTGCCCACGGCGATCGCCGAGACCCTCGGGAAGGGCGGCAACTGACATGCGGTACCGCACACTTGGCGACCTGCGGGTGAGTGCCGTCGGGCTGGGCGCGATGCCGCTGTCCCTGGAGGGGCGGCCGGACGAGCGGCGGGCCCTGGCCACCGTGCACGCGGCACTGGACGCGGGCGTCACCCTGCTGGACACGGCGGACTCGTACCATCTGCCCGGCGCCGAGCCCGGCCACAACGAACTGCTGGTGGCCCGCGCCCTCGCCGCGTACGGCGGTGACACGTCCGACGTGCTGGTGACGACGAAGGGCGGCCGGGGCCGGCCGGCCGACGGCGGCTGGACGGTGACGGGCGACCCGCGCCATCTGAAGCGGGCCGCCGAGGGCTCCCTCAAGCGGCTCGGCGTCGAGGCGATCGGCCTCTACCAGTTGCACAAGCCCGACCCGGCCGTGCCCTTCGAGGAGTCGGTCGGCGCACTGCGGGAACTGCTCGACGAGGGCAAGATCCGTCTCGCCGGGGTATCCAACACCGGTGTGGAGCAGATCCGTTCGGCCCGCGCGATCCTCGGTGACCGGCTGGTGTCGGTGCAGAACCGGTACTCCCCCGAGGCGCGCGACAGTGCGGCCGAGCTGCGGCTGTGCGCGGAGCTGGGTCTGGCGTTCCTTCCGTGGAGTCCGCTGGGCGGTATCTCGCGCAGCGCGCTGGACGGGCCGTCGCGGCTGCCGGGGGCGAAACGCTTCGGCGCCTTCCACGAGGTCGCGGCCGAACGCGGGGTCAGTGCCCAACAGGTGTGCCTCGCCTGGCTGTTGGCGAAGTCGCCGACCGTGATCCCGATTCCCGGGGCGAGCCGGCCGGAGACGATCCGGGACTCGGCGGGCGCGGCGGACCTCGTACTGAGTGCGCAGGCGCTGGCGCGGCTGGACGCTCAGCGCAGCGGCGGGTCGTAACGGCCGGGAGGCATCCCCGGGTATCCCGGGTACAGGCCCGGCCCCGGGCGCAGCCCTCTGACGACCCGCATCTCCCCTCCCCCGTCCTCGTCGCCGTCCGCCATCCAGTCCTCGTCCTCGATGTCCTCGGCGCCCCGCACCCCCAGCAGCCGGCGGGTGAGCCGGTCTCGGTCGGACAGCAGCTCGTCGAGGGCCTCGCGGACGTCCTGTGCCTCGGTGCGGTCCGACTCGCGTTCGACGGCGATGAGCACGGACCGGCGTACCAGCTCCTTGGTGAAGGAGGCGGTCGTGCCCTCCGTGCGGGCCACGACCTCGTCCGCGATGTCCTGGCCGAGGCCCAGCCCGCTTCCGTACAGGCCGAACAGGGCGGCGCGGCCCGCGGTGTCCGGGAGGGGGATCTCGACAGCGAGGTCGACCCGGCCGGGGCGCTGCACGAGGGCGGGTTCGAGGAGGTCGGCGCGGTTGGTGGTGAGGAGGAAGGTCACGTCGGCGTCGTCGCCGAGGCCGTCCATCTCGTTCAGCACCTGGAAGAGCAGGGGCTGTTCGCCGCCGCCGTAGTCGCGGGCCTCGGCGATGAGGTCGCAGTCCTCCAGGACGACGAGGGCCGGCTGGAGCATCCGGGCCAGTGCGCAGGCCGGGCCGATGGCCCCGATGCTCTCGCCGGACAGGATCACCACCGTGAACTGCGGGAGGTGGGAGAGGAGATAGCGGATCGTGTGCGTCTTGCCGGTGCCGGGCGGGCCGTACAGCAGCAGGCCCCGGCGCAGATGCTGACCGGCCGCGCGGAGCTGTTCGCGGCGCCGGGCCACACCCACGACCTGGCGCTCCACGCGGTCCAGGAGCCCGGCCGGCAGCACGATGTCGTCGCGGGTCAGGTCGGGGCGGCGGTGGAAGCGGAACGGTCCGAGGCCATGGCCGAACTCCGAGCCCTCGAAGGAGAGGACCTGTCCGCGGAAGACGTTGTGCTCGCGCAGGAGGGCGTCGATCTCGGCGAGGAAGCGGTCCCCGAACTCCTTCTCTCCGGCGAGGACTTCGAGCTCGACCTTGTTGCGTCCGTACTCGTCCTGCGGACCGCGCAGGAGGACGGCGAACCGCTCGTCGCCCTCCGTGCCGAGGTAGAACCCGCTGGAGACACAGGCCAGTTCCTCGTCCGGGGAGACCGGCAGGTGGGCGTAGTCGACGGCGCCGATCACGAACCGCTGGTGGCGGTCGGCGACTTCGAGGATGTCGCCGAGGGCGAGCTCGCCGTGGCGCTGGGAGCCGCGCATGCCGATCAGTTCATGGGTACGGCCGTCGGCGGCGAACCAGCGCTCCAGGGCGAGGTGGACGTTGGGCAGGTCGTAGGAGGCGTACGCGGCCTTCACCACCGGGCGGTCCGTCGGTGCCGAGCCCAGGTGGTCGCGGAGCCGCTTGGCCAGGTCGCGGCTGCCGTCGGCGTCGGCGCGCTTCGGGCGGGCGACCGCCGCGAGGAACTCGTAGAACAGCTCGCTGATCCGGTCCAACGACAGGGGCGAGGGGTCGCGGTCCTTCCCGTACCTCGCCTCGTACTCGGCGCTGCTGACGATCTCCACCCCACCGGGCTCCCCCATGTCCGCCTCCGCGTCGCTCCGCCCCGAGGTTCTCCAGCCTGCGCCCCTGCGAGCCGCGGGTCAAAGCATTTGGGGCAAGTGGTCGCGAACAGACCGGAAAGGGATGGGAGACGTCACTCAGGTGGCGTCGAGCAGAGCCCGCTCCTCTTCGCATCCCCGGTTCAGCCCGCCTTCGGAACCGCCCCGTCGAGCCGCGGCGCCGCCGCCTCCGTACGTCCCGTCAGCAGGAGCAGCAGTGCGGAGACCGGGCCGCTGATCTCCTCCCCCTCACCCCGCGTCCACTCGATGTCGGTGGCGACGAGGCGGGCCTTCGGCAGTGGCCAGGGGCGGGGCGGGAAGCGCATGGTCCACACCCGGTCGGCGGAGTCGCGGGCGGCGGCCGGGGGCATCTCATGGTGCCGGCCGAGCGCGAGGGCGATGTCCTGGCCGTGGACGAGGAGGTCGAGGAGGGGTTCGCGGGGCGAGGTGGTGGGGGCGAGGCGACGGGAGCCGATGGTGGAGCGCAGGTTGGCGACGATCTCGGCGACGGGCCGCTCCGCCTCGCGTACGGCCGAGTCGTGGATCATCCGGTTCCAGTCGCCGCGGGCGCGGACCATCTCCCGGACGACCTGCCCGTACGTGAAGCGCGCCGCGACGGTGAGATGCGCGGCGACGTCCCGCACCCGCCAGTCGCCGCACCGCGTGCGCGTCTCCCACTCCTCGGGGCGCAGCCCCTCCAGGAGGTCGGCCAGGCTCGCGCGCTCCCGGTCGACGATCTGCCAGAGCTCGTCGGTGTCCAGCGCGGCATCCGAGACAGCACCCACGGAAATCACCCACTCAAGTGGTAAGCTTCTCTGACCAAATTAGTCAGGGACTCTGACCAATGTCAAGCAATACGGACCGGAGGCGTCGACCATGGTTCCGGAGAGCGAGCTCACGACGGGCGTGCTCCTGTTCCTCCCGTACCGGGCCCTGGAGAACCGCGTCTTCGCCGCGCTCGCCGAGGCCGGCTTCGACGACTTCACGCCCGCCCAGGCCCGGGTCATGCAGCGCATCGGCCCCGAGGGCACGCGTCTGACGGAACTGGCCGAACAGGCCCAGATCACCAAGCAGACCGCCGGCTTCCTGGTCGACCAGCTGGAGAGGACGGGCTATGTGACGCGGGTCCCGGACCCGACGGACGGACGCGCCCGCCTGGTCCGCGGCGCGGCGAAGGCCTGGGCGGCCAAGGAGGTCGCCGACGCGGTGGTCGCCGAGGTCGAGAGGGAGTGGGAGGAGCACCTGGGCAAGCGGCGGATGAAGCAGTTGCGCGAGGCCCTGACGCTGCTGCGGGAGATCACGGACCCCTGGGCCTAGGCCGGGGCTCCCACCTTCGCCGCCTCCTCGACCTCCAGCAGCGAGGCACTCCGTCGTTCCACCTCGAAGGCGCGGTGACCGCCACGCAGGCCGAACAGCCGCTTGGCCAGGAGGATGTAGAGGACGGCCAGGATGTTGAGGACCAACGTGGCGATCTTCAACCAGCTGATGTGCTCGGTGAGTTCGTAGATCTCCAGAGGCAGGAACGCGGCCGTGGCGACGACCGTCAGATACTCCGCCCAGCGCTTGGCGTACCAGAGGCCGACCGCCTCGACGAGTTCGATCAGGGCGTAGGCCAGGAGCAGCACCGCGACCAGGAGCAGGGTGTTGTGCCGGTAGCCGAAGGTCTTCTGGATGGTGCCCACGACCGGTGAGTGGTCCAGGTCGTAGTGGAAGTGCCCGAACACCGGGCGGAAGACGTCCAGATACTCGTCGAAGAGGCGGCGCACCGCGTCCTGGCTGTTACTGAACTTCCAGACCGCCAGCGCCACCAGCACGATGAACACCCCGCGCACCGCCCGCTCGACGGCGAGGAAGCGCAGGATGAAAAGGTCGCGCAGGACCTTGCCGCGCGGCACCAGCGGGGCTTCGGAGGCCGTCCCGGAACCGTGCGGCTCCCCCAGTGCGAAGTCGCCGCAGCGCAGACAGCGCCAGACCTCCCCGAGGGCGGTCTCGGCGTGCAGCCTCGCCCGCAGCCGGGGGTCGTCCGGCACGTACGTCACATGTCCGCGCCGCGCGCACGTCCGCCGGTCCCAGTCGATCGCCATCCCCCTGCCTCCACCAACATGCCGCGCCTGTACTGGACAGACGCGGCACGCTAGTGGGAACGGGTAAGAGTTCGGTGAGTCAGCGGCTGCCGGCCGACTCCTTCTCCTCCGCGGCCGCTTCGACGGGCTCCGCCGCCTTCTTCCGCCCCGGCAGCAGCACCGCGACCAGCACTGTGCCGACGCCCAGGACCACGGCCCCGATCAGGCTGGTGTGGGCGACCGCGTCCGAGAAGGAGGAGCCGACCGCGTCGGCCATCTGCTTGGCCCCGGCGGCGAGTTGATCGGCCTGCGCCTTCAGCTGGGCCGCCTGCTGGGGGTCCGTCGCCTTCGCGGCCTGTCCGGCGATCTGCCGGGCCTGCTCCCCGATGCCCTGCGCGACGGTGTACCCGGCACCGACCGAGTCCTGCGCGGTGTCGAGTGTGGACGCGGGGAGCTTGCTGCCGGCCGTGGCATCGGCGAGGTGGCCGGAGTACGACGTCGCCAGCAGCGAGCCGAGGATCGCGATGCCGAGCGAGCCGCCGAGCTCGATCGAGGTGTCGTTCACCGCGCCGCCGACGCCCAGTTCGGACTCGGGGAACGCCCCCATGATCGCGTCCGTGGCGGGCGAGAGGGCGAGGCCGATCGCCAGGCCGAGGACGGCGAGCGGGGCGACGAAATCGCCGTACGACGAACCGGCGTCCACCTGTGTCAGCAGCGCGAGCGCCGCGGTGCCGCCGACCATGCCCGCGGTGACCGTCCACTTCATGCCGACCCGCGGGGTGAGGAAGGCGGTCAGGGCCGAGCCCGCGAAGACCGCGCCGGCGAGCGGCAGCATGCGCAGGCCGGTCTCCAGGGCGCTGTAGCCGAGGACGAACTGGAGGTGCTGGGTGAGGTAGTAGAAGGCGCCGAAGACGGCCAGGAAGAACAGGGCGACGGCGAGGTTGGAGCCGGCGAAACCGCGGTCGGTGAAGCGGCGGACGTCGACGACGGGGCGGGGGTGACGCAGCTCCCACAGGACGAAGGCCAGCAGTCCGGCGCCCGCGACGACCGCGGCGCCGATCGCCTTCACGCCCCACCCGAAGTGCGGGCCTTCGATGATCATGTAGACCAGCGAGCCGATCCACACCACCGACAGCAGCCCGCCGACGTAGTCGATCCGGCCCTTGTCCCTGGCCTTGGACGGCGGTACGAGGACCAGGGCGCCGACGATCGCGAGCGCGGCGACGGGGACGTTGATGAGGAACGTCGAGGTCCAGTCGTGGTTCTCCAGGAGCGCGCCCGCGACCAGCGGACCCGCCGCGATGGCCACGCCCGACGTGGCGGTCCACACGGTGATCGCCTTGGCCCGCTCGGCGCGCGGGAAGGCCGAGGCGAGCAGGGACAGCGTCGCCGGCATGATCATCGCGGCGCCGGTGCCCATCACGGCACGGGCCGCTATGACCGTCGTGGAGCTGTCGGCGAAGTACCCGAAGACGGACCCGCCGCCGAACACGGCCAGGCCGAGCAGCAGGGCGCCGCGGCGGCTGTACTTGTCGCCGATCGCGCCGAGCAGCAGCATCAGCGCGGCGTACGGGACGGTGTAGCCGTCGATGACCCACTGCAGGTCGGCGCTGGACAGACCGAGGTCCTCGGTCATGGCGGGCGCGGCGACCGTGAGGGCGGTGTTCGCCATCACGATGATCAGCAGGCTCAGACAGAGGACGAGGAGCGCCCACCAACGACGGGCGTAGGGGCGGTCCATCCTCTCGACCGGTTCGGTCATGACGAGTCGCATGGCAGGGGTGGCCTTCCTCGGCGGACTTGATTCCACGGCTTGCACAGCATTGTGCAGTTGCACAACGATGTGCAATGTATGCCCACTGCACAGCACTGTGCAAATCGGTGAGGAAGGAGGCACAATGGCGTCCATGACCACGGGTAACACCAGTCGCGCCGACGCCAACCGCCGCCGCATCCTCGACGTGGCGCTCGCCGAGCTGCTGCGCGATCCGGACGCGTCGATGGACCAGATCGCGCGCGCCGCGGGAGTCGTACGGCGGACCGTGTACGGGCACTTCCCCAACCGCGAGGCGCTGCTGAGCACCCTCGTCGACGGAGCCGTCGAGGCGGTGGCGGCCGCCGACGAGGCGGGGCGCAAGGGCGTCGAGGACCCGGCGCAGGCCCTGGCCGCCTCCACTCTCGCGGTCTGGGAGGTCGCCGACCGCTATCGCATCCTGGTCGCGCTGGCCCAGCGCAGCGTGACGATGCAGGGCATCCGGGAACGTCTGGCGCCGGTGCGCGAGTCCAGCGAGGCGCTGCTGCGGCGCGGCCTGGACGAGGGCGTCTTCGTCTCCGTGCTGCCCGTGCCGGCCCTGGCGTACGTCCATGAACAGCTGGTGTTCGCGGTGATGGAGGCGGTGAACGACGGCCTCCTGGCACCCGAAGAGGCGGGCCGCTCCGCCGCGGTCACCGTACTGACCGCGGCGGGCGTACCCGCCTCTCGTGCCACCGAACTGGTGGCGAAGCTGAGCGATTGAGTTGTACTGCCTTTGACCACTGCCCGGGCGGCTGAGCGACGGGGGAGCTACTCAGCCGCCCGGAGTCTGTTGCCCTCGCGGGGCCGGGCCCTGCCTCTAGGCCTTGGCGAGTTCCTTCTCTCCGCCCTGCTCCGGCACGTCCGCGACAACGGTCTCGTGGCCGTCGTCGAGGAGGGTCTTCTCGTCGAAGGGAAGGTGACCGGCGAGGACCTGGTCGACGCGCTCGCGGTCGATCTCCTTGGTCCAGGTGCCGATCAGGACCGTGGCGACGGCGTTGCCCGCGAAGTTGGTGAGGGCGCGGGCCTCGCTCATGAAGCGGTCGATGCCGACGATGAGGCCGATGCCGTCCACCAGGGCCGGCTTGTGCGACTGCAGACCACCGGCCAGCGTGGCCAGACCCGCGCCGGTGACACCGGCGGCGCCCTTCGAGGCGACGAACAGGAAGAGCAGCAGCGGGATCTGCTCACCGATCGACATCGGCGTACCCATGGCGTCGGCGATGAACAGCGAGGCCATGGTCATGTAGATCATGGTGCCGTCGAGGTTGAAGGAGTAGCCGGTCGGGACGGTGATGCCGACGACGGGCTTGCTGATGCCCAGGTGCTCCATCTTCGCGATGAGCCGCGGCAGCGCGGACTCGGAGGAGGAGGTCGACAGGATGAGCAGGAACTCACGGCCGAGGTACTTGAAGAGCGTGAGGATGTTCAGGCCCGCGATCACCCGCAGCAGCGTGCCGAGCACGATGAAGACGAACAGGATGCAGGTGGTGTAGAAGCCCAGCATCAGCAGGGCGAGGTCCTTCAGCGCGTCCACGCCGGCGGAGCCCACGACCGCGGCCATGGCACCGAAGGCACCGATCGGGGCGGCCCACATGATCATGGCGAGGATGCGGAAGACGAGACGCTGGATGTGCTCGACACCGCGCAGGACCGGCGCACCGGCAGGACCCATGGCCTGCAGCGCGAACCCGGCGAGCAGGGCGATGAGCAGCGTCTGCAGGACCTCGCCCTGGGTGAACGCGGAGATCATCGTGGTCGGGATGATGCCGAGCAGGAACTCGGTGGTGTCCTTGGCCTCCGCGTCGACCTGTGCGTGACCGGCGTCCTTGACCGCGTCGGTCACCGCGAGGCCGGTGCCCGGGTCCAGGATGTTGCCGACGACGAGGCCGATGCCCAGCGCGACCATCGACATGATCGTGAAGTAGAGCAGCGCGATACCGCCGACGGCACCGACCTTGGCGGCCTTCCGTACCGAACCGATACCCAGCACGATCGTGCAGAAGATGATCGGCGAGATCATCATCTTGATCAGGTTCACGAAGCCCGTACCGATGGGCTTCAGCTCGACGGCGAAGTCCGGCGCGACCATGCCGACAAGAATGCCGATGGCGACCGCGACGATCACCGCGATGTACAGATAGTGGGTGCGGTCCCGCTTGGCGGGCGCGGCAGATGCGGTTTCGGGGGTGCTGGCGGCCACGGCTGCCCTCCTTTGACGTCTTCGTCGGTTGACACCGGCGTGCGGCTCACGTCCGGGCTTTAGAGGAATGCCGTGACTATCTCCCGCCCTGTGAGGGCGGTCACCCTTCCGTTCATTTAGTTCACACTTACTGTCGGAGGCACACTGACGACATGCACATCCCGGTCCCGAGACCCCGCAGCCTGGCCGGCCAGCTCTTCGCCATGCAGGCCGTGCTCATAGCGGTGCTCGTCGCCGGGTACGCGCTCTTCACCTACGTCAGCGACCGCAGCCAGGCCGAGGACGCGGCCGGCCGCCAGGCGATGGGGGTGGCCCGCGCGGTCGCGGACGCCCCTTCCGTACGGGAGGCCATCGGTACGTCCGATCCGTCGGCGAAGCTCCAGCCGTACGCGCTGCGGGTGATGCACGACGCCGACGTCGACTTCGTCACGATCATGAATCCGAAGGGGATCCGCTGGACACATCCCCGCGAGGAGGAGATCGGCAAGCACTTCCTCGGCAACATCTCCCCCGCCCTGCGCGGCGACTCCTTCACCGAGACCTACACGGGCACGCTCGGCGCCTCGGTCCGCGCGGTCACCCCCATCAAGGCGGACGACAAGGTCGTGGGCCTGGTCAGCGCGGGTATCCGGGTCGAGGCGATCAGCGAGCGGGTGCAGGGCCAGCTGACGGCCCTGCTGGGCGTCGCCGCGGGCGCGCTGGCGCTGGGCGCGGTGGGCACGTACGTCATCAACGCCCGCCTGCGCCGGCACACCCACAACATGAACGCGACCGAGCTCAGCCATATGCACGACTACCACCAGGCCGCGTTGCACGCGGTGCGCGAGGGGTTGCTGATGCTGGACGGGCAGTACCGGGTGGCGCTGATCAACGACGGCGGCCGGGAACTGCTCGGCGTGGCCGATGACGTGGTGGGCCGCTCGGTGGCGGAACTCGGCCTGCCCGCGCCCCTGACGGGCGCGCTGCTGGCGTCGGAGCCACGGGTGGACGAGGTGCACCTGACGGCGGACCGGGTCCTGGTCATCAACACGTCACCGGTGTCCGGAGGGGACCGCCGGGGCACGGTCGTGACCCTGCGCGACGTGACCGAACTCCAGTCCCTGATGGGCGAGTTGAACTCCGAACGCGGCTTCACCCAGGCGCTGCGCTCGCAGGCGCACGAGGCGGCTAACCGTCTCCACACCGTCGTCTCGCTGATCGAACTCGACCGGGCCGAGGAGGCGGTGGACTTCGCCACGGCCGAACTGGAACTGGCGCAGGCGCTCACCGACCAGGTGGTGGCGGCGGTGAGCGAACCAGTGCTGGCGGCCTTGCTGCTCGGGAAGACGGCACAGGCGAACGAGCGGGGCGTGGAGCTGGTGGTGTCGGAGGACAGCCGCCTGGACGACGGTCTCCTGCCGGCCTCACTCCCCGCCCGCGACCTGGTGACGATCCTCGGCAACCTGATCGACAACGCGGTGGACGCGGCGCAGGGCAGCGTGGGCGCGCGCGTCACGGTGACGGCGTACACGGAAGCCGACGAACTGATCCTGCGCGTCTCCGACACCGGCGGCGGCGTGGACCCGGCACACGCGGAGGCGGTGTTCCAGCGAGGCTTCTCGACCAAGCCGGCGGGCCCGGGCGGCCGGGGGCTGGGCCTGGCTCTCGTACGCCAGGCGGTCGGCCGCCACGAGGGCACGCTGACGGTGGCCGAGGCCACCGGAGGCGGGGCGGAGTTCGAGGTTCGCGTGCCGTTGCGGGGCGGGGGGTCGGGGGAGACCGGGGTGCGGGGGGCTACCGGGACCGGGGACGACGGGAGCGTCGGGGGCGGGGCGGAGACCCGGGGCGGAGTGCAGACCGGGAACGTCGGGAGCGAGTCGGAGACCGGAGGCGCGGCGCAGACCGCGGGCGTCGGGAGCGAGTCGGAGACCGGTGCGTCGGTGTCCTCGTGGGGGAGCGACGGGGAGGCGGCGCGGGAGACCTCGCGGGGCGGTGGTGTGGGGGCCGGGCGTACGGTGGGCGCGGCGGCGTCCGAAGATGCGTCGACGACAGGTGCCGCACCGGTGGGGATCGAGCCGCGAGCCCCGGGGCCGGAGGGTGCCGAACCGGAGGGCTCCGAGCGTGGGGCGCCCGCGCCGGAGGGCGCCGGTTCGCGGGGTACCGCTTCTGGAGGCGACGCATGACGACCCAGCCACAGCCGATCCGTGTCCTGGTCGTGGAGGACGACCCGGTCGCCGCGGACGCGCACGTCATGTACGTCAACCGGGTGCAGGGCTTCACGGCCGTGGGCAAGGCGCACACCGGGGCGGAGGCGCGGCGCCTGCTGGACCGTACTCCGGTGGACCTGCTCCTGCTGGACCTGCACCTCCCCGACGTGCACGGTCTCCAGTTCGCCCGCTCCCTCAGGGCCGCCGGACATCAGGCGGACGTGATCGCGGTGACGTCGGCGCGGGACCTGACGGTGGTACGGGAGGGGGTCTCGCTGGGTGTCGTCCAGTACGTCCTGAAGCCGTTCACCTTCGCCACGTTGCGGGACCGGCTGGTGCGGTACGCCGAGTTCCACGCGTCGGCCGGCGAGGCCAGCGGGCAGGACGAGGTGGACCGGGCGCTGGCGACACTGCGCGCGCCGGGACCGGCGGCGCTGCCGAAGGGGTTGAGCTCCCCGACGCTGGAACGGGTCACCGTGGCGCTGCGGGACAGCGGGGAGGGGCTGACCGCCACCGGACTCGCGGAGGTCGTGGGGATCTCCCGGATCACCGCCCGGCGCTATCTCGAGCATCTGGTGGACGCGGGGAGGGCGGCGAGGGCTCCGCAGTACGGGACGGTGGGGCGGCCGGAGTTGCAGTACCGGTGGGTCAAGGGGCCGTAGGACCGAACGGCCGCGTATATACGACGACTTGGGCCGCCAGCCCGATCACGGTCAGCGCCTCGACGAGCGACAGGACGAGAAGTCCGGCGCCGTTGTCTCCCGCCGCCCAGTAGACGGTGAGCCCGGCGAGGGGTACGACGCAGAAGGCCAGGAGGTCGATCCCGCACTGGATGACTTTGCGCTGGCGCCGGCGGGAGTCTGAGCGGTGGGCGGTCTCCCAGGTGAACGCGTCCTCGGCCCGGGCGAGTTGGGCGAGCTTCGGCCCCAGTTCGTGGCGTACGTGCCTGCCGATCGCGGAGATCTTCTCGTCGTTGACGAGGTACGTCCACCCGAGCACGACGCACACGGGCGGGAGCGCGAGCAGCATGTCGGGGCGTTCCGCCTGGGCGGTGGCGGCGATGACCGCGGCGACGATGGTGAGGGTGACGTAGAGGAGGTTGTCGCGGAAGCCGATGCGGGTCTTCTGCTCGTCCTTGAGGGTCTGGTACTCGGCGAGGAGGAGTTGCCCGACGGTCACGTCATACCGGTCCGGCATCAGCTCTCCTTTGTCCCCAACGGCGTCCCTGCGCAGGTCACTTGGCCGTACCTTAAGGGAGTGACTCGACCCACCGTGGCAGTGTTGACCGCGTTGTCCCTTGAGTACACGGCCGTGCGGGGACACCTCTCCGACGTACGGAAGCAGGAGCATCCGCGAGGCACGCGCGCCGCGGTGGGGGTGCTGGCGGGTACGCCGTGGTCGGTCGCCCTGGTGCAGCTGGGCGAGGGGAATCTGACGGCCGCCGCGCTCACGGAGCGGGTGATGACGTGGCTGGAGCCGGAAGCCGTCTTCTTCGTCGGGGTCGCCGGGGGGCTGAAGAGCGACATCGCGTTGGGTGACGTGGTGGTGGCGACCAAGGTGTACGCCGTGCACGGGGGCAAGGACACGGACGAGGGCTTCCATGTACGACCGGAGGCCTGGCGGGCCTCGCACCGGTTGCGGGCCGCGGCTCAGGACGCGTTGCGCGACGATCCCCGGGCGCACCTGAAGCCGGTCGCCGCGGGGGATGTGGTGCTGGCGGCCTCGTCGTCCGCGCTGGCCGAGCATCTGCGCAAGTACTACAACGACGCCGCCGCCATCGAGATGGAGGGCGCGGGGGTCGCGAGTGCGGTGGACCTCGCGGGTGGGGACGCGTTGGTGATCCGCGGGATCAGCGATCGGGCCGACGGGGACAAGTCCCTGGTGGACGGGGAGGGGTGGCAGCCCCGGGCGGCCGCGAGTGCGGCTTCGGCCTTGGTGGCGGTGTTGCGGGAGCTACGGCCGTTCGGTGGGCGGTCGTCACCGGCGGGTTCGGCGGGGAGTTCGGCGGGGGCCGATGACTCCGAGGAGGGTTCCCCTCGTGGGTCCGTCTACGGAGGGGACCACTTCGACTTCCGGAACAGCACGTTCAACGGACCGTTCGTGGGCAAGCGGGTGGAACGGGGGGACGGGGACCGGTAGGCGCCGCTCGATGCCTGGGCCGGTGCCTGCCGTACCCAATCCGCCGCAGACTCATTGACCTGACTAGACCACTCCCCCTACGTTCACCGGGCAGCCACCCGGCCACCCCCACGTGAGCCCGTAGGAGGTCATGCCCGTGCGCCCCACCGCCGTTCTCCCCGTACTCCTCGCCGCCGCCCTCACCGCCACCGCCCTCACCGCGTGCAGCTCCGGTTCCGGAAGCGACCCGGACACACTGAAGGTCTCCTTCAAGCAGTCCACGGACAACTCCATCAAGGTGATGGACGAGTACCTCGCCGACATCAAGAAGCAGTTCGAGAAGGCGAACCCCGGCAAGAAGGTCGAGCTCGTCCCGATCAAGGCCCCGGACTCGGAGTACTACACCAAGGTCCAGCAGATGCTCCGCTCCCCCAAGACCGCCCCGGACCTGGTCTACGAGGACACGTTCCTCATCAACTCCGACATCACCAGCGGGTACTTGAAGCCCCTGGACGCCTACCTCGCCAAGTGGCCGGACTGGAACCAGTTCATCGACACGGCGAAGACCGCGGCCAAGGCCGAGGACGGGAAGACGTACGGCGTCCCGGACGGCACGGACACCCGGGGACTCTGGTTCGACAAGGGCATCTTCGCCAAGGCCGGCCTCCCCGCCGACTGGCAGCCCAAGACCTGGGACGACGTCCTCGAAGCCGCCCGCACGATCAAGGAGAAGGTTCCCGACGTCACCCCTCTCAACGTCTACACCGGCAAACCCGCAGGTGAGGCCGCGACGATGCAGGGCTTCGAGATGCTGCTCTACGGCACGGCCGACGGCACCGCGGACCCCCTCTACGACACCGCCACCAAGAAGTGGATCGCCGGCGGCCAGGGCTTCAAGGACGCCCTCTCCTTCGTCGAGACGGTCTACAAGGAGAAGCTCGGCCCGGACGTCGAGACCGCCCTGGACCCCAACATCCAGACCGTCATCCGCGGCGACCTCCTGCCCAAGGGGAAGCTCGGCATCGACCTGGACGGCTCCTGGCTCCCGCAGGACTGGCTGGAGGGCAGCGGGCACGAATGGCCCGAGTGGTCACAGAAGTTGGGCCTCGCGTACATGCCCACCCAGCATGGCCAGGCCCCCGGCAAGGTGAGCATGTCCGGCGGCTGGACATGGGCGATCCCGTCGAAGGCGGCCAATCCCGACCTCGCCTTCGACTTCATCAAGACGATGCAGACGAAGGCGAACGCCCAGAAGTGGTACGTCGCCAACTCCGGCATCTCGGTCCGCAAGGACGTCGCCGAAGACCCCGCGTACGCCGACGCCCAGCCCGGCATCAAGTTCTTCACCGACCTGGTCGCGAGCACGCACTACCGGCCCGCCTACCCGGCGTACCCGAAGGTCTCCACCGCGATCCAGGAGGCGATGGAGGGTGTGACGACGGGCGACATGTCGGTGGCGGAAGCGGCGAAGGCCTACGACGAGGAACTGAGAACGGCCGCCGACGGCAAAGTGATCGAGAAGTGAGCCCTCTCCCATGAGACTCACCAGGACCGCCCGCGCCCTCCCCCTCGCCCCCTCCGTGATCCTCCTGCTCCTCTTCCTGGCCGGCCCGATCGCGTACTGCGCCTACATCGCCTTCACCGACCTCCAACTCACCGGCCAGGCCCAGGAGTCGTTCATCGGCTTCGAGAACTTCCGTACGGCGTTCGGGGACGAGGCGTTCCTGAACGCGGTGTGGCTGACGCTGGTCTTCACGGTCGTGTCGGCGCTGATCGGCCAGAACACGCTGGGCCTGGCGCTGGCCGCGCTGATGCGGCGCGCGTCGAAGCCGGTGCGCACGGTCGTCGGCGCGGTGGTGATCGCGGCGTGGGTGCTCCCGGAGGTGGTCGCCGGTTTCCTCCTCTACGCCTTCTTCCGCCGCGAGGGCACCCTGAACGCCATCCTGGACCGGCTCCATCTCCCCACCCAGAACTGGCTGTTCACCCTGCCGATCCTCGCGGTGTCGTTCGCGAACGTGTGGCGGGGCACGGCGTTCTCCATGCTGGTCTACTCGGCGGCGCTGAACGAGATCCCCAGGGAGATCACCGAGGCCGCGGAGGTCGACGGCGCGGGCGGCTGGCGCCGCATGTGGCACATCACCCTCCCGATGATCCGCCGCTCCATCGGCACGAACCTCATGCTCATCACCCTCCAGACCCTGTCCGTCTTCGGTCTGATCTGGGTGATGACGAGAGGCGGGCCGGGAGGCAAGAGCCAGACCCTCCCCCTCTTCATGTACGAGGAGGCTTTCCAGAAGAGCATGATCGGCTACGGCACCGCGGTGGCGCTGCTGCTTCTGGTGGTGGGCTCGCTGTTCTCGGCGGTGTACGTACGCCTGCTCCGGACGGAGGTCTGACACCCATGGCATCCCGCAGCACCACCACCCGCCGCCTGGCGGCCGACACGGGCCTCCTGGTGGTGGCCGCGGCATTCATGCTCCCGCTGGCGTGGGTGCTCCTGTCCTCGGTGGACCCGGACGCGAACCTCCGCGTGAAACTCCCCGACGGCGTCACCCTGTCCCACTTCGACGCGGTCCTGACACCGGAGATCACGTTCACGCCGCTGTTGAACAGTCTGCTGCTGTGCGGTGGCGGCACCCTGCTGACGGTGGTGTGCGCGGCGCTGGCGGCGTACCCGCTCTCCCGCTTCCGGTCCCGCCTGAACCGCCCCTTCCTCCTGACGATCCTCTTCGCCACGAGCCTCCCGATCACCGCGATCATGGTCCCGGTGTACGCCCTGTTCGTCCAGGTGAACCTGATCGACACCCTGCAAGGCACGATCTTCTTCTTCGCGGCTTCTCAACTGCCGTTCGCGATATGGCTGATGAAGAACTTCATGGACGGCGTACCGAAGGAACTGGAGGAGGCGGCCTGGACGGACGGCGCGTCATCCTTCCAGTCCCTGCTCCGGATCGTCCTCCCGCTCATGGGGCCCGGTGTGGCGGTGGTGACGGTCTTCTCGTTCGTGATGATGTGGGGCAACTTCTTCGTCCCGTTCATGCTGCTGCTGACGCCGGATCAGATGCCGGCGGCGGTGAGCATCAACGAGTTCTTCGGGAACCGGGGGATGGTGGCGTACGGGCAGCTGGCCGCGTTCTCGGTGATCTACTCGACGCCGGTGATCCTGCTGTACGTGCTGGTGGCTCGGCGGTTGGGCGGAGGGTTCGCGTTGGGTGGGGCGGTCAAGGGGTGAGGGGTTCGGCTGCCGCGGTCCGCGCCGCGGCAGCCCGGTCGGGAGCGTTGGCCCGGTCGAAGGAGACGCGAGTTCCGCGGCGGCCTCGGTCTCATCGGCGACCCGCCTGTCAGCCGGATCCGCGATCCGCAGGGCCCGGTCGAGAAGCTCGTACGCCTCCTCCGGCATCAGCTCCCCCAACGCCACCAACCGTGCCCCCAGTTGAGGCAACTGGTTGCGCGAGGTGACCAGCAGCCGATGCCGCATGTCACCGGGAAGCAGCGGCCGCACCTGATCCGGGGAGGAGGCATTGTCGGCGAGCACCAGTACCGCTCCCCGCTCCCGCCCCCGCTCGGCGAGTAGCGAGCGGTACAGCGCGGCCCGCTCGTCCACCCGGACGGGAACGTGCTCCGGCGCCGCACCGAGCGCCCGCAGCAAGGCTTCGAGCGCCTGCTGCCCCGTGACGGGATCGTCGTCGTACCCATGGAGATCCAGGAAAAGCGCGCCGCCCGGAAACCATTCCCGCTCGCATGCCCTGCGAGCGACCTCCACCGCGAGCGCTGTCTTGCCGATGCCGCCGAGCCCGGAGAGCACGGCAACCAGCACCGGAGCCGCCTCCGCGCGCCCGCTGGACACAGCCGGCTCCAACACGTGGAGCAACTGACCCAGCTCACCACCTCGACCGGTGAACCCGCTCACCCGCGCGGGCAGGGCCTCCAAAGCCGTAGGCGCCGCCGCATGCTGGTAGACGTCCCCGTTCGCGACAAAGGTCCCCTTGAACTCCCCGCCCCTGAAGTCAAGATGATCCCCGTCGTACCGCCCGCCCCGGCCACCCATGGAACCGCCCCCGCGCCGCCTTCGCTAAGCCCCCTCAGGCAATACCCCCGGACGGAACGGCTCCACCCCCACAACCCTCCGCACCTTCACCGGCTCGATCAACAACATCACTCGCCGCTCCCCCGCCAACAACCACGGATACCGCTCCTCCCCGATGTACTTCCGAGTAAGCCGGTCCATGGACCGCTCCGCCTCCTCCCCCTCGACGAAACGCACGACCCGCCCCCGGATCTCCACCCGGTCGTAGGGGTTCTCGGGGTCATGGTGCGACAGCGAAACGCTCGGATTGCGCCGAAGATTCTCCTCCTTCACGCGCCCGATCGCCGTGTTGACCATGACGTACTCCCCTTCGAGATCCGCCCACATGGGCGAGACCTGCGGAGACCCGTCCGCCCCCACCGTCGCGAGGTGCCAGAAGTTCGGCGCCAGCAACCGCTCGCGAATATGCCCCTCTACCTTGCCATTCACCTCGTACACGAAGATCCACACACCTTTCCGGAATCCCGATCAAGCCACTGCGCGTCATCCTCGCCACCACCCCCACCCACCCGACAGCCGATCTTCAGCCACCCCCGACCGGGGCCTGAACCGTACGTTCCTACAATCCGTGATCCTGGCCGAACAGACCGTAGTCTTCGGAGCGCAACGCCCCTACGTTGTGCCCCGTGCGCCGACCCCCAGCCCTCCCGAACCAGCCAGGCCCTCCCTTCAACGCCCCCGCCGCCCGCCGCCTCCGTACCGCCCTGAACATGGGCCCCGAACATGTCGCCTACGGCATGCGGGCCTCCTACGGGCTGCCCTACGTCACCCCGGACCTCGTCGTCGCGTGGGAACGGGGGACGACGAACCCCACCAGTCCCGAACTCACCGCTCTCGCGGGCGTGTTGTGGTGTTCCGCCGGCGAACTCATCGGCAAGCCGCGCACTCTGCGCGAGCACCGGATCAGGCGGGGCCTGGCCCCCGAGGACGTCGCCCATGCCCTGGGGCTCGAACTCCTCGCCTATCTGCGCATGGAGGAGAACAACGACTGGCGCGGCAACGACCGTCAGTCCGCCGTCCTCGCCGAGGTGCTGGACCTGGCCCTGCCGGACTTCGTCACCGTCACGGGCCGCGAGCCACGGCTGACCGAGCATCTCCGCAGCGCCGTCACCACGCGCTGGCAGGCGTACGTCCGTCCCGTGAGCAAGATCGTGCCCCTGGACCGGCGGCTCCTGGAGGATGTCCTCCAAGAGCTGCACCAGGAGTACCAGGGGCAGATGGTCGCCACGCTGAGCTGGGGAGAAGGCAGCGCGGCAGGCGATTCGAGCCACTCGGGCCGAGACTTCCTCGACCGGATCGTCGACAACTTCTGGACGAACGTCCAGAAGGTCACGGGATAAACGACGTCCCGGTGAACACGGTCCGGGCGAACTCGGTCCGGGCGAGCAGGGTCTAGAAGACCGACTCCGCCTCGTCCATCCGGTCCTTCGGCACCGTCTTCAACTCGGTCACCGCCTCCGCCAGCGGCACCGTCACGACGTCCGTCCCGCGCAGCGCCGTCATCCGCCCGAACTCACCCCGGTGCGCGGCCTCCACCGCGTGCCACCCGAAGCGGGTCGCCAGGACGCGGTCGTACGCCGTCGGTACGCCACCTCGCTGGACGTGGCCCAGGATGACCGGCTTGGCCTCCTTGCCGAGCCGTCGCTCCAGCTCGTACGCCAGCGCCGTACCGATGCCCTGGAAGCGCTCGTGGCCGAACTGGTCGATGTCGCCCTTGCCGTAGTCCATGGAGCCCTCGGCGGGGTGCGCGCCCTCGGCGACGCAGATGACGGCGAACTTCTTGCCGCGGGAGAAGCGCTCCTCGACCATCTTGACCAGGTCGGCCGGGTCGAAGGGGCGCTCGGGGAGACAGATGCCGTGGGCACCGGCGGCCATGCCGGACTCCAGGGCGATCCAGCCCGCGTGGCGGCCCATGACCTCGACGACCATCACCCGCTGGTGGGACTCGGCCGTCGTCTTGAGGCGGTCCATCGCCTCCGTGGCGACCCCTACCGCCGTGTCGAAACCGAAGGTCCGGTCCGTCGAGGAGATGTCGTTGTCGATCGTCTTCGGAACGCCGACGACCGGGAGGCCCGCGTCCGACAGCATCCGCGCCGCCGTCAGCGTGCCCTCACCACCGATCGGGATCAGCGCGTCGATGCCGAAGTCACGGGCGATGTCGGGCGCGTTCTCACAGGCCTCGCGGAGGCGGTCGCGCTCCAGACGGGAGGAGCCGAGGATCGTGCCGCCGCGGGCCAGGATGCCGCTCACCGCGTCCAGGTCGAGGCTGCGGTAGTGGCTGTCCAGGAGACCCGCGTAGCCGTCCTCGAAGCCGATCACCTCGTCGCCGTACTGCGTGACCGCTCGGTGCACGACCGACCGGATCACTGCGTTCAGGCCGGGGCAGTCGCCGCCTGCGGTGAGAACTCCGATACGCATCGTGCTGTGTCTCCTGCTCGCTGTTGATACCGGTGAGCCAGTCCGATTGTTTCACGTCCCACACCGCACTGCCGCCTCCACTCCTGACGGGCGCCTTATCCAGCGCGAGAGGTATTGTCAAGAGGGTTCTGCTCACCTCGGTGGGCGATTTTTGTGCCCCCTCTTTCGAACGGAGAGCACGCGTGACCCGCAGCGTGTACGTGACCGGTATCGACCGCGGCGACGGCCGCCAGGTCGTCGAGCTGGGGGTCATGGAACTCCTGACCCGGCAGGTCGACCGGGTGGGTGTCTTCCGGCCCCTCGTCCACCACAGTCCCGATCGCCTGTTCGAGTTGCTGCGCGCCCGCTACCGCCTCTCCCAGGACCCCAAGACGGTCTACGGCATGGACTACCACGAGGCGTCCACGCTCCAGGCCGAACAGGGGACGGACGAACTGGTCTCGACGCTCGTCGACCGCTTCCACCTCGTCGCCCGTGACTACGACGTGGTCCTCGTCCTCGGGACGGACTTCGCCGACACCCAGCTCCCCGACGAGCTCTCGCTCAACGCCCGGCTCGCCAACGAGTTCGGGGCGTCCGTCATCCCCGTCGTCGGCGGCCGCAAGCAGCCCGCGGAGTCGGTGCTCGCCGAGACCCGTAACGCGTATCGCGCCTACGACGGCCTGGGCTGCGACGTCCTCGCCATGGTCACCAACCGGGTCGCCCGCGAGGACCGGGACCTCATCGCCGAGCGGCTCGACTCCTCCCGGCTGCCCGTGCCCTGCTACGTCGTGCCCGACGAGCCCGCCCTGTCCGCGCCGACCGTCTCGCAGATCGGCCAGTCCCTCGGCGCCAAGGTGCTGCTCGGTGACGACTCGGGGCTCGCGAGGGACGCGCTCGGCTTCGTCTTCGGCGGCGCGATGCTGCCGAACTTCCTCGGCGCGCTGACCCCGGGCTGTCTCGTCGTGACCCCGGGCGACCGCGCCGACCTGGTCGTCGGCTCGCTCGCCGCGCACAGCGCAGGCACCCCGCCGATAGCCGGTGTGCTGCTCACCCTGGGCGAGGTGCCGAACGACGACGTCCTCACCCTCGCCGCCCGCCTCGCCCCCGGCACGCCGGTGCTCTCGGTGCCCGGCACCAGCTTCCCGACGGCCGAGCAACTCTTCTCCCTGGAAGGGAAGTTGAACGCGGCCACGCCGCGCAAGGCGGAGACCGCGCTCGGCCTCTTCGAGCGCTACATCGACAGCGGCGACCTGCTCAAGCGGATCTCGGCACCGAGCAGTGACCGCGTCACCCCGATGATGTTCGAGCACAAGCTCCTGGAGCAGGCCCGCTCCGACAAGCGCCGCGTCGTGCTGCCCGAGGGCACCGAGCCCCGCATCCTGCACGCCGCCGAGGTGCTGCTGCGCCGCGGGGTCTGCGAACTCACTCTCCTCGGACCCGTCGACCAGATCCGCAAGAAGGCCGCCGACCTCGGTATCGACCTCGGCCCCGCCCAGCTGATCGACCCGGCCACCAGCGAGCTGCGCGACTCCTTCGCCGAGAAGTACGCGACCGTGCGCGCCCACAAGGGCGTGACGGTGGAGCTGGCGTACGACGTCGTCTCCGACGTGAACTACTTCGGGACGCTGATGGTGCAGGAGGGGCTCGCCGACGGCATGGTCTCCGGCTCCGTGCACTCCACGGCCGCGACCATCCGGCCCGCCTTCGAGATCATCAAGACCAAGCCGGACGCCGACATCGTCTCGTCCGTCTTCTTCATGTGCCTCGCCGACCGGGTTCTCGTCTACGGCGACTGCGCGGTCAACCCGGACCCGAACGCCGAGCAGTTGGCCGACATCGCCATCCAGGCGGCCGCGACCGCCGGGCAGTTCGGGGTGGACCCGCGGATCGCGATGCTGTCGTACTCGACGGGTACGTCCGGCTCCGGCGCCGACGTCGACAAGGTGCGCGAGGCGACCGAGCTGGTACGGCTGCGGCGGCCCGATCTGAGGATCGAGGGGCCCATCCAGTACGACGCCGCCGTCGAGCCCACCGTCGCGGCGACCAAGCTGCCGGAATCCGAGGTGGCCGGGCAGGCGACGGTCCTGATCTTCCCGGACCTCAACACGGGCAACAACACCTACAAGGCCGTGCAGCGTTCGGCCGGCGCGATCGCCGTCGGCCCGGTGCTCCAGGGTCTGCGCAAGCCGGTCAACGACCTGTCCCGGGGCGCGCTCGTCCAGGACATCGTCAACACCGTCGCCATCACGGCGATCCAGGCCCAGTCCCCCGCCCCGTCCCCCACCGAGAAGGCGTCCCAGCAGTGAGCTCGCCCCGCGGCACCCGCGTCCTCGTCCTCAACTCCGGTTCCTCGTCGGTGAAGTACCAGCTGCTCGACATGCAGGACAGCAGCCGGCTGGCCCTGGGCCTCGTCGAGCGCATCGGCGAGGAGTCCTCCCGGCTCAAGCACACGCCCCTCACCACGGGCGACTCCCGTGAGTGGACCGGGCCGATCCCCGACCACGAGGCCGCCCTGAAGGCCGTATCGGAAGAACTGGCCAAGGACGGACTCGGCCTCGACTCCCCCGAGCTGGCCGCCATCGGCCACCGCGTCGTGCACGGCGGGCAGTCCTTCACCGCGCCCACCGTCGTCGACGACGCCGTGCTCGCCGAGATCGAACGGCTGATCCCGGTCGCCCCGCTGCACAACCCTGCCAACCTCACCGGCATCCGCACCGCCCAGGCGCTGCGCCCCGACCTGCCCCAGGTCGCCGTCTTCGACACCGCGTTCCACACGACGATGCCGGAGTCGGCCGCCCGGTACGCGATCGACGTCGCCACCGCCGACGAGCACCGCATCCGGCGCTACGGCTTCCACGGCACCTCGCACGCGTACGTCGCCCGCGCCACCGCGAAGCTGCTGGGCAAGGCGCCGGAGGAGGTCAACGTCATCGTGCTGCACCTGGGCAACGGGGCCTCGGCCTCGGCGGTCGAGAAGGGCCGGTGCGTGGACACCTCCATGGGGCTGACGCCTTTGGAGGGGCTCGTGATGGGTACGCGCTCCGGAGACGTGGATCCGGCCGTCATCTTCCATTTGATGCGTGTTGGCGGAATGTCCACGGACGAGATCGACACTCTTCTCAACAAGAAGAGCGGCTTGATCGGGCTGTGCGGGGACAACGACATGCGGGAGATCCGCCGCCGGGTGGACGAGGGTGACGAACAGGCGCAACTCGCCTTCGACATCTACATTCACCGTTTGAAGAAGTACATAGGCGCCTATTACGCGGTGCTCGGCCGGGTGGACGCGGTCGCCTTCACAGCGGGGGTCGGGGAAAACGCGAGTGCGGTGCGGGAGGCTGCGGTGTCGGGCCTGGAGGAGCTGGGCCTCACGGTGGACAGCGAGCTCAACGCCGTACGGAGCGACGAACCGCGGCTGATCTCCCCGGAGTACGCGCGCGTGGCCGTGGCCGTCGTGCCCACCGACGAAGAACTGGAGATCGCCACACAGACCTACGCGCTGGTCGGAAGTAATACACGGCAGTAACACGCCTGAGCAGATAGGCGCCCATTTGTATCTTCCACCAGACGGAATATTCCGTAGCGAAACAAACCGATAGGATCGCCCCATGCGCCGTTCGAAAATCGTCTGTACTCTCGGCCCCGCGGTCGACTCCCACGAAATGCTCGTGTCCCTGATCGAAGCCGGCATGAACGTGGCCCGCTTCAACTTCAGCCACGGCACGCACGCCGAACACCAGGGGCGGTACGACCGCGTCCGTGCCGCCGCCAAGGAGACCGGCCGGGCCATCGGCGTCCTCGCCGACCTCCAGGGCCCCAAGATCCGCCTGGAGACCTTCGCCGAGGGCCCGGTGGAGCTGGAGCGCGGTGACGAGTTCGTCATCACGACCGAGGACGTCCCGGGTGACAAGCAGATCTGCGGGACCACCTACAAGGGCCTGCCGGGCGATGTCTCGCGCGGCGACCAGATCCTCATCAACGACGGCAACGTCGAGCTGAAGGTCCTGGACGTCGAGGGCCCCCGGGTCAAGACGATCGTCATCGAGGGCGGTGTCGTCTCCGACCACAAGGGCATCAACCTGCCCGGCGCGGCCGTGAACGTGCCCGCGCTGTCCGAGAAGGACGTCGAGGACCTCCGTTTCGCGCTGCGCATGGGCTGCGACATGGTCGCGCTCTCCTTCGTCCGGGACGCGGGCGACGTGCAGGACGTCCACAAGGTGATGGACGAGGAGGGTCGTCGCGTCCCGGTCATCGCCAAGGTGGAGAAGCCGCAGGCGGTGGCGAACATGGAGGACGTCGTGATGGCGTTCGACGCCGTGATGGTCGCCCGTGGTGACCTCGCCGTCGAGTACCCGCTCGAGAAGGTCCCGATGGTGCAGAAGCGCCTCATCGAGCTGTGCCGCCGCAACGCCAAGCCGGTGATCGTGGCGACCCAGATGATGGAGTCGATGATCACCAACTCCCGTCCCACCCGCGCCGAGGCCTCCGATGTGGCCAACGCGATCCTGGACGGCGCGGACGCGGTCATGCTGTCCGCCGAGTCGAGTGTGGGCGCGTACCCGATCGAGACCGTCAAGACGATGTCGAAGATCGTCTCCGCGGCCGAGCAGGAGCTGCTCAGCAAGGGCCTGCAGCCGCTCGTCCCCGGCAAGAAGCCGCGCACGCAGGGCGGTTCGATCGCGCGTGCCGCGTGTGAGATCGCGGACTTCCTCGGCGGCCGGGGCCTGGTGGCGTTCACCCAGTCCGGCGACACCGCCCGTCGTCTGTCGCGTTACCGCGCGGTCCAGCCGATCGTCGCCTTCACCACCGACGAGAGCACCCGCAATCAGCTGACGCTCAGCTGGGGCGTCGAGTCGCACGTCGTGCCGTTCGTGAACAGCACCGACGAAATGGTCGACATGGTCGACCAGGAGATCGCCAAGATCAACCGCTTCAACCCGGGCGAGATCGTCATCATCACCGCCGGCTCGCCCCCCGGCATCCCCGGCACCACCAACATGCTGCGCGTCCACCACCTGGGCGGCCAGAAGTAGGACCCCGGGGCCCCTCCGGGGGCCCCGACGGCCGAGGAGGCCTGTGTACGGCGCTGAGGGCGCCCCCTGGATCAGGGGGCGCCCTCAGGCGTGTTGCGGCTCCCGAACGGGCCTGTGGCGGCACTCAGTCGGTTTGGTAGCTGTGCAGCCCCGGCACGTGCAGGGTGCCGCCGAACTGGCCGGCCTGCACGACCGTCACCTTGGTGAAGTAGATCAGCGGGATGTTCAGCGGCGGCGGGCTCTCCGGGCTGAACGTCACCGGGATCAGCCCCAGCAGGTTGCCGGAGATGCTCTCCGTGTACATCACGGTGTCGCCGTCGCGGATCGTGGAGGTCGAGCCCTTGGCCGCCTGCACGTGGTAGGTCTTGCCGGACTGCTCGTCCTTCACCGTCTGGTGCAGGTCGCCGATGTCGGTGCCGTCGGATATGACGTACTTCAGCACCTCCTTGACGGTGCCGTCGGCCGTGCGCACCTTGACGATGCCCTTGTAGTCGGCGCCCTTCAGCAGCAACGAGCTGGCGTTCAGGTACCAGGGGTCGGCCGGCAGCGGCACGGTGTTGTCCACGCCGCCCTCCGCGTCGGTGGCGACCGGGCAGTCGTCGACGTCCGTGCTGGAGCTCGGCGACGGGCTGGCGGTGACCGCCTCGGCCGCCTTCTCGACGGCGTCGGTGGTGTCCTCGGCAGCCTTGGACGCCGCGTCGGTCGTGTCCTTCACGGTGTCCTCGACCGTGTCGGCGACCTTGCCGGTGGTGTCCTTGACGGCGTCGGACGCGTCGTCGTCCTTGCTGTCGTCGGAGGAGCTCTCCGAGGGCGAGGCCGACGGCGTCGGGCTGGCGCTCGCGGACGGCGAGGCACTCTCACCGCCCGTGAAGATGCCCTCGATGGCGTCGCCGATCTCCTCCAGCACGTTCCCGCTGCTCTCGGAGGCGGAGGGCGAGGGCGTGGCGGTGGCTCCGGACTGGGCGTCGTTGGAGCCCGCCGAGGACGAACTGGCGGACGCCGACGGCGTGGGCTCGGCCTCTTCGTCGGAACCTGAATCCGACGAAGAGTCGCCGCCCGAGTCGGAGCCCGGGGAAGCGGACGCCGAGGGAGTCGCCTCCGCGTCGTCGTCGGAGTCGCTCTCGGACGCCGAAGCCGACGGCGACGGCGAGGCAGACGCCGAAGCGCCGTCCTCCAGCGCCGTGACACAGTCCTTGTACTCGTCGGCCGTCAGGCTCTTGGAGGCGGGCTGGTCCTCGGCGTTGGCGAGCGTCGGCGTGAACCCCATCCCCATGAGGACCGCGGTCGGCATCGCCGCCAGGGCTATCGCCTTGCCCGCGGGCATGTGGAAGCGGGTGAACAGCGGCTTCTTGGGCGCCGCATGCCTTGGCCCGGTTCTCGCACGGGACCCCTCCACATCAGCCCCGTGGGTCACCTCGTCAGCCGGCACTGTGCCTCCCGTTCGCCCCGTTCGCCGGGCTCGTTCCTGACAGATCGTTCGGCTCACCGACGTCGTACGCGTCCTTGGAGAGCGTGGGAACCGCACCCTCGGGTGCGTTGCCCGCACCCGTGGTGTCCTCCTGGACCGGCTCCTGCACCGGCGGCTCGCCCGGCACCCAGGCCACGGCCATCGCTCCGCCGATGAGGGCGAAGAGGAAGCCGATGAGGAAACCGCCGAGGTTGGACACGGGGATGGACACCAGGGCCAGCAGGATCGCCGCGACGCCCGCGAACGTGCGGACGTGCTTCTGGAACCAGAGGCTGATGCCGAGGACGCCCAGCAGCACACCGATGATCAGCGACCCGGCGCCCGCGGTGGTGGCCATCGCGAGGGTCAGGTGACCGATCTGGAGGTGTGCGTAAGGGAAGTACGCGATGGGGATTCCGCCCAGAAGGACGAACAGCCCGGCCCAGAACGGCCGGTCGCCCCGCCAGGCGCGGAACTTCCGCTTGGCGACCCGGAGGTAGTGCTCATCGTGGCCGGGTGCGGCAGGAGTCTCGGCGCTCATGGAAAAACAGCTCCCTGGTGCGGCGTTGCTGTGGTGGTGAGTTGTACGGCGCGTGAAGAACCGCGCTTCACAGTGGACGGGCGGGGGCGCCACCGGCCCCCCCGCCCGTCAGCGAGTGCTTAGTAGCACTCCTTGACACCCGTCGACAGCGACATCTTCAGGCCGCTGAGCTTGAAGGTTCCGGCGGTGGTGGCCCACGCCGTCTGCTTCACGTCGGTCAGCGTGGCCTTCTCGGCCTGCTGGGCGAAGCCGAAGGGGTTGGCCTGCTCGCCGCCACCCTTCATGCCCGGACCCTTGCTGGCGTCCTTGGCCGCAACACCGATGTCGATGTTGGTGAACGTCGCGTCGGCCTCGAGTTCCTCGATGTCGACGTACAGGTTCTCGGCCTTGACCGGCGTACCGCCCCCGCCGGCCTTCAGCGTGAGGCTGACAGAACCGAGGATCGGGATGTTCGGGGTGACCACCGACTGGCACATGTTGGTGAGCTCCGCGCTCTTGAACGCGGAGACCGCGACGGGGTGAGCCGTCTTCTTGCCGTCAAGGGTGTACCCCGTGTCGAGGGCTCCGTACTGGGAGAAGCCCGTGCCCTCAAGCTTGTCCGCCGTCACCTTGAACGACTGACCCGACACACTGAACGACGCGGCGAGAGCGCCCTGCGCGAGGGCGACACCTATCGCAGCCGTGGCGGCCACGCTGGGCACCATCACGACGGCGAACCGCTTCCATCTGGTCCCGCCACGCACCTGGGACTCCATATTTCCTCCTTCTCGGACGTACATCTCCTGGCCCTGACTGCCCCTGTCGAACATGACGGCTCAGCCGGGCAGGGATGGGAGAAGTGCTACGTCCTCGGGAAGGGGAGCGCCCGTACTCGGAGGCGCGAACCGCGCACCGATCACCGGCGATCACCCCCGAGCGACAACCACTGGTCGCGCCTGAGCACATCACGCACAACCTTGCTGGACAGGCTCCACCGGAAGGCGAAGACCCCCCTGCCCAAGAGCAGGCACCACTGCTGCCTGCTCTGCTCGGTGGGGACCCAGGAGTTCCCGCGGGCCCGACCGGCTGTCGGGGTGCGGGGAATGGACCGAGCGTCGCCGATCGTGGTGCATTCTCGCCGCCCGCACAAGGGGCTTCGTTACTCGGTAGTAACGGCCGGATAACCGAACAACGACCCGCTGGTCTCGGCCGACGACTCAGGGTGGCCCGCAGGGGGCGGACAAAGTTGTTGATGGACGGACAGAATCCGACAGATCAACGCCCAAAACTTACTTGCAGTAACAGCGGCCGCGATTACCAAGATTTGGTAAAGCGCGGCCGCAGTGGCACTCCGTCGGCAAATCTTTCACTCGGGCACCACATGCCCGAGTGTTTAGGGACTGGTCAGAACGGGGCTCCCGCCCCGGTCGGCGCCGCCCCCTAGAACAGGGCCCGCGCCAGCGCCCGGCGCGACGCGATCACCCGGGGGTCATCGGCCCCGACGACCTCGAAGAGCTCCAACAGCCGTACACGTACGGCATCCCGGTCGTCACCGAACGTGCGTCGCACGGTGTCGATGAGCCGCCCGAAGGCGTCATCCACATGCCCGCCCACCAGATCCAGGTCGGCCGCGGCGATCTGCGCCGGCGCGTCGGCCGGCTTCTCCGCGGCGTCCTTGCGGACCTGCTGCGGGTCCAGGCCCTGCACCCGGTGGAGCAACTCGGCCTGGGCGAGACCGAGTTTGGCCTCCGTGTTCCCCGGGTCGTCACTCAGTACGTTCTTGTACGCCTGCACCGCGCCGCCGAAGTCCCCCGCGTCCAGGGCCTGTACGGCGGCCTCGAGCAGCGCGTCGTAGGGTCCGGCCGGCATCTCGGGCGCGGCGTCCTGTGCGGCGCCGGGCTCGGCGGCCGGGTCCACCGTGATCCCGGTGAGCCCGAAGCGCTGCTCGGCGACCTGCACCAGCTGGTCCAGGGTCTGCTGGATCTGCTCCTTGCCGGCGGCGCCCTGGAAGAGCGGCAGGGCCTGTCCGGCCACCACCGCGAAGACGGCGGGGATCCCCTGTACCCCGAACTGCTGCATCAGCATCTGGTTGGCGTCGACGTCGATCTTGGCGAGGAGGAGGCGCCCGTTGTACTCGACGACGAGCTGCTCAAGGACCGGGCTCAGCTGCTTGCAGGGCTCGCACCACTCGGCCCAGAAGTCGATGACGACCGGGACCTCGGTGGAGCGCTGCAGGACGTCCCGCTCGAACCCGGCCTCGTCGACGTCGATGACGAGATCGGCCGGCGAGACGCCTCCGGCGCCGCCGCCCTGCCGGGCCGCTGCGGCGCGCGCCTGCTCCGCCTTCTCCTTGGCCTCCTGGGCCGCCTTCACCGCGGCGAGGTCGACGACTCCGCTCATGGACATGTTCCGTGGCTGCATGCGTCTATCCTCCCCCGTCCGCGCGTGCAAGTGAAAAGCGTTGAGAAAGCCGGTACCGCTTCTGTACTGCCGGGCGCCGGGTCCCCACCCCACGCCAGTGGTTTCGCTACGGGTCGTAGCGTAATGGCACCGGGTGCCTCGGGGCCACCGGAGCCCGGTGATCTCCCTCACGGCCTCACAGGAACCGCCGGTTATGGTCGTGGGATGCAGAGCCGCACTCCCGCCCCACGGGCCACAGGACGCCCCCGCAGCGCCACCGCGGACGCGGCGATCCTCGCGGCGACCCGGGAGGCCCTGGTGGAGCTGGGCTGGTCCAAGCTCACGCTGGGAGACGTGGCGGCGCGGGCGGGGGTTGCGAAGACGACGCTCTACCGTCGCTGGGCGGGCAAGAACGAACTGGTCGTCGACGCGGTGGCGGAGCTCTTCGACGAGCTGGAACTCCCCGACCGCGGCACTCTCGCCGCCGACATCGAGGGCGTGGTCCTCCAGTTCGCGCGGATCCTGGACCGCCCGGAGGCGAAGAGCGGCCTGATGGCGGTGATCGCCGAGTCCACCCGCGACGAAGTGCTGCGCGAACGCATCCGCGAGTCGATCGTCGAACGCCAGAAGCGCCTGGTCCTGGAGGGCCGCGCCCGCGCCGAGCAGCGCGGAGAACTTCCCCCGGTGCCGGATCCGGAGGAAGCCGCGCGCACGGTGGATCTCATCTTCGACGTCGTCGCGGGCGCGGTGGTCCACCGCACCCTGGTGAGCGCGGGCGCGGCGGACGAGGAGTGGGTACGGAGCTTCACGAGGGTGCTGCTCCTGGGCCTGACCTCCGCTCAGAACCCCGCCGGCTCCGTATAGACGCCCCACTCGTCCCGCAGCACCCCGCAGATCTCACCGAGGGTCGCCTCGGCCCGTACGGCGTCCAGCATCGGCCCGATCATGTTGCCGCCGCCCCGGGCGGCCGCGAGCATCGCGTCGAGCCCGGCACGTACCGCGGCCTCGTCCCGCGCGCCCTTGCGGGCCCCCAGCACGCGCACCTGCTCCCGCTCCACCTCGTGGCTGACCCGCAGGATCTCCAGGTCGCCGGTGACGGAGCCGTGGTGGACGTTGACGCCCACGACCCTCTTGTCGCCCTTCTCCACGGACCGCTGGTACTGGAACGCGGACTCGGCGATCTCGCCGGTGAACCAGCCGTCCTCGATGCCGCGCAAGATGCCGGAGGTGATGGGGCCGATGGGATGCCGCCCGTCAGGATGGGCCCGCAGCCCCCGCTCCTTGATCTGCTCGAAGATCTTCTCGGCGTCGGCCTCGATACGGTCCGTCAGCTGCTCCACGTACCACGAACCACCCAGCGGATCCGCCACGTTGGCGACCCCGGTCTCCTCCATGAGTACCTGCTGGGTCCGCAGCGCGATCTCCGCGGCCTGCTCGGACGGGAGCGCGAGGGTCTCGTCGAGGGCGTTGGTGTGCAGGGAGTTGGTGCCGCCGAGCACGGCCGCGAGCGCCTCGACAGCCGTCCGTACGACGTTGTTGTACGGCTGCTGCGCGGTCAGCGACACCCCGGCGGTCTGGGTGTGGAACCGCAGCCACTGCGCCTTGTCGCTCCGCGCCCCGTACACGTCCCGCATCCACCGCGCCCAGATCCTGCGGGCCGCGCGGAACTTGGCGATCTCCTCGAAGAAGTCGACGTGGGCGTCGAAGAAGAAGGAGAGCCCGGGCGCGAAGACCTCGACGTCGAGTCCGCGACTCAGCCCCAGCTCCACGTACCCGAACCCGTCGGCGAGCGTGTAGGCGAGCTCCTGCGCGGCCGTGGAGCCCGCTTCCCGGATGTGGTACCCGGAGACGGAGAGCGGCTTGTACGCGGGGATGCCGGCCGCGCAGTACTCCATCAGATCCCCGATGAGCCGCAGATGGGGCTCGGGCTGGAAGAGCCACTCCTTCTGCGCGATGTACTCCTTGAAGATGTCGGTCTGGAGAGTGCCGTTGAGCACCCCGGGGTCGACACCCTGCCGCTCGGCGGCGACGAGGTACATGCAGAAGACGGGCACGGCGGGCCCGCTGATGGTCATGGAGGTGGTGACGTCCCCGAGCGGGATGTCCTTGAACAGCACCTCCATGTCGGCGGCCGAGTCGATGGCCACCCCGCAGTGCCCGACCTCTCCGAGCGACCGGGGGTCGTCGGAGTCCCGCCCCATGAGGGTCGGCATGTCGAAGGCGACGGACAGCCCCCCGCCCCCGTTGGCGAGGATCTTCTTGTACCGCTCGTTGGTCTGCTCGGCGTTCCCGAACCCGGCGAACTGCCGAATGGTCCACGTGCGCCCCCGGTACCCGGTCGGATAGAGCCCCCGCGTGAACGGATACTCCCCCGGCCACCCGATCCGCTCGAACCCCTCGTACCGGTCCCCCACCCGAGGCCCGTACACCGGCTCCACGGCATCCCCGGACAACGTGGTGAAGTCCGCCTCCCGCTTACGCGAGGCGTCGTACCGGGCCTGCCACCGTCGGCGGCCCTCTTCGATGGCGTCAGCGTCCATGCTTCAAATTTACTAGGACGTCCTAGTAAATGTCGACGGCAAGCCACCCGTTACTCTCGACGACATGAAGAAGAGCGTCCTGACCCGCTACCGGGTGATGGCCTACGTCACCGCCGTCCTGCTCATCCTGCTCACGATCGGCGTGATCGGGAAGCGGCTGCTGGACCTGGACGGGTTCGACGGCTTCGTCTCGGTGGTCGGCATCGCCCACGGCTGGCTGTACCTCATCTACCTGATCTTCGCCTTCGACCTGGGCACCAAGGCGAAGATGCCGCTGGGCCGCCTCGCCTGGGTGCTCCTCGCCGGCACGGTCCCGACCGCCGCCTTCTTCGTCGAGCGCAAGGTGACCCGGGAGGTCACGCCGCTCGTGGTCGACGACCCCGCCCCCAAGGCCGCCGCGGCCTGACGCTCACGCCGTGATGAAGTGGCACTGCGTGGCGCGCAGCTTGCCGTTCACGTAGAACCTCGCGCAGGCCTTGCCGTACTTCGGCAGCGTCTGCGCGGAGTTGCGCCGCAGCGGATCGCGTCGGCACTCGGTGTGTGTCTTGCCGCGGGCCGTCTTGTACGTCCGGTTGCTGGTGTCCGCGTAGGTGAAGTCGATCCTCCAGTTGCAGAACTTGGAGAAGGTCGCCGCGAGTCCCATGCAGTCCACGCCCGCCAACTGGCTCGTGATGCGCTTGCCCGAGCCGTCGATGGAGTGCGTCAGGAAGCACCCCACGGGGACCTTCACCCCCGCCCCGCGCAGGTCGTAGTCGAACGTCCCGATCGCGGTGGTTCCGGTGGCGCTGGCCTTCGCCACTCCTCCGGCGCCCAGCGTCACGGCACCGATGACCGCGACGGCGCTCCCGGCGGTCAGTAAGCGACGAGTGACAGCGCGAAGCTTCGACAAGGTCGATACCCCTGTTCGTGTTGGGCCCGGACTCCCACCGCCCGGACGGTGACCGCCCAACAAGATCCCAGGGAAAACATCGGCCCCTGACTGCCGTATCGATCATGCGCCGGTGAGATCACCTTCAGGTGCGACCCGCTGCCCGCACGTTGACCGACGGCCTCAGTCCTCGTCGAAGTCGTGCGCGGCCACCCGTAGTGGCCTCAGCATCGCGAAGAGTTCGGCGCACTCCTCCGCGTCGTACACGCCGAGTCCGAAGTCCATGGCCATGAGGTCGCGGGTGGCGGATTCGACGACCTCGCGGCCCTTTCCGGTGATGACGGCGAGCGTGCCGCGCCCGTCGTTGGGGTTGGGCTTTCTGTCCACGAGGCCCGATTTCACGAGGCGGTCGACCGTGTTGGTGACCGACGTGGGGTGGACCATGAGGCGCTCGCCGATCTTGGACATGGTCAGCTCGCCGGCCTTGGAGAAGGTGAGCAGGACCAGGGCCTCGTAGCGCGCGAAGGTCAGTCCGTACGGCTTGACGACCGCGTCGACCTCGGCGAGGAGGATCTGGTGGGCGCGCATGATCGAGGTGATCGCGGCCATGGACGGCACGTTTCCCCAGCGCTGCTTCCAGAGTTCGTCGGCGCGGGCGATGGGGTCGAAGGGAAGACTGAGGGGCTTCGGCACGGCACCAGACCTTACCGGCCGGTCACATGCTGGTCAGCACCGTCTTGGCATTCGGTCCGGCGGGCCGCCACGGCCAGCAGCACACAGCACGCCGTCCCCAGCACCCCCGCCCCCGCCACGGTCCCCGCGACGCCCGCGAACTCCGCCACCACCCCCGCCAGCGCCATCCCCACCCCCTGGATCGTCATCAGGCCGGCCGTCAGCAGCGTCATCGCCCGGCCCCGCAACTCCTCCGGCACCGCCCGCACGAACCACTGGTCCAGACCCAGCGTGTACGCCGACCCCGCCCCCGACAGCACCAACACCAGTAAGGAGACGGACAGACCCGGGTGCAGCACGTACGCCACGTACGGCACCAGCGTCACGCACACCAGCGGCAACGCGATCCGCTCCCGGGCCGCCGGCCCCAGCCGCGCCCCCGCCCACAGCTCCCCCGCGATCGTGCCCACCGGCAGCGCGCACATCAGCAGTCCCAGCCCCACCGACCCCGCGCCCAGATCGTCCGCGTACGGCGCCGCCAGCGCCTCCGGCACCACCGAGAACATCGGCGGCACCCAGAAGAGGAACAGCAGCACCCGGACCCGGCGGTTCGCGAACACCTGCCGCGCGCCCTTCAGAGACTCCGTCACCAGAGCGGTGCCGGCCCCCGCCCGCGCCGGCCGCCGCCGCGTGCCGAAGCGCAGCAGCACCGCCGACACACAGAACGTGGCCACCGTGATCAGCAGCGCATGCCGCGGCGCCACGACGGTCAGCAGCAGGCCGCCCACCCCGTACCCCACGAGCAGCGCGCTCTGCGACACGATCCGCAGCAGCGAGCGGCCCAGCACGAACAGATCGCCGTCCCCGAGGATGTCGGCCAGCGTCGCCATCCGCGTCCCCTGGAACACCGGCGCCACCACCGCCAGACAGCACCGCAGCGTCAGCAACAGCGCGATGCCCGCCCCCGGCACCGCCATCGGCAGCACGCACGCCGCGCACACCAGATCGCACACCACCAGCACCCGCCGGGCCGGAAAGCGGTCGGCGATCCCCGCGAGAAGGGTGCCGCCGACGACGTACGGCAGGAATCCGAGCGCGAACGCCAGCGCGCTCATCAGGGGCGAGCCGGTCAGGTCGTAGACGAGGACCGAGAGCGCGATCTCGCTGACCACGACACCCAGCAGGGAGAGCAGGTGCGCCACGAAGACCGCGCGGAACTCCCGTACGGCGAAGACGCGGCCGTAGCCGGTGGGCGGGGCGGCGGTGAGGGTGTCGTCCGTCATGGGCAGCAGCGTGCCGACCGCCCCGCCCACGCCCTAGAGTTTCGGACACAGCCGAATCTTCCCGCCATCCACCGGGGACCCTCATGCCTTCGCGACTGCACTTCGGTGAGGACGACTTCCTCCGCTGCCGCTTCGCGATCTCCCCCCTCTGGGAGACGCAGGAAGTCGTCCGCACGCTCAAACGACCCGACCGGCACGGCTATCACACACCCTGGCTGCGCCGGATCCGTACCGCGGCCGCCGGGCTCGATCTCACGCCGTTGTGGCTGCTGATGCCCCGCCGCGGGCACTCCCCCGACTGGCTGGGCCCGCCCCCGCTCGGACCCGCGGCCACCTTCGAGGAGGAGATCGCGGCCGTACGCGCGAGTGATCCGGAGGCCGCACGCGCGGACACCGCGAAGTCGCTCGCGTCCACGCCCGGCGCGCCGGCGTCGGCGCACGGGCGGGCCTGGATGCGGGATCCCGTCCGGATGGTGCGGGAACTGTCCGACGCGATGGAGGAGGTCTGGCGCACGCTCGTCGCCCCGGACTGGCCTCGGCTGCGCGCCCTGCTGGAGGCCGACGTCGCCTTCCACTCGCGCCGGCTGGCCGAGGTGGGGCTCGGCGGACTGCTGCCGGAGATCAGCCGGCGGTTCGGGTGGGACGCGGGGACGCTGACCGTCGAGCACCGGGGCGAGCACGAGCGACGGCTCGAAGGCCAGGGGCTGGTGCTCATGCCGAGCGTCTTCATCTGGCCCGACGTGGTCAGCACCTACGACCCGCCCTGGCAGCCGACCCTCGTGTATCCGGCGCGGGGCATCGGCGGGTTGTGGGCCGAGCCCGACGACCGTACGTCCGACTCGCTCGTACGACTCCTGGGCCGCGGCCGTGCCGCCGTGCTCGCCGCGCTCGACGAACCGGCCACGACCACCGCCCTGGCCCACCGGCTCGGACTGGCCCCGTCGTCCGTGTCCGCACATCTGACAGTCCTGCGCGATTCGGGCCTGCTCACCGCGAGACGCTACGGCCACCAGGTCCTGTACGAGCGCACACCGCTGGGCATCGCCATGAGCGGGACCGCGCCCCGCTAGAGGCCGCGGTCCCACTCAGGGGCGCGGGGAACTGCGCGACCAGCCACAACGAACCCGCACCCAAAACCCGGCCCTCCCCGCGGAGCGGTGTCGCATCCGGATCGGACATGTGATCCATGTCACGATGGGTGACGCACCCTTACCCAACGTCATCCTCGCGCAAGGGAGCAGCATGCCCCGGCTGACCCACACCCTCGCGGTCCTCGCGACCCTCACGGCGCTCGGGCTCGCGGCGGGCTGTTCGTCCGCGTCCGACGTCGAGGAGGCCTCCGTCGCCGGCGCGGCCAGCAGGAAGTCGGGATCGGATCCGGCGTCCCCGTTCTGGGTGGACCCCAACAGTTCCGCCGCCCAGCAGATCCAGCTGTGGCAGCGGGAGGGCCGTACCCAGGACGCGGCGCGGCTCCAGAAGATCGCGGACCAGCCGGCCGCGCTGTGGCCGGCCGGTGAGGTCGACCCGGGTCCGACCGTCAGGGCGGCCGTCGCGTCGGCCGCGGCCGAGGACCGTACGGCACTGTTCGTCGCGTACAACATCCCGCACCGGGACTGCGGTCAGCACTCGGCGGGCGGGGCAGCGGACGCGGACACATACCGGCAGTGGATCGGGAGGTTCGCGGACGCGCTCGGGGACGCCGAGGCCCTCGTCGTCCTCGAACCCGACGCGGTCGCGCACATCGTGGACGGCTGCACACCGGGCGAATACCACGCCGAGCGCGAGCAGTTGCTGGGCGAGGCGATCGACCGGCTGAAGCAGCAGCCGAACACCAAGGTGTACCTGGACGCGGGCAACCCGTCCTGGATCCGGGAGCCCCGCAAACTGGTCGAGCCGCTGCGGCGGGCGGGCGTCGCGAAGGCCGACGGCTTCTCGCTCAACGTCTCCAACTTCCAGACCGACGCCGCCACCAAGGAATACGGCCGCCACCTCTCCAAGGACCTCGACGGCAAGCACTTCGTCATCGACAGCAGCCGTAACGGCAACGGGCCGCTGCCGGGCGTGTGGTGCAACCCGCCCGGCCGGGCGCTGGGCACCGCGCCGACGACGCGCACGGGCGAGACGGCCCTGGACGCCTATCTGTGGGTCAAGCGGCCCGGCGAGTCGGACGGGACCTGCGAGGGCGGTCCGGACGCCGGGCAGTGGTGGCCGGAGTACGCCCTGGGGCTGGCGGGCAACTCCCGGAACTGACCGGCCACTTCACCTGCTCCGCCGGCTTCTTCTGCTTCGTCTGCTTCGTCTACTTCACCTGGATCCACTTGGCTTCCGACGAGGTGCCGTCCGCGTCCGTCACGAACAGCATGTACCAGCCGGGCGGCACCAGAGCCGGGTCCTTCGGCACATCGAAGGTGACGGCGTCCGCGTTCTTCGTGATGCCGAGTTCGATGGAGCGCTGTTCGACGTCGGTGGTGTGCGTCACCGCGCTCGGCCGCATCAGCCGGGCCTTGGCGATCCGGTCCGCGTCGTCGGTGCGGAAGGTCGCACGGTGGTTCGCGCCCAGTGCCTTCGGTCCGTCCTTCAGTTCGGGACGGCCGTCGCCGCCGCGGTGCAGGGCGGGCGGTGTGAAGATCTCCATGCGCTGCTCGAAGTGACCGAGCTTGGTGTTCTGCTGATCGTCGTAGAGCGGGTCGGAGCCGAAGCTGGCGACCCTTCCGTCGGGCAGCAGCAGCGCCTCGGAGTGGTAGTTGCGGCCCACCGTCGGGGACGCGGCCTCGTGGAAGACGTTGCCCTTCGGGTCGTAGAACTGCGCCTTGAGGATGTTGCTGGCGCTGCGGCCGCGGTAGTCCTCGGCGCCGTTCGCGGTGAACACGGTGTCGTCCGGCATGATCACGCTGTTCAGGTACCGCGTGCCCTGCGGGAGGTCGGGGCCGTCCTCGAAGACGGGGTTGTCCTTCTTCAGGTCGATGACGGCCGTGCGCGGGGTCGACTTCTTCGACTCGCCGACACCTCCGCCGCCGAGGATCATCACCTTCTGGTCCTGCGCGGGCGGGAGGAGGAGCGACGCCGAGGTCTCCGTCTCGTCGGCGTCACGCAGACCGGGGACCTTCTCGAAGGTGTTGGTCTTCAGATCCCACAGGCCCGGTTCGCGGCCCATGTCGGCAGGCCCGTAACCGGCGTTGGAGGCCGGATAGAAGAGCTTGCCGCCCTTGGTGAGGAAGAGCGCGGGGTACGTCGGGAAGTACCGCTTCGGCCCGGGAGACCACTTCTTGGTCTTCGGGTCGTAGATCTCGTTGTCGCCCGGGTCGATCATCCCCACGTCGTCCAGGCCGGAGACGGCGAGGACCCGGCCGTCGTCGAGGCCGACCAGGGTCGGGTACCAGCGGGCCTTGTCCATGGGGTCGACCGGGATGTACTTCTCGGCTACCGGGTCGAACTCGTAGGCGGCGCGGATACCTTGGAAGTCCTGCTTGTCGAGGGTGATCTTCTCGCTGAGCCCGTAGGCGTTGTCCGCGTCCTTGCCGGTCAGGCCCACGATCTCGTACTGGGCCTGCTTCTCGGTGACGGACATCGGGCCCTTCTCCACGGCCTCCACGAAGACCCGTGCCTCGGCGGCCGTCACCTTCGTCTGCCAGGGCTGCATCACACCGCGGGCGTTGTAGGTGACCTTGAAGGACTTCTTCGCCTTGGGGACGGTGACGTCGAACTTCGTGGCGTACTCGACTCCGGCGGGCGAGCGGAAGCGGGTCCCCTTCTTCAGGACCATCGCCCTGTCGGGGTTCTCGTTCTTCACGCGCATGCCGCCGCCGGCCCGGTCGACCTCGCCGTCGAGCAGCTCGTAGCGGGCGGTGCCGCCGGCCACGAGGAGTCTGCCGTCCGGGAGTTGGGCGTGTCCTGAGCAGAAGAAGTCGTCGGGGGTGGGGATCTTCTTGAAGGTGTCCGTGGCCGGGTCCCAGAGAACGGTGTCGAAGGACCCCTCGTCGAACTTCTTCTGCTCGTTCCCGGAGCCCGCGACGATGAGCACCTTGCCGGTGTGCAGGAGCGCCGCGTGGATCGCGTTGGTGCGGTACTCCTCCGGGATGTCGATCCGGCTCCAACTCCCGTACTTCGCCTTGTACTCGGGCTGGGCGATCTTGTACGCGTAGTACCGGTCGCCGGCGAAGTCGAGCGCGGCCGGGGCGTTCAGGCCGACCAGGATGGCGATGCCGCCGATGCCGAGGACGGTCTTCTTGGTGCGCTGGGACGGCTGGTAGGCCATGCCTAGTTGCCTCCTGTCGTGGTGCTGGAGGTGGTGGCGAGGGCGGGCTCGGTGCCGTCGACGGGACGGGGGGTGGCCGCGGCTGTGGCGCGGTGGGCCTGGCGTTCCCTCAGGCGGGTGGAGATCCACACCCCTACCGGGGCCAGGGATATCGCCATGGCCAGGACCGCCCAGGTGCGCATCGCCACATGCGTGTGCTCCAGGACGACCGAACCGGCCAGCGAGGTCGCGAGGAGGGCCGCCCAGAACAGATGGATGCGGAAGGTGAGCAGACGGTCGGGGCTGGCGTCGCCGCCCTTCGGGGTGACGACGAAGCGGCTGGGGCGGCGGATGAGGGCCTCGCCGAAGGACTTCAGGTAGATCGGCGCGGAGAGGGCCGACATCGCCATGCCCGCGAGGCCGCCGGAGCCCTCGGGCTCGTGCGGGGAGACGTTGTGGCGGCGGTTCCAGAGGTAGAGGCCGATCTGGAGGGCGGCCGCGTCGCTGTAGAGCATCAGCCAGACCGATGCGGCGACCTGGGTGCCGGACGCGCCGAACCAGAGGAACAGGAAACAGCTCAGGATGCCCAGCAACCAGTTGACGGCCGTCATCGGGTAGTAGACGAGCATCAGCGTGTACGAGAAGAGGCGCCCGGGCGGCATCGTGAACGGTGCCTTCCAGTACTGCTTGAAGAGCGTCTCGTACGTGCCGCGCGACCACCGCATCTGCTGGGTGAAGAAGTCCGTCCAGGAGGCGGGACCTTCGCCGACGGCGAGGACGTCGGGGGTGTAGACGCTGCGCCAGTGGTTGCGGGTTCTCGGGTTGCGGTGGCGGTGGAGCTCGAAGCCGGTGGCCATGTCCTCGGTGATGGAGTCGTAGAGGCCGCCGATCTGTTTCACGGCCGCGATGCGTACGACGTTGTTGGTGCCGACGAACATGGGTGCGCGGTAGCGGTTGCCGGCGCGCTGGATCAGCGCGTGGAAGAGGAACTGCTGGGACTCCGCGGCCTTGGTGACGGGGTTGTGGTAGTTGCCGTACACCTGCGGGCCCACGACGAAGGCGACGTCCGGATCCCGGAGGTAACCCGTCATCCGCTCCAGGAAGTTGGGGAGCGGAACGTGGTCGGTGTCGACCGAGGCGAAGAAGTCGTACTCGTCGCCGTGCATGGCGATCCAGGCGTTGTAGTTCCCGTGCTTGGTGTTGGCCTTGTGGACACCCTTGGGTCTGTTCCACTCGGGGACGCCGTGGCGGGTGAAGTGCCGTACGCCGAGTTCCGTGCAGAGGGCCTTTGCCGGTTCGTCGTCGCCTTCGTCCAGGAGCCAGACGTCCAGGGGGCCGGTGTGGGTGATCTTCGTGGCGCCTTCGAGGGTGGCGCGGACCATCTCCAGGGGTTCCTTGCCCGGGACGTACGTCGTGAGGAAGGCGACGCGGGTGCCGGATTCGGGGGTGACGGGGACGGGGTCGCGGGCCACGAGGGTGGCGTGTGCGACGGAGGCGACATTGACGACCATGAACAGCTCGATGAGCGCGATGGCTATGAGCATCGTGATGTCGAGGCCGACCATCCACTCGTCGCCGCCCTCGCGCTCGACCCAGTGGGTGGGCCAGACCAGGTAGACCAGCAGGGCGCCGGTGAGCAGGGGCGCGAGGGTCATGAGGAGGATCGCGCGTATTCGGTGCGGCTCGCCTGCGAGGAGTGAGGTGTACTGCACCCGGTACTTCTCGGACGGCTCCGTGAGCGGTCCGGCAAGTCGGCTGTGGGTGTCGTAGTCGTAGCCCTCCGGCCGCACAGCGCCCTCCAGTGATCGAACGAGCCGATACCCATACACAAGTGGAGGATTCGGGGCGTGTCGAACTGGGAGGGTCCAGGCGGGTGGGACGGCGTCGGGTGAGTGGGTGGATGCCTGCGGCGGCCCGTTGCGGTTCGGTGGGGGCGTGCGTCGCGCACTGCTCGCCGTCGGGGGTCGGTGCCGCACCGGGGGGTGTCCGTCCTCGGTCGGGCGGTGCGGTGTCTTTGGCGGTGCGGTTGGTCGGTCGCCCGACGCTGCGGGCGGACACCCCCGGGTACGTCCCCTGCTCGCCGTTGCGCCAGCGCGGGTCTCGTCCCGCCTGGGGTCCTCGACGGCGGCTCTACGACGGTCCGCGCCGGGGCTACTCGGTGAGGTGCCGTTCCACCGTCGCGACCTTGGAGGTCAGGCCGTCGGTCACGCCGGGGCGGATGTCCGCCTTGAGGACGAGGGAGACGCGCGGGGCGCGTGCCTCGACCGCGGCGACGGCGCGCTTCACGACGTCCATCACCTCGTCCCAGTCGCCCTCGATCGAGGTGAACATCGCGTCGGTGCGGTTGGGCAGGCCCGACTCGCGGACGACACGGACCGCGTCGGCGACGTACTCCCCCACCTCGTCGCCCACGCCGAGCGGCGTGACGGAGAAGGCGACGATCACGACGCCTTCACCGCGCTCTCCTGGCGGGCGCGGGAGGCGATGACCGCGTCCTCGGCCTCACGCTTGAGCTTGCGCTCGGCGAAGAAGCCGCCGGTGGGCAGGACCGAGAGGACGAAGTACAGGGCGGCGGTGCCCACGGGCCACTTCGTACGGTTCCAGGCGTCGGCCCAGAAGATCACGTAGAGGACGAAGAGAACGCCGTGGACCATGCCCATGACGGGCACCGCGTTGAAGTCCGTGGTCCGCTTCAGGACCGAGCAGACGAGCAGGAGCAGGAACGAGACCGCCTCGGGGGCGGAGACGAGGCGGAGGCGGCGGAGGGCGCTGGCGGTCTTGAGGTCCACGGGTCACCTTCGGTGGAGGGGCGTCGACGCTTTGTGAATGCGTGCACAAACGTTTGCCCATTGTGGCAAACGGCTGAGCGGGGACAGGCTGGGGGGTCCGTCGTCGACCTCTCGCAGCCAGGAGCGCGTGTGCGGTTCGTCTTCTTCATGACCCTGCCCGGACTGGTCGTCCTGCTCACTGTGCTGGCCTTCGTCGATCAGCTGCTGCTGCGGGCCGGCCGGGCCGGAGTACTGCCCTGGCGCAATGCTGCCCGCCAGGGGCAGGTCTCCGCGACCGGCTTCGAGCAACTGCACGCCGCCCTCTCGCCCGGCAAGCAGCACGAGCTCAAGGAACGGCAGAGCGCGCTGGTGATGCGGGACGACGAGGAGGACGGCGCACCCCCGCGCTCCACCGTCGACCTGACCTCGGGGAAGGCGGTCATACGGCTGCCCGGGGCCCACCGCTGACCCCCTAGGGGTGCGATCAGGGTCCCTCTCCACCCACGGGCCCTGTCGGCAAGGCCTTTCCGCGGGCTACCTTCGCAGCGTGGCGATGTTCCGACTTCAAGGCAGCAAGGTACTCGCCGTCGAGATGACCGGGGACGCCGTGAAGGCGAAGAACGGCTCGATGGTCGCGTACGACGGACAGATGGCGTTCAAGAAGCTCAGCGGTGGCGGTGAGGGCATCCGGGGCATGGTGACCCGGCGGATCACCGGTGAGCAGATGACGGTGATGGAGGTGAGGGGGCAGGGGACCTGCTGGTTCGCCGATCGCGCCTCCGAGATCAATCTCGTCGGTCTCCAGGGGGACAAGCTCTACGTGGAGTCGAGCAATCTGCTCGCGACCGACGGGGGACTGCGCACGGGGACCAGTTTCACGGGGCTGCGCGGCGCCTCGCAGGGCAACGGGCTGTTCACGACCACGGTCGAGGGGCACGGACAGGCTGCGATCACCTCGGACGGACCGGCCGTGGTGCTCCGGGTCAGCCCGCAGTACCCGCTGAGCGTCGACCCGGGGGCGTACATCGCGCACCAGGGGAATCTGCGGCAATCCTTCCAGTCCGGTGTGACATTCCGCACTCTCATGGGAGAGGGCGGCGGCGAGGCCTTCCAGATCCGCTTCGAGGGGGACGGCCTGGTGTACGTCCAGCCCAGTGAGCGGAACACGATCGCGGGGGATGTCTGAGATGGCCTTCCGTGAGCTCAACTCGAAGATGGTCGAGGCGACCGTCATGCCCGGGCAGCGGCTGTTCAGCCAGCGCGGCGCGATGCTCGCCTACAAGGGCGAGGTGTCCTTCACGCCCAACACCCAGGGCGGCCAGGGCGGGATCGCGTCGATGATCGGGCGCCGGGTCGCGGGCGAGGCCACTCCCCTGATGACCGTGGAGGGCAGCGGCACCGTCCTGTTCGGGCACGGCGGCCACCACGTCCAGGTGATCAACCTGACCGGCGACACCCTGTACGTCGAGGCGGACCGCCTCCTCGCCTTCGAGGGCACCCTGGATCAGGGCACGATGTTCATGGGCTCGCAGGGCGGCGTCATGGGCATGGTCCGCGGCCAGGTCACCGGCCAGGGGCTGTTCACCACCACCCTCAAGGGGCACGGCTCGGTCGCCGTGATGGCCCACGGCGGCGTCATCGAGCTGCCGATCACCCCGCAGCGGCCGGTCCATGTCGACCCGCAGGCCTACGTCGCCCACCACGGCGACGTCCGCAACAAGCTGTCCACCGCGCTCGGCTGGCGCGACATGGTGGGCCGCGGCTCCGGCGAGGCCTTCCAGCTGGAGCTCAGTGGCCACGGAACGGTGTTCGTCCAGGCGTCGGAGGAGAAGCTGTGAGCACCTACCCGGGCGCGGGCCCCACCGTCCACGACCCGTCGACGCTGCCCGTCGACGACAACGTGAACAACTACACCTTCTGCGTGGAGCTCAAGGGGAGCCAGTGGTTCCTGCAGAAGGGGAAGATGATCGCCTACTACGGTTCGATCGACTTCAACGGCGTCGGGCACGGGCGACTCGACCGACTTGTCCGTACGTCTTTCCATTCGCCTCTGCACGCGAGCGACTGGGTCGTGGCCGAGGGTTCGGGCAAGATGCTCCTCGCCGACCGGGCCTTCGACGTGAATTCGTACGACCTCGAGAACGGCAACCTGACCATTCGCTCAGGCAACCTGCTCGCTTTTCAGCCAAGTCTTGCCCTCAAGCAATCGATCGTGCCGGGTTTTCTGACCCTGATCGGAACCGGAAAGTTCGTGGCCGCATCTAACGGCCCGGTGGTGTTCATGGAACCCCCGATCCGGGTGGACCCGCAGGCGCTCGTCGGCTGGGCCGACTGCCCGTCGCCGTGCCATCACTACGACCACGGCTACATGACCGGCCTGATGGGCGGTCTACGTGCGATGACGGGCCTGGGCGGGGCCTCTGGAGAGGAGCATCAGTTCGAGTTCGTGGGGGCCGGCACCGTACTGCTCCAGTCCTCCGAGGCGCTGATGGCGGAGCAGGCCACGGGGGCGGTTCCCCAGCAGGCCGGAGTACCTGGTTCGGGAGTGCCGTCCACAGGTCCTTCACAGCAAGCGGGCACACCGCGCCTTCCCGGACAGCTGGGGGACCTCCAGCGTCGCTTCGGGCTGTGAGCGGTAGTCTGCGGAGTGTGACGTCGAACGTGTGCACGCCGTCACGCCGAAACCCTCACTAGTTCGCCTTTCAACTTCTTAGGTAGACTTCATTCATGGAGACCGAGACGGCCACGCCCTGGCTGACCGATGCGGAGCAGTGCGCCTGGCGCACCCACCTGGAGGTCAACAGGCTGTTGACGTACCAGCTCGAGAAGGACCTCCAGCCGTTCGGCCTGACAATGAACGACTACGAGATCCTGGTGAATCTCTCCGAGTCGGAGGACGTACGGATGCGGATGAGCGATCTCGCGTCCGCCACCCTCCAGTCCAAGAGCCGCCTCTCGCACCAGATCACCCGCATGGAGAACGCGGACCTGGTGCGGCGCGAGAACTGCGAGTCGGACCGCCGCGGTCTGTACGCGGTCCTGACCGAGCACGGCATGGAGACGATGAAGAAGGTCGCGCCACACCACGTGGCGTCTGTGCGGCGCCACTTCATCGACCTGCTGAACCCCGATTCCATGGCGGAGCTCGACAAGTCCCTCAAGCCCATCGCGGAGCATCTGCGCGGCCAGCGCGGGCGCCCCTGACCGGGTAGCGGCAGCTAGACGAGCGGCAGGCGGAGTTCGAACAGGGCTCCGCCTGCCGGTGCGTCGCGGACCGTGAGCGTGCCGCCATGACGTGCGGCGACGTCCCGGGCGATGGCGAGCCCGAGCCCGGCGCCGCCGTCGTCACGGCCGCGGGCCTCGTCGAGCCGTACGAACCGCTCGAAGATCCGCTCCCGGTCGGCCTCGGCCACCCCGTCCCCGTCGTCGGCGACCTCGACGACGCCCCACGCCCCGTCCCGTCGTACGGTCACACCGATCACCGCACGGGCGTGCCGCTGCGCGTTGTCGAGCAGATTGCCGATCACCCGCTCCAGCTGGCTCCGGGACCCGGCCACCGCCACGTCCGCCACCTCGACGGTCACCCCGTCCCGCCCCCGCGCCTCCCGCCGCACCACCTCTCCGAGGTCGAGCCGCTTGTCGCCGACTCCCTCCCCCGCGTCCAGACGGGCGAGCAGCAGCAGATCGGCGGCGAGGCGCTGGAGTCGTACGGTGTCCTGGACCGCGCCCGGCACGTCCAGCAACTCAGGATGGGCGGCGCCCACTTCCAGCTGGGTGCGCAGGGACGCGATCGGGCTGCGCAGTTCGTGCGAGGCGTCGGCGACGAACCGGCGCTGGCGCTCCACGGAGGTCTCCAGCGCGGCCAGCGTCGCGTTGGTGGTGCGGGCGAGCCTGGCGACCTCGTCGTGGGTGTCCGGCTCCGGTACCCGTCGAGCGAGGTCCTCGGAGGCGGTGATCGCGGCCATCTCGCGCCGGATGCCCTCGACCGGGCGCAGGGCGCGCCGGGTGACGAGCCAGGTCGCGGCGGCGACGACACCGAGCAGCAGCGGGAAGCCGATCAGCATGACGGTGAGCGCGGTGTCCACGGCGCTCTGTTCGGTGTCCAGGGACTCACCGGCGTAGACGGTCAGCTTCACCCCGTCGTCGGTCTCCACCGGGAGCGCCGCGAATCGGTAGTCGGCGCTCTCGCCGTCGATGGTCGCGGTGCCGTCGGTGAGCTCGACGTCGTCGCCGATCTCGCCGGGTTCGAGGGCGGTGTCGTCGTCCGCGTCGTCATCGGGGTCGTCGTCGCCCGAGCCGCTCGGGCCGCCGGGCTGCGCCGGTGCCTTCACCGCGTCGGTGGCGGTGCCGCTGATCCGCTCCAGACCGTCGCTGACCGCGACCAGCGTGCCGTTCGCGTCGACGACCTGGACCGGGTTCTCGTCGTCCAGGTCCAGGTCGGCGTACGACTTCCCGGTGGCGAGCAGGGTGGCCACCCCGCGCGCCGAGCGTTCCGCCTGGGTGTCCGCCTGGTCGATGAGGTTGGACCGCAGCGAGAACAGCACCGCCGCCCCGGCCATCACCAGCGCCACGGCCACGACGAGACTGGCACCGAGGGTCGCGCGCGAGCGGACCGAGCCGAAGAACCTGCTCACCGTCCCCCCTCCAGCCGGTACTCGTCCTCCGCGATCAACAGGCGCATACGTACAGGTTCGCAAAACGAAGCTGAAGATCCCTTCAGGCGGCTTCAGGTTCCCCTCAGCGTCGGTCGGCGATGTTTGGTCATGTCGAAAGCGAGCGAATCGCTGGAACCGAGCGAAAACGATCGAAGGGGAAGGAACCCTCATGAAGCGCAACATCGTCATCGCCACCCTCACCGCCGCAGCCCTGGCCACCGGCGGCACCGTCGCGGCCTTCGCCGCGGGCGACGACGAGACGGCGGCGCAGCGCCAGTCGAGCTCCGGCACGCAGGTGGTCGCCGACCACGACGACGCGGACGACCGGGCGGACGACGTGAACGACGACGCCGACGACCGCAAGGACGACGCCGAGGACCGTACGACGGTCGCCGACGGCGATGTCACCGCCGCCGAGGCGATCGCGGCCGCGCTGAAGAGCGTCCCGGGCACCGCCGTCTCCGCCGACCTGGACGACGAGGACGACAACGGCAAGGTCGTGTGGGACGTCGACGTGCTGGGCGACGGCACCACCTGGCACAGCATCACGATCGACCCCGCCACCGGCAAGGTCCTCGGCTCCCACACCGAGCAGGAGGACGACACCGCCCAGGTGCGGGCCGCCCTGAAGGGTACGTCCGTGACGGCCGCGGAGGCGGCGAAGGCGGCCGCCGCCAAGGGCACCGTGACGTCCGTGGACCTCGACGAGGACGGTGCCTCGCAGGCCTGGGACGTGGAGACCCGCACCTCCGGCACGGTCGACCAGGACTGGCAGGTCGACCTGAACAGCGGCAAGGTCACGGCGGACCGCTCGGACGACGACCAGGACTGACGCAGGTCACAGAACCCGCACGTCAGCCGCAGCGGGCACGGCGGCCGTACGCTCCGGCGTACGGCCGCTTCGCCGTGCCGGAACCAGTGCCCCGACCAGTGCCGCCACCATCGAGACCGCCCCCGCCACCGCGAAGCACACCCCCGGCGGCAGCCGCTCCACCAGCAGTCCCGCGGTCGCGGCGCCGGTCGAACTCCCGGCATTGACAGCCGTGTTGACCCAGGCGCCGGCCTGCGTGCGGAAGCCCGGCTGGGCGGCCTCGTCGGCGATCAGATACGCCGTGGTCAGGGCCGGTGCGACGAACGACCCGGCGAGGGCCGCCGCCAGGGCGAGGATGCCGGTGCCGGGGGCCAGGCCCGCGGCGGCCAGGGTGAGGCCCAGGCCGGCGCAGAGGAGCGGGAGGCGGACCCGGGCGGGCATCCGCCAGTCGACGGCGCCGTTCAGCAGTCCGCCCACCGCGCTGCCCGCCGACAGTGCCGCGAGGACCCAGGCGACGGTGTCGCCCCCCTGCTGCCGGGCCGCGGCGAAGGCCACGACCAGGAGGTCGACCGCGGCCAGCGACAGACCCACGCCCGCCGCCACGACCACCGGCTGCAACAGGGCCCCACGGGGCGGCGAACCGGCTCTGGACGACCGGGACTTGGGGCCCCCGCTGGGACGCAGCGCGGAGACGGCGGGCGAGGTGACGAAGGCGAGCGATCCCGCCGCCATGAGCAGGGCGCCCAGCAGGACGCCGACGGCCGGGGAGGCCACGCCGATCACCACTCCGACCAGCAACGGGCCGGTGACGTAGAGGAGTTCCTCCGCGACGCCGTCCAGGCTGTAGGCGCGCTGCAACAGCGCCCGGTCACCGACGAGTTCGCCCCACACCATGCGCATCGTGGGGCCGAGCGGGGGCGCACAGGCGCCCGTGACCGCAGCTGTCACGCCGAGCACCACCGCGGGTGCGCCCGGCCGCCAACTCACCGCCGCGAGCGCGCAGAGCAGCACCGCGTGGAGCAGGGCCATGGGGATCAGAGCCCGCCGGGGGCCGTGACGGTCGACCAGCGCGGCCCGGTAGGGCGACAGGAGCACACCCGTGGCACCGAACAGGGCCATGACGACACCGGCCACGGCGTACGACCCGGTCGCCCGGGTCACGGCGAGCATGACGGCGATCGGGGCCATTCCGTACGACAGCCGGCCGCTGAGGGCCGCCAGGAAGGTCCGGCGGGCATGGGGGACACGGAGCACGGCGGCGTACGAAGGCCGCCGCGAGGACGCGGACATGGGGAGGTTCCTCTACTGGAGGCATGAGCGAGGGACGCCGAAGTGCCGCGCCGGCCACTGTCGGCCGGTCGCGAGCGAGGCGCGCTCTATGCCAGGAGAAGGAACATGTGGATCAACGTACCAACCGCGCGCGGAACTTGACCAGGGGTCGGGTCGGGTCGGCGGCGGGGGCACGGGGACCGGCAGACGTGTCCCCGCCTCGGGCGGGAAAGCGCGGGTCACCGAAGTGCGGCGGGGGACGGATCCGCCGATCCCCACTCCTCGAAGACCGCCTCAGCCCTGCGTCAGGCCCGCCACCAGCTCGTCCGCCGCCCCGTACGGGTCCAGCTCCCCGGCCACGATCCGGTCCGCCAGCGCGTCCAGGCGTCGGTCTCCGTGCAGGTCGCCGATCCGCTCGCGCAGGGCGGTGACCGCGATGGTCTCCACCTCGCGGGCGGCGCGGGCGCGGCGGCGCTCGGCCAGGACTCCGCGCTCCTCCATCCAGGCGCGGTGCTTCTCCAGTGCCTCGACGACCTCGTCGATGCCCTCGGAACGGGCGGCGACCGTCTTCACGATCGGCGGGCGCCAGTCCCCGGGGCCGCGGGACTCGCCGAGGCCCAGCATGTGGTTGAGCTCACGGGCGGTGGCGTCGGCGCCGTCCCGGTCGGCCTTGTTGACGACGTACACATCGCCGATCTCCAGGATCCCGGCCTTGGCCGCCTGGATGCCGTCGCCCATGCCCGGGGCCAGCAGGACCACGCTGGTGTCCGCCTGCGAGGCGATCTCGACCTCCGACTGACCGACGCCGACCGTCTCGACCAGGACGACGTCGCAGCCCGCCGCGTCCAGGACACGGATCGCCTGCGGGGCCGACCAGGCCAGGCCGCCGAGGTGGCCGCGCGTGGCCATCGAGCGGATGTAGACGCCCGGGTCGGAGGCGTGGTCCGACATCCGGACGCGGTCACCGAGCAGGGCGCCGCCCGAGAAGGGCGATGACGGGTCGACGGCCAGGACGCCGACCCGCCTGCCCTGCTTGCGGTACGCGGTGACCAGGGCGGACGTGGACGTCGACTTGCCCACGCCCGGCGAACCGGTCAGGCCCACGACGTACGCGTTGCCCGTGAGCGGGGCCAGCGCCGCCATGACCTCCCTGAGCTGCGGGGACGCCCCCTCCACCAGGGAGATCAACCGGGCCACGGCACGCGGCCTGCCCTCCCTCGCCTGGGCCACCAGAGAGGAGACGTCCTGCATCACAGCTCCGTTCCGTTGGAGAAGTACAGCTCAGGCCTTGGGTACCCGCACGATGAGCGCGTCACCCTGGCCGCCGCCGCCGCACAGCGCGGCCGCGCCGACTCCGCCGCCGCGCCGCTTCAGCTCCAGCGCCAGGTGCAGCACCAGACGGGCGCCGGACATGCCGATCGGGTGGCCCAGGGCGATGGCACCGCCATTGACGTTCACCGTTTCGGAGGACACGCCGAGGTCCTTCATTGACTGGACCGCGACGGCGGCGAAGGCCTCGTTGATCTCGATCAGGTCGAGGTCGGAGACGTCCAGGCCCTCCTTCTTCAGGGCGTGGAGGATGGCGTTGGACGGCTGGGACTGGAGGGAGTTGTCCGGTCCCGCCACATTGCCGTGGGCGCCGATCTCGGCGATCCACTCCAGGCCGAGCTCCTGCGCCTTGGTCTTGCTCATCACGACCACGGCCGCGGCACCGTCGGAGATCTGCGAGGACGTGCCCGCCGTGATGGTGCCGTCGCGGGTGAACGCCGGGCGCAGCTTGCCCAGGGACTCCGCGGTCGTCTCGGCGCGGATGCCCTCGTCCTTGCTGAAGACGACCGGCTCGCCCTTGCGCTGCGGGATCTCGACCGGGGTGATCTCGGCCTCGAAGATGCCGTTCTTCTGCGCGGCCGCGGCCCGCTGGTGGGACAGGGCGGCGATCTCGTCCTGCTCGGGACGCCGGATGCCCAGGCGCGCGTTGTGCTTCTCCGTGGACTCGCCCATGGCGACGTTCTCGAAGGCGTCGGTCAGACCGTCGTGGGCCATGGCGTCGAGCATCTCGATGGCACCGTACTTGAAGCCCTCGCGGGACTTCGGGAGCAGGTGGGGGGCGTTGGTCATGGACTCCTGGCCGCCCGCGACGATCACGTCGAACTCGCCCGCGCGGATCAGCTGGTCGGCCAGCGCGATCGCGTCGAGGCCCGACAGACAGACCTTGTTGATGGTGAGCGCCGGGACGCCCATCGGGATGCCGGCCTTGACCGCGGCCTGGCGCGCCGGGATCTGGCCGGCCCCGGCCTGGAGCACCTGGCCCATGATCACGTACTGCACCTGGTCGCCGCCGATTCCCGCACGGTCGAGGGCGGCCTTGATCGCGAAGCCGCCGAGGTCGGCTCCGGAGAAGGACTTCAGTGAGCCGAGCAACCGTCCCATCGGGGTGCGGGCACCCGCCACGATGACGGACGTCGTGCTGTTCGAACCAGACATGAGGTGCGATCCCCTTTCAGCTGCACAGCTGAGGAGTGAACGAGGGTTTACTTCGAATGTACTGAGTGGCACTCCGTGCCGTCACCGGCCCGTCGGTGTGATCGCGCGCACGTTGCGTAACCACCTCCGGAGCGCTGCACTGAGTTCCATGCTGACGCGAATCGACCACATCGGGATCGCCTGTTTCGACCTGGACAAGACTGTCGAGTTCTACCGGGCCACCTATGGCTTCGAGGTGTACCACTCCGAGGTCAACGAGGAGCAGGGCGTGCGCGAGGCCATGCTCAAGATCAACGACACGTCGGACGGCGGGGCCTCCTACCTGCAGCTCCTCGAGCCGACCCGCGAGGACTCCACCGTCGCGAAGTGGCTCGCCAAGAACGGCGAGGGTGTGCACCACATCGCTTTCGGTACGGCGGATGTGGACGGCGAGTCCGCGGACATCCGCGACAAGGGCGTACGCGTTCTGTACGAGGAGCCGCGACGCGGCTCCATGGGGTCACGGATCACGTTCCTGCACCCGAAGGATTGCCATGGAGTACTGACAGAACTGGTCACTTCGGCGCCTGTTGAGTCACCTGAGCACTGACCCCCGTACATATGGGCCGGTAGGGTTGGGGGCGGTCGCCGCTCTTTGGGGGCGACCGCGGGCCGGGGTCCGGGTTTCGGGGGACAAGCGTCGGGGCGGCAGCCCTTGCTCCGCCGTTGATCTGACACCATTCCCCGGGGGCCCCGTTCGGCGGATGGACGGAGCTCGTTTGGGCAGACATGCGACCAGGGGACGGATGGGACCGCGCAGTGCGGGGCTACGAAAGCCAGGAGCGAGTGCCGGCGGCTGACGTCGACCATCTCTCTCGGTTCGAGGCCGAGATGGATCGGCTGAAGACCGAGCGGGAAAAGGCGATCCAGCACGCCGAGGACCTCGGCTACCAGGTCGAGGTGCTGCGCGCCAAGTTGCACGAGGCGCGGCGCACCCTCATGTCCCGACCGTCCTACGACGGCGGCGACATCGGCTACCAAGCCGAACAGTTGCTCCGCAACGCCCAGGTCCAGGCCGATCAGTTGCGCCAGGACGCCGAGCGTGAGCTGAGCCAGGCGCGGGCGCAGACGCAGCGCATCCTCCAGGAGCACGCCGAGAACGCGGCGCGGCTCCAGGCGGAGCTGCACCAGGAGGCGGTCACCCGCCGCCAGCAGCTGGACCAGGAGCTCTCCGAGCGCCGCCAGACCGTCGAGTCGCACGTCAACGAGAACGTGGCGTGGGCCGAGCAGCTGCGCGCCCGCACCGAGCAGCAGGCCCGCCGGCTCCTGGAGGAGTCCCGCGCGGAGGCCGACCAGGCCATGGCCGCCGCCCGCGCGGAGGCCGAGCGGGTAGCCGCCGAGGCCCGCCAGCGGCTCCAGAGCGATGCCGAGACGGCCCGCGCGGAGGCGGAGCAGCTGCTGCGCCGCGCCCGCACGGACGCCGAGCGGCTGCTGAACGCCGCGTCCACGCAGGCCCAGGAGGCCACCGACCACGCCGAGCAGCTGCGCAGCTCCACGGCGACCGAGTCGGACAGCGCCCGCCGCGAGGCGACCGAGCTGAGCCGTGCGGCCGAGCAGCGGATCACGGAGGCCGAGGAGGCGCTGCGCAAGGCGCAGAGCGAGGCCGAGAAGCTCGTCGCCGAGGCCAAGGCGACCGCCGAGAAGTCGCTCACCAGCGCCGAGTCGACCAACGAACAGCGCACGCGTACGGCCAAGGAGCAGGTCGCCCGGCTGGTCACGGAGGCCACCAAGGAGGCCGAGACCACCAAGGCGGACGCCGAGCAGGTCGTCGCGGACGCCCGCGCGGAGGCCGAGAAGATCGTCGCCGAGGCCTCCGAGAAGGCCCGCACGATCACCGCCGAGGAGACCGCGTCCCAGCTGGGCAAGGCGGCCAAGACCGCCGAGGACGTCCTCAACAAGGCGTCCGAGGACGCCCGTAACACCACCAAGGCCGCCGCCGAGGAGGCCGAGCGGATCCGTTCCGAGGCCGAGGCCGAGGCGGACCGGCTGCGCGCCGAGGCGCACGACATCGCCGAGCAGCTCAAGGGCTCGGCGAAGGACGACACCAAGGAGTACCGGGCCAAGACGGTCGAGCTCCAGGAGGAGGCCCGTCGGCTGCGCGGCGAGGCCGAGCAGCTGCGCGCCGACGCGGTCGCCGAGGGCGAGAAGATCCGCGCGGAGGCCCGCAAGGAGGCCGTCCAGCAGATCGAGGAGGCGGCCAAGACCGCCGAGGAGCTGCTGTCGAAGGCCAGGCAGGACGCGGACGAGCTGCGTCAGACGGCCACGACGGACAGCGAGAAGGTCCGCACCGAGGCCATCGAGCGCGCCACCACGCTGCGCCGGCAGGCCGAGGAGACCCTGGAGCGCACCCGCCAGGAGGCCGAGCGGCACCGCGCCGAGGTCGTCGAGCAGTCCGAGGGCATCAAGGCGGACGCCGAGCGGGCCGCGCGGGAGCTGCACGAGGAGACCGAGCAGGCCATAGCGGCCCGCCGGGCCGAGGCCGCCGAGGAACTGACCCGGCTGCGCACCGACACCGAGGAGCGCCTCGCCGCCGCCGAGCAGGCGCTGACCGACGCCCGCGCCGAGGCCGGGCGGATCCGTCGCGAGGCCGCCGAGGAGACCGAGCGGCTGCGCGCCGAGGCCGCCGAGCGGATCCGCACACTGCAGCAGCAGGCCGAGGCGGAGGCCGAGCGGCTGCGCGACGAGGCCGCCTCCGACGCGTCCGCGTCCCGTGCGGAGGGCGAGGCCATCGCCGTACGGCTGCGTTCGGCGGCCGCGGCCGAGGCCGAGCAGCTGAAGGCGGAGGCCCAGGACACCGCCGACCGGGTCCGGGCGGAGGCGCAGGGCGCCGCCGAGCGGCTCGCGACGGAGGCGTCCGAGACGCTGGCCGCCGCCCAGGAGGAGGCCGTCCGGCGCCGCCGCGAGGCCGAGGAGACCCTCGGCTCGGCGCGTCAGGAGGCCGACCAGGAGCGCGAGCGGGCCCGCGAGCAGAGCGAGGAGCTGCTGGCCTCCGCACGCAACCGTGTGGAGGAGGCGCAGGCCGAGGCGGTGCGGCTGGTCGAGGAGGCCGACCGGCGCGCCACCGAGATGGTGTCGGCGGCCGAACAGCACGCCCAGCAGGTACGGGACTCCGTGGCCGGGCTGCACGAGCAGGCCCAGGAGGAGATCACCGGGCTGCGCAGCGCCGCCGAGCACGCGGCGGACCGCACCCGGCGCGAGGCCGAGGAAGAGGCGGACCGGGTCCGCGGCGACGCCTACGCCGAGCGGGAGCGGGCCAGCGAGGACGCGGGCCGCGTCCGGCGCGAGGCGAACGAGGAGTCGGAGGCCGCCAAGGCGCTCGCCGAGCGCACCGTCGGGGAGGCGATCGCGGAGGCGGAGCGGCTCAGGTCGGACGCCTCCGAGCACGCCCAGCGGGTGCGCACGGACGCCTCGAACGCGATCGCCGAGGCCGACCAGGCCGCCGCCCGTACCCGGGCGGACGCCCGTGAGGACGCCAACCGCATCCGCTCGGACGCGGCCTCGCAGGCCGACGCCCTCATCACCGAGGCGCGCAGCGAGGCCGAGCGGCTCACCACGGAGACGCTCACCGACACCGACCGGCTGCGCACGGACACGGTCAACGAGGCCGAGCGCGTACGGTCCGAGGCGGTCGCCAAGGCCGAGAAGCTGATCGCGGACGCCACCGGGGACGCGGAGCGGCTGCGCGCCGAAGCCTCCGACACGGTCGGTTCCGCACAGCTGCACGCCGAGCGGGTCCGCAGCGACTCCGAGCGCGTCAAGGCCGATGCCCTGGCCGAGGCCGACCGGGTCACGACGGCCGCGCGCGAGGAGGCCGAGCGGACCCTCGACGAGGCCCGCAAGGACGCGAACAAGCGGCGCCAGGACGTGGCCGAGCAGGTCGACACGCTCATCACGGAGACCACGGCCGAGGCGGACAAGCTCCTCACCGAGGCGCAGCAACAGGCCCACAAGACCACCGCGGACGCGGAGGGGCAGGCCGACTCCATGGTGGGCGCGGCCCGCACGGAGGCCGACCGGCTGGTCTCGGAGGCGACCGTCGAGGGCAACTCCCGGGTGGAGAAGGCCCGTACGGACGCGGACGAACTGCTGGTCGGCGCCCGCCGGGACGCGACCGCCATAAGGGAGCGCGCCGAGGAGCTGCGCGACCGCATCACGACCGAGATCGAGGACCTGCACGAGCGGGCCCGCCGCGAGGCCTCCGAGACGATGAAGTCGACGGGCGACCGCTGCGACGCGCTCATCAAGGCGTCCGAGGAGCAGCTGGCGAAGGCCCAGGCGAAGGCCAAGGAGCTGGTCTCGGAGGCCAACTCCGAGGCGGGCAAGGTCCGTATCGCCGCCGTGAAGAAGGCCGAGGGGCTCCTGAAGGAGGCCGAGCAGAAGAAGTCGGCGCTCGTGCGGGAGGCCGAGGAGCTCAAGGCGGAGGCGATCCGCGAGGCCCGGCGCACGGTCGAGGAAGGAAAGCGCGAGCTGGAGATCCTGGTGCGCCGCCGCGAGGACATCAACGCCGAGATCTCCCGTGTCCAGGACGTCCTGGAGGCGTTGGAATCCTTCGAGGCCCCTTCGGCGGGCAAGGACGGTGGCGTCAAGGCCGGCGTCACGGTCGGCGCCCCTCGATCGGGTGGCAAGTCGTCAGACAGTTAGGCGACGGACAGCTGACCGAAGGCTGACCGACGGGTCGAATTCCGGTGCCGTCTGGGGCCTTTGACCAAGTTTTTGGCAAGCCGTCCCGGGGTTAGCCACTCAAAAGGGGTGTCATTCTCCAGATCAAACACGTATCCGCTCGATGACACACCGCTTCGGCCCCTAGGATTCCCCCTATCACCTCACCGGTCTCATTTGACAGGAACCCCATGAGCGACACTTCCCCCTACGGCTTCGAGCTTGTGCGGCGTGGGTACGACCGCGCTCAGGTGGACGAACGGATCTCCAAGCTCGTCTCCGACCGTGACAGCGCTCTCTCCCGCATCACCGCTCTGGAAAAGCGCATCGAGGAGCTCCACCTCGAAACGCAGAACGCGCAGGCTCAGGTCACCGACGCCGAGCCGTCGTACGCCGGTCTCGGCGCGCGTGTCGAGAAGATCCTCCGCCTCGCCGAGGAGGAGGCCAAGGATCTGCGCGAGGAGGCCCGTCGCGCGGCGGAGCAGCACCGCGAACTCGCCGAGTCGGCGGCCCAGCAGGTCCGCAACGACGCGGAGTCGTTCGCCGCGGAGCGCAAGGCCAAGGCCGAGGACGAAGGCGTCCGGATCGTCGAGAAGGCCAAGAGCGACTCCTCTCAGCTGCGCCAGGAGGCACAGAAGGACGCGCAGCAGAAGCGCGAGGAGGCGGACGCCCTCTTCGAGGAGACCCGCGCCAAGGCCGCCCAGGCCGCCGCGGACTTCGAGACGAACCTCGCCAAGCGTCGCGAGCAGTCCGAGCGCGACCTGGCGTCCCGTCAGCAGAAGGCCGAGAAGCGCCTCGCGGAGATCGAGCACCGCGCGGAGCAGCTGCGTCTCGAGGCCGAGAAGCTGCGCACGGACGCCGAGCGCCGGGCCCGTCAGACCGTCGAGACGGCGCAGCGCCAGGCCGAGGACATCGTGGCCGACGCGAACGCCAAGGCCGACCGGATCCGTTCGGAATCCGAGCGCGAGCTGGCCGCCCTCACCAACCGCCGCGACAGCATCAACGCCCAGCTGACGAACGTGCGCGAGATGCTCGCCACGCTCACGGGCGCCGCGGTGGCCGCAGCCGGTTCTCCGGCCACGGACGACGAGCCGATCTCCCGTGGGGTTCCGGCTCAGCAGTCCCGGTAAGCAGTAGCGCGTTCAGAGGCCCGCACCGTCTCCCCCGGAGGTGCGGGCCTCTGGCGTACCCACCAGGGGCAGGAAGACGTCGTCGACGATCTCCGTCAGCGTCTCGTCCGTCACCTGTTCCCGGCTCAGCAGGATCTCGTGGCGCAGGAGGTCCGCGGGGAGGGTGAGGACCCGTCGGGGCAGCTCCGCCGTGGGGATCTCGCCGCGCTCGGCGGCCCGCTCGACGAGCGTGCGCAGCACGCCCCGCATGATGACGAAGAAGGACGGGTCCACGTCCCGGGCCTCCGCGAGCAGCCCGTGCAGGGTGTCCGGGCCGATCTCCCGCTGGCGGCGCACGCCCGCGCGGAGTACCTCCAGTACGTCTTCCCGCAGCGAGCCCGTGTCGGGCACCCGGTCGGCGATGGACCCGGTGCGGTGGCGCATCGCGGCGATGACCAGTTCCGCGCGGTTGCTCCAGCGCCGGTAGAGGACCTGCTTGCCGGTACGCGCGCGTGCGGCGACGCCCTCCATCGTGAGCTTCGGGTAGCCGACGGCCTTCAGCTCGGCCCAGGCGGCGTCGAGAAGGTCGGCCTCCAGAACGGCACCGCGCCGCCGTGTGGTCTCGCCGGGCATCCGCACACCTCCCTTTAGGAGACCTTGCGTCTCTTGTGAGCGCCAGCCTATCGTGGGATTAAGAGACGCACCGTCTCCAAAGGGAGTCGCCATGCCCACCACCCGCCTCGATCCCGCGGTCCTCAAACTGGCCGGCGTCCTCGTCCTCGGCGCCCTGGCCCCCCTGCTCGACAGCACGATCGTGTCCATAGCCATCCACACCCTCGGCCACGACCTGGACACCTCGACGACAGCCGTGCAGTGGGTGAGCACGGCGTATCTGCTGGCCCTCGCGACGGTCGTGCCGGTGTCCGGCTGGGCCGTGGACCGCTACGGCGCCCGACGCGTATGGCTGGGCTCGCTCGGCCTCTTCCTCGCCGGGTCGGTGCTGTGCGGGCTCGCCTGGAACATCGGCTCGCTGATCGCCTTCCGGGTCCTCCAGGGCATCGGCGGCGGAATGCTGCTGCCGGTCCTCCAGACACTCGTCATGCGGGCCGCCGGCGGACGCGACCTCGGCCGCCTCATGGCCGTGATCACGCTGCCCGCGCTCCTCGGTCCGATCCTCGGCCCCGTCCTCGGCGGTCTGATCGTCGGCCACTTCAGCTGGCGCTGGATCTTCTACGTCAACCTGCCCCTGTGCCTGCTCGCCCTCGCGCTGGCCCGGCGGTACGTCCCCGAGGACGGCCCGGGCACCGACCGCCGCCTCGACACGAAGGGCCTGCTGCTCCTCTCCCCCGGCCTCGCGGCGCTCGTCTACGGCCTCTCCCAGGACGGCCTCGCCCGGGACGCCGCGATCCCCGCGGGCGCCCTGCTCGTCGTCCTGTTCACGGCCCACGCCCTGCGCTCCCCCGCACCCCTCGTCGACCTCCGGCTGTTCCAGGACCGCGCCTTCGCCGTCTCCGCGACGCTGATGTTCCTGAACGGCCTCGCCCTGTACGGCGGGATGTTCCTGCTGCCGCTCTACTACCAGCAGGCGCGCGGCGAGAGCGTGGTCGCCGCCGGGCTGCTGCTGGCGCCACAGGGCCTCGGCAGCCTGCTGTCCCGGGCGACGGGCCCCCTCACCGACCGCGTCGGCCCCCGCCCGGTCGTCCTCACGGGCCTGCTGCTGTCGGCCCTGGGCACCCTCCCCTTCGCCCTCCACCACCCCGCGGCAGCCCTCCTTCCCCTCGCCCTCGTCGTCCGGGGCCTCGGGACGAGCGCAGCCAACCTCGCCGTGAACGTCGGCGCCTACCAGGGCCTGAGCCCCGACCGCATCCCGCACGGCAGCACCACCGTCCGGATCGTGCAGCAGCTCGGCGGCTCCGTCGGCACCGCCGTCCTGGCCGCCGTACTGGCACGCGGGCGGGGAGCCACGGCCTTCCCGCACGCCTTCCTCTGGTCGACGGCCTTCACGGTGCTCGCCGCCCTCGTCGCACTCGCCCTGCCCGCTCAAGTGGCAGCCCCCGAACGCCCGTCTTAGCGTGGCCGCATGATCGAGCTCGAGGGCCTGACCAAGCGGTACGGCGAGAAGGTGGCGGTCAACAACCTGACCTTCACCGTCAGACCGGGCATCGTCACGGGCTTCCTCGGGCCCAACGGCGCCGGCAAGTCGACGACGATGCGGATGATGCTCGGCCTCGACCGCCCCACCGCCGGTGACGTCCGGATCGACGGGCAGCACTACGACCACCTCAGAGAACCGCTGAAGTACATCGGCGCCCTGCTGGACGCCAAGGCCATGCACGGCGGGCGCAGCGCCTTCAACCACCTCCTCTGCCTCGCCCAGAGCAACGGCATCCCCCGCAGGCGGGTCGCCGAGGTCCTCGACACCGTCGGCCTCACCGCGGTGGCGAGGAAGAAGGCCAAGGGGTTCTCCCTCGGCATGGGACAGCGGCTCGGCATCGCGGGCGCGCTCCTGGGCGATCCGCGGATCCTGATGTTCGACGAGCCGGTCAACGGGCTCGACCCCGAGGGCATCCACTGGATCCGCAACCTGATGAAGTCCCTCGCGGCACAGGGGCGGACCGTCTTCGTCTCCTCCCACCTCATGAGCGAGATGGCGCTGACCGCCGATCACCTCGTCGTCATCGGTCAGGGGCGGCTGCTCGCCGACACCTCCATGGCCGAGTTCATCGAGCAGAACTCGCGGTCGTACGTCCGGATCCGCTCACCCCAGCGCGAGCGGCTGCTCGACGTGCTGCACGAGGCCGGAGTCACGGTCGTGGAGACCGGCAACGGGACGCTGGAGGTCGACGGCGGCAAGCCCGAGCACATCGGGGAGCTGGCCGCGCAGCACCAGATCGTGCTGCACGAGCTGAGCCCCCAGCAGGCCTCCCTGGAAGAGGCGTTCATGCAGCTGACCGCGGAGTCGGTCGAGTACCACGCACACTCCGACACACCTGTTGCGGCGCCACCCCAGCAGTGGGGCGACGACTGGGAGGAGAACTGATCATGGCGGCGATCCAGGTCGTACGGTCCGAGTGGACCAAGATCCGGTCGGTGGCCTCCACCGTGTGGACGCTCTCCCTCGCCGTGGTCGTCACCCTCGCCCTCGGCATGCTGATCGCGGCCCTGTCGAAGAACGAGTTCGACAAGATGAGCCGCAACGACCAGCTCTCCTTCGACCCCACCTTCATCAGCTTCGCCGGGATGGGCCTCGGTCAGCTCGCGATGATCGTGTTCGGGGTGCTCGTGGTGTCGAACGAGTACAGCACCGGCATGATCCGCACCTCGCTGGCCGCCGTACCGCAGCGCGGCACCTTCCTGTTCAGCAAGATCGCGGTGGCGGCCGGCCTCTGCCTCGCCGTCGGCCTCGTCACCAGTTTCGTCACCTTCTTCCTCGGGCAGGCGATGCTCGGCTCGCACCGGGCCGAGATCGGAGACCCGGGAGTGCTCCGCGCGGTCATCGGCGGCGGGCTGTACATGACCCTCATCGCGGTGTTCTCGATGGGTGTGGCCACGATGCTGCGCTCGCCGATGCTGTCGCTGGGCATCCTGATGCCGTTCTTCTTCCTGATCTCCAACATCCTCGGCAACGTCTCGGCGACCAAGAAGATCGGCCAGTACCTGCCCGACCAGGCCGGCAGCAAGATCATGCAGGTGGTCACCCCGATCGACGACGACACTCCGTACGGTCCCTGGGGCGGGTTCGGGATCATGGTGCTGTGGGTGCTCGCGGCGGTCGCGGGAGGGTACGTCCTGCTGAAGAAGAGGGACGCATGACACCCCGGAGCTTTGCTCGCTCTTGAGTGGAACCGTCAGCGCCCGGTTAAGCTCCTAACCCTTACGGGGGCGTGTGCCCTGCTGTCCTGAACCTTTCGATGGGTGCGGAGCATGATCGAGGCAGTCGGCCTGACCAAGCAATATGGCGACAAGACCGCTGTGTACAACCTTTCCTTCCAGGTACGGCCCGGTGCCGTCACCGGCTTCCTGGGCCCCAACGGCTCCGGCAAGTCGACGACGATGCGGATGATCCTCGGTCTGGACAACCCCACGTCGGGTCAGGTGACGATCGGCGGCTACCCGTACCGCAAGCTCCCCAACGCCCCCCGCCAGGTGGGCGCGCTGCTCGACGCCAAGGCCGTGCACGGCGGCCGGCACGCCCGCAACCACCTGCTCTGCCTCGCCCAGCTGTCCGGCATCCCGGCCCGCCGGGTGGACGAGGTGCTCGGCGTGGTCGGACTCCAGGACGTGGCCAGGAAGCGCTCCAAGGGCTTCTCCCTCGGCATGGGCCAGCGGCTCGGCATCGCCGCCGCGCTGCTCGGCGACCCCCAGGTGCTGCTGTTCGACGAGCCGGTCAACGGGCTCGACCCCGAGGGCATCCTCTGGGTGCGCAACCTGATGAAGTCCCTCGCGGCGGAGGGCCGTACGGTCTTCGTCTCCTCGCACCTCATGAGCGAGATGGCGCTGACCGCCGACCACCTGATCGTCATCGGGCGCGGACAGCTGCTGGCCGACATGAGCGTGCAGGACTTCATCGCCGCGAACTCCGCCGGCTTCGCTCGCGTACGCACGCCCGACACCGATCCGCAGCTGCGCGAGAAGCTGACGTCCGCGCTGACCGAGGCGGGCGGGCATGTGCTGCCGGAGCAGGACGGCGCGCTGCGCATCACGGGTCTGCCGCTCCCCCGCATCAGCGACATCGCCCACGACACGGACGTACGCCTCTGGGAGCTCTCCCCGCACCAGGCCTCGCTGGAAGAGGCGTACATGCGGATGACCCAGGGCGCCGTCGACTACCGCTCGACGATCGACCAGAAGGCCGGCCTTCAGCAGCCCCTCCCGCCGGGAGCCCAGCCGCCGATGCCGGTCCCGGGCCAGGGCCAGCCCGGCTGGTACGCGCCTCCGCCGCCGCAGCAGGGCGGCCAGCCGCTCGTGGGCGCCCCCGGCACGGGCCCGGCGCCCGCCGGCGCGTACGGCACCGGGCAGCCCCCGGCAGGCCCGTACGGCGCCCCTGGCGCGGGTCAGCCCAACCCGTACGCCCAGACGCCTCCCCAGGCCCCCCAGGCCCCGGCTCAGCCCTCCGGCCCCGCGACCCCGCCTGCGGCCCAGCAGCCCGCCCCGAGCGCCCCCGCCGCAGCCCCCGCGCCGCCCGCGGCCGCCCCGCAGCCCGCCGCGGCCCCCGCGCCCCAGCAGCCCGTCGCCGCCCCGCCGGCCCCGCAGCCGACCCCCGCGCCCGCCGCCGACCTGACGAAGTCCGAGGACGCCCGATGAGCACGCCCCAGCCCCCGATGCCGCAGGCCGCCGCACCCGACTGGCAGGCGGCGCCCGCTCCCTCGTACGCCGCGTACACCTCGCCGATCCCGGTCGTGCGCACGCACCTCGGGCACGCGATCGCCTCGGAGTGGACGAAGATCCGCTCGGTGCGCTCGACGATGTGGACGCTGGGCGTCTTCGTGCTGCTGGTCGTCGGCATCGGCCTGCTCGCCGCCGCCGTGGTGTCGAGCAGCGCGAGCGACGGCGGCCTGTCCGGGGAGAACCCGCTGTCGTTCGGCTTCTTCGGACTGCTGCTCGGCACGATGTGCGTGATCACACTCGGCGTGCTGACCACGGCCTCCGAGTACGGCACCGGCATGATCCGCACGACGATGACCGCGTGCCCGAGCCGTGGCCGGGTGCTGACCGCGAAGGCGATCGTCTTCTTCCTGGTCGCCTTCGTCGTCACGTTCGTGTCGGTCCTGCTGGTCGCCCTCGCCGACGTGGCCCTCCTCGACGGCACCGGCGTGAAGGACCCCACCGGCAGCGAGTGGCTCAAGGGCACCCTGGGCATCTCGCTCTACATCGCGCTGCTCGGCCTGCTCTCGCTGATCGTCGGCTCGATCATCCGGCACTCGGCGGGCGCCATCACCATCATGATCGGCCTGGTGCTGGCCCCGCTGGTCATCGCCCTGTTCATGTTCTCGTCCTCGCTGGAGGACCTGCGGACGGCCCTGTTCGAGTACTCCATCCCGAACCAGCTGAGCGTCTTCTACTCCAACTCGCTCACCGAGACCGGCCCCTCCGGCTGGGACCCGCTGTGGATCATCGCGGGGGTGACGGCCGCCGCGTTCGCCGGCGCCTACGCCCTCCTCAACCAGCGGGACGTCTAGAACCTCGGCGCGTTACGGGACCGCTGCACCCTCGAGGTGCGGCGGTCCTTCGCGTTCCAGCACGCCTTGTGCCAGTGCCTGCGCTCGTCGACGCCCGAGTGGTCCGGCCAGGCCACCACATGCGGGACGCCGTCGGGGATCAACTGGTCGCAGCCCGGGCAGCGATAGGACTTGCCCTGGGCACTCGCCCCCGCCACATGACGGATGTTCCACTCCTCGCCCTGCCAGCTCTCGGTGGACTGAAATCCGCCGTAACGTCCCGAGCTGTCGTCCCCTCCTGAGGGGTCGGCTCCTTTGGGTCGGTTGCGACGCGGGGACACAGGACACCTCACGGGGCTATACAGGAAGCATGGGCCGTGTCCAGCCTACGCGTCACGAGCCTGGGTAGGCGTAGGGGACCAACCCCCACAAGTGCCTCTTCATATCGGCCCATTCTGCAGACAATCCGAGTATCTCTTCGCCAGGCCGTGTCCTCGGCACGTGTCAGACGGTTATGCCGGGTGGGGGAGCTCCGCGTCGGAGCCAAGGAAGCAGGAAAAGCAATGCACGTTGGAAGTTTCGTGTTGGCGGCCCAGTTCCCGGGGCAGGGCCAGGGGGAGGCGCTGCACCGCGCGGTCCGCTCGGCCGAGGTGGCCGAGGAGGCCGGCCTCGACTCGGTCTGGCTGGCCGAGCATCACTTCGTGCCGTACGGCACCTGTCCATCGGCGATCACCCTGGCGGCGTTACTGCTGGGCCGCACCCGTCGCCTCAGGGTGGGCACCGCGGTCAGCGTGCTGCCCACCGTCCACCCGGTCGCCCTCGGCGAGCAGGCCGCGCTGCTGCACATCGCGTCCGGCGGACGGTTCTCGCTGGGCGTGGGGCGCGGCGGGCCGTGGGTCGACCTGGAGGTGTTCGGCTCGGGCCTGGAGGCGTACGAGACGGGGTTCCCGGAATCACTCGATCTGCTGGTGCGCTGGCTGCGCGAACCGTCGGTGGCGGCCTCCGGGGAGCGCTTCAACTTCCGTGAAGTAGCCGTCGTGCCGCGGCCGTCGGAGTCCCTGTCGGAGGAGCCGGGACCCGAGGTCGTCGTGGCGTGCACCTCCCCGGCGAGTGTGCGGCTGGCCGCCGAGCGTGGCCTGCCGATGCTGCTCGGGATGCACGTGGGGGACGAGGAGAAGGCCGAGATGGTCTCCCTGTGGCGCACGCACGCGCGCGCGGCGGGCCGTTCGCCGGAGGAGGTACTGGGCGCGGCCCATGTCTCGGCCGGGGTCTGCCAGATCGGGGACCGGCGCACGGACGCGGTGGAGGCCCTGGTGAAGGCGATGCCGGGCTGGCTGCGGCAGGGCCTGGAGGCCCATGTGACGGTCGATGGCCGGCATCGCTCGATGCGCGACCCGGTGGCGTACACCGAACTGCTCTGCGGGCTGCATCCGGTGGGCACTCCGCGGCTCTGCGCCGACCGGCTCGCGGCGACCAGCGAGCGGACCGGCATCTCGCGCTTCGCCCTGCTCACGGAGGGCTCGGGGGATCTGGCGGCGACGGAGGAGAACGTCCGGCGGCTGGGCGCCGAGGTGCTCCCCCACCTCGGCTGACCGTGCGTACCGCACCCCGCCGTGCTTGCCGCCCCGGTACTTGATGCACCTCCCGCGTACGGAGCGGCAAGCAGGCAGTTCGCTGTCTCAGCAGTCCCGGAACTCCGGTGACTGGTTGAGCAGCTGACTACGGACCGAGGTGAAACGGGCCAGTGACTCGTCCACCGAGCCGTCCAGCGGGAACACCGCCACACGGTGGCAGTTCTGGAAGGCCAGTCGCACCCCGAAGTGCCGTTGCAGCGCGCCGCGTATCGCGTCACTCGCGAGCGCACGCAGCAGCTGACCGCGTGCCTGCTCGTCCGGCGGAGGCGTCTGGTTGTCGGCGAACTGACCGCCGTCGACCTTCAGCTGGGCCACCAGGGAGCTGACCATCTCCCATGCGTAGGGCAGGGAGGTCCGGACGCAGTCGACGAATTCCGCTTCGTCGACCTCGCCTCGCTCGGCCTTCTCGAGTAGGGCCGGTGAGACGTCGAGCGACATGGGTTCTCCTCTCGCACCCCCGAACAGGAATTCAGGGGTTGCCGGACAGGTAAGGGAGTTCGCGAATCCGAACACGCTGAGTGCACGCTCCACGACCTCCCGGTTACTACGGTAAGCAACGGACGGTGACGGCACCAGGCGAACGCGTACATAGAGAGCCCTGGTTGGGGACACAATCGGCCACAAACGAACATCGCGTTTCTGGGGCGAATCGCGTGGACCCGGGCCCGTCGAGTAGCGTTGCCGACCATGCGTCTCGTCATTGCCCGGTGCTCCGTGGACTACGCGGGCCGGCTCACCGCCCACCTCCCGTCCGCCCCCCGTCTCATCCTGGTGAAGGCGGACGGCAGCGTGTCGATCCACGCGGACGACCGGGCCTACAAGCCCCTGAACTGGATGTCGCCGCCCTGCACGTTGAAGGAGGAATCGGGGGAGTTTCCCGAGGGCGCCGTGGGCGTCTGGACCGTCGTCAACAAGGGCGGCGAGAAGCTGATCATCACCATGGAGGAGATCCTCCACGACTCCTCGCACGAACTGGGCGTGGATCCCGGCCTGATCAAGGACGGCGTGGAAGCACACCTTCAGGAGCTGCTCGCCGACCGTATCGAAACCCTCGGCGACGGCTATACGTTGATCCGCCGCGAGTACATGACGGCCATCGGCCCGGTCGACATCCTGTGCCGGGACGCCGAGGGCCAGACCGTCGCGGTCGAGATCAAGCGGCGCGGTGAGATCGACGGGGTGGAGCAACTCACCCGCTATCTCGAGCTGTTGAACCGCGACCCGCATCTCGCCCCGGTCCGCGGCGTCTTCGCGGCCCAGGAGATCAAGCCCCAGGCCCGCGTCCTGGCCACGGACCGCGGCATCGGCTGCACGGTCCTCGACTACAACGCCCTGCGCGGCATCGAGGACGACAAGCTGCGGCTGTTCTGACGGGCTCTTCCGCTACGCCGGTTCCCCTACGCCGGTTCTTCCACGCCGGTTCTTCCACGACGAAGAGGGCCGGGTCCTGTTCCCAGGATCCGGCCCTCCTGTGTTGCCGTACCGGCGTCAGATCACCGCGTTCGACGCCGAGCCCGAGGTGCTGGGCGAACCCGCGTCGCTGCTCTCCGGGGCGCCGGCGGAGGTGCTCGCCGGTGCGCTGGAGGCGGCGGGGCCGCTGGCCGAGTCCGAGGTGGACGGCTCGTCCGAAGGATCCGGCGTGGGGCTCGTCGTGGGCGAGGGCGACTCGGACGTCTCGGTCGGTGTCGGCGTCGGCGACTCCGTCGGCGTAGACGAGGTCGGCGGCTTCGAGGTCGAGGTCGGCGGCTTCGTCGTGGGCGTCTTGCTCGGCGAGCTCGACGTCCCCTTCGTCCCGCTCGGGTCGTCCGAAGGCTCCGCGGTGTCCGTCGGTGTCGGGTCGTCGGAGGTGCCGTAGGTGCCGTCGGGGCCCGGGTCGGTCGGCCGGCTGGTGGCCTCGCCGGTGTCACCCTCGTCGCCGTTCTTCGGCACGTCGGCGCCCAGGCTGCCGTCGTCCACGCCCTGGCTGGCCGACGGGTTGGGGCCGACCTTGGTGGACGGGTTGTCGTTGTCCGGGTTGGAGGTGGCGCCGAGCGTCACCACCGTGCCGAGCACCGCCGCGAGCAGCGCGCCCGCGCCGGCCGCGACGAGGTTGCGGCGGGCGAGGCCCTTCAGACCACCGCGGGCCTTGCGGTTGGGAACGGGGGCCGCCGGGACCCGGTTGGTGACCAGGGTCGAGTTGTCGAACGGCGACTGGAGCGGCGGGAAGGCCGCGGGGACGCCACCGGGAGGCGACTGCGACTCCTCGTACCGGGCGTCGGGCACCTCTTCACCGGTCGTCGCGCCGATACCGAGCGGGATGCCGGAGCGGTCGGAGACCAGCGCCAGAGCCCGGCGGCCGGCGACCGTGCCGCGCTTGTCGGCGAGTGCGCCGCGCAGCCCGATGGAGGCCTCCAGTTCGGAGCGGGCCCGGTCGAGCTGATCGGCGCAGAGTGCGAGGACACCCAACTCGTGGTGGAAGTAGGCCCGTTCGCCCCCGTCACCGGCGATCCGAGCGGCCTCGGCGCCGAACTGCAGGGTCCGCTCCCAGGCGCTCCAGTGCAGCCCCGCGGCGAACGCGGGCGCCGCGGTGCGGGCCAGCTGGACCGTGACGGACTCCTCGTCCTCGGCGGGCGGGACGGCGGCCGGCACGAGGATGCCGAGCGCGGCGAGCACGGCGTCCGCCTCGGCGCACACCCGCTCGGGAGTGACCGACGGATGCCCGGCCCACCAGGCGTAGTGCTGGGCGGCGGCCAGGGCCTTGGCCTCGGTGTCGGTGCCGTATCCGGCGGCCTCCAGCTGGGCCTGCACCCCTGCGGCGAGCCGGTAGCGGGAGCCGACCGGGGAGACCAGCGCGCAGCCCAGCAGTTCACCGAGGGCGGCGTCCGCGTGGGTGTCGCCGACGAGGGCGGGCAGATGTGCCTGGTGCGGCACCTCACCGCCGAGCGCCACGGCGAACCGCAGTGCGGCGCGCGCCGAGTCGCTGAGCCGGGTGGCGAGCAGGGCCGCGGGCGCGGCGCCCTCGGCGAGCGAGGGCAGCGGTACATCGTGTCCGTCGCCGGCCTCGAAGGGTGCGTCGACCTGGGTTTCCTGGAAGACGCCGAACTCGTCGAAGGCGTCCGTGCTGGCTCGCAGTTCGTCGCGCTGCCGGAGCAGGGCGCCGGCCTGGACGAAACGCAGCGGCAGCCCTTCGGACTCGAACCAGAGGTCGCCGGCCCAGTTGGCCTCCTCCTCGGTGAGGACCCGGCCGACACCGCGCTCCAGGAGTTCCACGCCGCCGGCCCGGTCCAGGCCGCTGAGGAAGACCTCCTCGATGGCCGAGTCGGCGGACGGCGCGGGCACGTCCGGTGTCGTGGCGACCAGGAAGGCGCACTCGGGGGTGGCGTCCAGGAGTTCGTCGAGCGCGGCACCGCCGAACTCGACGTCGTCCAGGACGACGACCGCGCCGATCTCCCGGACGTACCCGAGCAGCTCGTCCCGTGCGGGCCGGTGCAGGGGGGCGTCGAAGGCGGCGTAGAAGAGGTCGTACAGCAGGTCGTCGGCCGTGCGGCGGAAGCCGGTCAGCCGGACCACGCCGTCGGGGGCGAGGTCCGAGCAGTCCTCGGCGAGGAGGTCGAGCAGGCTGGTGCGACCGGAGCCGGCGGGGCCGGTGAGACGTACGGAACGGCCGCGGGCGAGCAGGCGTACCAGCCGTTCCCGCTCGTCCTGGCGGGCCAGGAGGTGCAGCGTGGGCCGGTTGAGACCGGCCGGGACGGGCGGCTTGGCCGCGCGGTCCGCTTCGGCACGTTCGGTGGCGCTGAGCTTCCGCGGCCGTGAGGGCCGCTCGCCGGGCGGGCAGACTTCTATCTCGCTGCCGTCGACGGGGTTGACGGTGAGCAGGTAGTCGCCGGACACCAGCTGCACCGTGCGGGCCAGGGCGGGTGTGCTCTGGCCGAAGTCGGGTGTGAGGGGGTCCCTGGGCGGGCGCTGGCGCGGCGAATCGCCGTCACCGTCATGGCCGTACTCCTCGGGTCCCCGGTTGTTCGGGTCCATAGGTTCAAGCCCCCCAAAAGCGTCGTGTGCCGAGCCCCTCCCGGCCTTGCTGCACACCGCGCTGTCGCTTCTGGTCCGGGCCCGCTCATTCAGGGATGTTCACTCAGCGGGCGACCGAACCCTAAACCTTCGCACAGTATCTACGACAGCCCGGGGTACCGCGCCGTCCGAGACGTCACAGTCTCGTGAGGATTGTGCGCGACCTGCGTTTCACAGCAGCAGCACCCGGCCCTCACACCGCGTTCACACAAGGGGTCACACCCGGGGCAGTGACTCCACCCCGATGCCGCCCTCGATCGCCAGGATCCGGTGCAGCCGGGTGGCCACCAGCAGGCGCTGCATCTGCGGCGGTACATCGCGCAGCACGAGGCGTCGGCCGCAGCGGCCGGCCCTGCGGTGGGCCCCCATGATCACCCCGAGTCCGGTGGCGTCCCAGGAGTCGAGCTCGGACAGATCCAGCACCAGATCGCCGACTCCGTCGTCGACGGCCGTGTGCAGGACCGTACGGGCGTCCGCCGCGCTGCGGACGTCGAGGCGGCCCCCGACGACCAGCTCGGCGTGGTCGCCCCTGATGAACATATGCGCTCCCCGTGGTGCGTCTCGTGCTCCGCGAATGTGATGTCCGGTTGATGCAACGTCTGACTGAGTTGGACGGTCAGAGGTTGCCGTCTGTAAGCGAACCGATACCGAATTCACCCCCGGGAGTGATGCCTCAGGGGCCTGTGCGGTTTCAGTGCTTGTAGAAGCCCTGCCCGCTCTTGCGCCCGATGTCACCGGCGTCAACCATCCGGCGCATCAGCTCCGGCGGGGCGAACTTCTCGTCCTGGGTCTCGGTGTAGATGTTGCTCGTGGCGTGCAGCAGGATGTCGACGCCGGTGAGGTCGGCCGTGGCGAGGGGGCCCATGGCGTGGCCGAAGCCCAGCTTGCAGGCGAGGTCGATGTCCTCGGCGGTGGCGACGCCCGACTCGTAGAGCTTGGTCGCCTCGACGACGAGGGCGGAGATGAGCCGGGTGGTCACGAAGCCGGCGACGTCCCGGTTGACGACGATGCAGGTCTTGCCGACGGACTCGGCGAACTCCCGTGCGGTGGCGAGGGTTTCGTCGCTCGTCTTGTAGCCGCGGACGAGCTCGACGAGCTGCATCATCGGCACCGGCGAGAAGAAGTGCACACCGACGACCCGCTCGGGGCGCTCGGTGGCCGCCGCGATCTTGGTGATCGGGATGGCGGAGGTGTTGGAGGCGAGCACGGCGTCTTCGCGCACGATCTTGTCGAGGGCACGGAAGATCTCGTGCTTGACCTCGAGCTTCTCGAAAACGGCCTCGACGACGATGTCGGCGTCCGCGGCGGCGTCCAGGTCGGTGGTGGCGGTGATCCGGCCGAGGGCGGCGTCGGCGTCGTGCGCCTCCAGCTTGCCCTTGCTCACGAACTTGTCGTACGAGGCCTTGATGCCGTCGGTGCCACGCTTGAGCGCCTCGTCGGTGACGTCCCGCAGGACGACGTCCCAGCCCGCCTGAGCGGAGACCTGGGCGATCCCGGAACCCATCAAGCCGGCGCCGATGACGGCAAGCTTCCGTGCCACTGTGCGACTCCCCTTTGAACGCCTTACATGCTGTTTACGACTGCCTCTTCGGCGGACCTTAGCGGGCGTGAGGTGCTGTGTGACCGGTTAGTAATGCGCGTCACGTCTCATCTGACGGACATCACACCGGCACGGCTCATCCGTGGTCTCGTACGGCGTAGTTGAGCACGTTCTCGCTCAACAGCTCCTCGATGTCGCCGAGAAGCGCCAGCACCTCTCGTGACACTTCGTCCGGATTGCGCCCGGCGACCATCTCACGCCCGATGTGGACGAACACCTCCGAGTGGACCCAGCAGATCTGACCGGCGATCAGCCCCGGCAGCGGGTCCGCGTCGACGGCACCGGTCGCCTCCCGGAGGGTCGCTTCGAGGTGGTCGTGGATCTCCTGCTGCAGACTCCACAGCCGGGAACGGAGCGGCGGCGCCTCGTGGATGCAGCGCATGAAACGGTCGTAGCCCGCCATGAGGCCGACCCGGGGCGAGACCGCCTCCACCTCCGCGCGCAGTTCGCGCAGCACGGCCCGCGCGGCCGACTCCCCCACGTCCCGGCCGCGCACCCAGCGGGAGAGCTGTTCGACGACGCCGGAGGAGCGGTCGAAGAAGAGGTCCTCCTTCGCCGGGAAGTAGTTGTAGACGGTGTTCACGGAGACATCGGCGGCCTCCGCCACCTCCGCGATGGTCACGGTCACGAATCCGTGCTCCAGGAACAGCCCGGTGGCGATGTCCGAGATCCGCTGCCTCGTCTCGCGCTTCTTCCGCTCCCTGAGCCCTTCAGCCATGGTCCACATCCTAGCTTCGCTGGACTCTCTGAAACTTTGGGGTCATTGCAAAATTTAAGAGACTCTGTTTTTCTGTGGCCATGACCGTCATCAGTACGGCGGGCCTGGCCCGTACCTTCCAGACGAAACTCGGCCCGGTGGAGGCCGTCCGCGGCATCGACCTGAGGGTCCGCGAGGGCGAGATCCTCGGATTCCTGGGCCCGAACGGCGCCGGGAAGACCACCACCCTGCGCATGCTCACGACCCTGTTGAAACCCACCGGGGGCGCCGCCACCGTCGCCGGACACGACCTCACCACCGACCCCGCCGGAGTGCGGAGAGCCTGCGGCTATGTGGCCCAGTCGGGCGGGGTCGACCCGCAGATCACCGTGCGGGAGGAACTGGTCACCCAGGGCCGCCTCTACCGGCTGACGAAGACCCAGGCGGCCGAGCGGACCGAGGAGTTGGCCCGGGATCTGGATCTGACCGGGCTGCTCGACCGCAAGTGCGGGGCGCTGTCGGGCGGTCAGCGCCGGCGCCTGGACATCGCGATGGCCCTCACGCATCGCCCGAAGGTGCTGTTCCTCGACGAGCCCACCACCGGCCTCGACCCCGGTAGCCGGGCCGACCTGTGGGACCTGGTCCGCCGGCTGCGCGACGAGCACGGCACGACGGTGTTCCTGACCACCCACTACCTGGACGAGGCCGACGCCCTCGCCGACCGTCTGGTCGTCGTCGACAAGGGCGTGGTCGTCGCGGAGGGCACCCCGACCGCGCTCAAGCTGGAGTACGGCGGCTCGATCGACGCCTCGCTCCAGGACACCTTCCTCGCCATCACCGGCCGCAGCGCCACACCGGCCGACGCCGCCCCCGTAGCCGTATAGGAATCCCCCGACGATGCTTCTCCACGACACCGCGCTGATCTACGGCCGCTATCTCCGCCAGTCCCTGCGCTCCCGCTTCGCCCTGCTCTTCGGCGTGCTGATGCCGCTGCTCTATCTCCTCTTCTTCGGCCCGCTGCTCACCGATCTCCCGCTGGGCGGGCCGGGCAGCTCGTGGCAGCTGCTCGTGCCCGGGCTGCTGCTTCAACTCGGCCTGTTCGGGGCCTCGTTCGCGGGGTTCACGATCATCGTCGAGAAGAGTCAGGGGGTGGTGGAGCGGATGCGGGTGACGCCGGTCAGCCGGCTGGCACTGCTGCTCGGGCGGGTGCTGCGGGACGCCACCGTCTTCGTCCTCCAGGCGGTGCTGCTCGTGCTGGCCGCGCTGGCGATGGGGCTGCGGGCCCCGCTGCCCGGCATCCTGATCGGCTTCGCGTTCGTCGCGCTGCTGACGGTGTCGCTGGCCTCGCTGTCGTACGCGCTGGCCATGAAGCTGCACACCCCGGGGGAGTTCGGTCCGGCGGTCAACGCCCTGACGATGCCGATGATGCTCCTGTCCGGCCTGATGCTCCCGATGACCCTGGGCCCGGCCTGGCTGGACGTCCTCTCGCACTTCGTGCCGTTCCGCTATCTGGTGGACGCGGTCAGGGACGCGTACGTCGGCTCGTACGCCTCGGCGCACATGGCGTACGGCGTGCTGGTCGCCCTCGCTCTCACGGCACTCGCCGTGACGGTGGGCACACGCGTGTTCCGAACGGCCGGGGCGTAACTACGCTGGTCCCATGGTCAATCTGACGCGCATCTACACCAGGACCGGCGACCAGGGCACCACCGCCCTCGGCGACATGAGCCGGGTCGCCAAGACCGATCTGCGGATCTCGGCGTACGCCGACGCCAACGAGGCGAACGCGGTGATCGGCACGGCGATCGCGCTGGGCGGGCTCGACGAGGAGATCGTCAAGGTCCTCACCCGTGTGCAGAACGACCTGTTCGACGTGGGTGCGGACCTGTCGACGCCGGTCGTGGAGAACCCCGAGTTCCCGCCGCTGCGGGTCGAGCAGTTCTACGTCGACAAGCTGGAGGCGGACTGCGACCACTTCAACGAGCGGCTGGAGAAGCTCCGCTCCTTCATCCTGCCCGGCGGCACGCCGGGTGCGGCCCTGCTGCACCAGGCGTGCACGGTCGTACGACGTGCCGAGCGCCGGACGTGGGCGGCCCTGGAGGTGCACGGAGAGCTCATGAATCCGCTGACCGCGACCTATCTGAACCGCCTGTCCGACCTGCTGTTCATCCTGGCGAGGTCGGCGAACACGGAGACCGGGGACGTGCTGTGGGTGCCGGGTGGGGAGCGCTGAGCGCTACCGCTCGCGCTTGGGGAACAGGGTGTAGCTGCCGGCGATGATCACGTTGATGCCGATCAGCCACACCATGCGCTGCTGCCACGTCCGTAGCGAGTCGGTCCCGCCCTCGCCGCCGACGTACCAGATCGCGGCCTGGAGCAGGGTCATGGCGACGACCGCGGCGAGGATCCAGCGGCCCGCGACCTTCCATTCGTGGACGGCGCGGGCCGTTCCGTACTTCGGCGGCCGTACCGGCGGCGGGCCGCCCGCGAAGCGGTGGGCGAAGCGGGCGTCGGCCCATCGCATCGTGGAGTGGCCGAGGCCCACGGTGAAGCCGATGTAGACGGCGGCCAGGCCGTGCTTCCAGTCGGGCTCGGCGCCGCCGCGCAGGTCGACCGCGGTGACGATGAACAGCACGAGCTCCAGCAGCGGCTCGCACAGCAGCAGGACCAGCCCCACCCGCGGCATCCCGAAGACGTACCTGAAGGCCAGTCCCGCGGCCAGCAGCACCCAGAACGCCACCTCACAGGCGACGATCAGTCCGACGATCACGGCTCGCTCCCTTCGCTCACCCTTCCAGGCTCCCGGCGGACGCCGCCGCTTTCGTCGTCGCCGCTGACGAAGTCGCCGTACATCGAAAGATGCAGTCCAGGACCGTCCCCGGGGATCAGGCGGGCGGCGCGCGGGCCGTGTTTCATGGGGACATGGCCGTACGACTCCCCCGCCCGCACCGCTTCGACGTGTACATCGCGGCCGGCGGTCTGCTCGGCGGGCTGCTGCTCGTCCTCGCGGGCCTGGGCACCCGGCGGTCCGACGACCCGATCACCCTCTTCGACGGCCCCTGGCCGGTGCTGGTGCCGCTCACCGTGCTGGCCGGCTGCGAGCTGCTGCGCCGCACGGCACCCCGCGTGGCCCTGCTGACCGGCACGGTCGCGATCTGCGCGGACCTGCTGACCCAGGGCAGCCTCGCGTCGGTGCTGATGTTCACCGACGTCGTCTACGCGGCCGTCCTGTACGGCCCGCTCGCCTCGGCCAGGCGCATCCAGTGGATCACCGGTCTGCTCACGGTGGCCGGGACGCTGGTGCCGTTCGCGGTGTGGCGGGTGCCGGAGGCGCTGCTGATCGGCGTGGTCGTCGGTGTCGTGGCGTACGGGCCCGCCGCCACCGGCTGGATCGTCCGCAACCACCGCGACGCCGCCGAGGCCGCGCGCCTTCGCGCCGAACAGACGGCCCTGCTCGCCGAGATGGACCGCACCCAGGCCGTCGTCGCCGAACGTGCCCGGATGGCACGGGAGTTGCACGACATGGTCGCCAACCATCTGTCGGCGATCGCGATCCACTCCACGGCCGCGCTGTCGCTGGACGATCCGGAGACGTCCCGGCAGGCCCTCGGTGTCATCCGTGAGAACAGCGTCAAGGGGCTTGAGGAGATGCGCCGGCTGATCGGCATCCTGCGGGACGGCGACGGCGAACCCAGCGCGGTCCCGACCCTCGACGGCCTCACCGTCCTGGTCGACGACGCCCGCGCCAACGGCCTCGACGTCACGCTGGAGGCCGAGCACGGCACGACCCTGCCGGCCCCCGTCGAGCTCGCCACCTACCGGATCGTCCAGGAATCCCTCACCAACGCCCTCAAGCACGCCTGCCCCGGCCGGGTCACCGTGCTCCTGCGCCAGGCGAACGGCTCCCTCGCCATCGCCGTGACCAGCCCGTACGGCGACCGCGACGGGCCGAGCGCGCCCGGTTCCGGCGCCGGTCTGGTGGGTATGCGGGAGCGGGCGGCACTGCTCGGCGGCACCTTCGAGTCCGGCCCCGAGAGCTCGGCGAACGGCAAGATCTGGGCCGTACGCGCCACCCTGCCCGTCGCCGACGTCACTGAAGGAGATCCCGCATGATCCGCGTGCTCGTCGCCGAGGACCAGTCCGCCGTCCGCGCCGGACTGGTCCTCATCCTGCGCAGCGCGCCCGACATCGAGGTGGTCGGCGAGGCCGCGGACGGCGAACAGGCGGTTGCGCTGGCCCGGGAACTGCGGCCCGACCTGGTGCTGATGGACGTACAGATGCCGCGTCTGGACGGGGTGTCGGCGACGCGGAAGGTCACGGAGGAGGGGCTCGCGGACGTCCTCGTGCTGACCACCTTCGACCTCGACGAGTATGTGTTCGGGGCGCTCAGGGCCGGGGCGTCCGGATTCCTGCTGAAGAACACGGAGGCGAGGGATCTCGTGGAGGCGGTCCGTACGGTGGCGCGCGGAGAGGGGATCGTCGCTCCGGCCGTCACTCGCCGGCTGATCTCGGAGTTCGCCGCCAAGCCGGTACGGCAGCCGAGCGTCGACCCGGCGGTCCTGGACACCCTCACCCGCCGGGAGCGCGAGGTGCTGTCCTGTCTGGGCGAGGGATTGTCCAACGCGGACATCGCGACCCGTCTCGACATGGCGGAGGCGACGGTGAAGACGCACGTCAGCCGACTGCTGGGGAAGCTGGAACTGCGCAGCCGCGTGCAAGCCGCGGTGTTGGCGCAGGAGTTGGGTGTCTGAGCGATCACATACTAAGTGGTCCAGACCTATTGACCCGTGGTCCAGACCTTTCTATTCTCGCCGCACCGTGGGCGTGAAGGCTCAGTCGCGCCCCAACACCCCTCCCCAAGGGGCGTGCCGGTGTCGAGGCCGCGAGCACGGTCGTCGCCTCGACACCGGCTCAGGCGCCCCGAAAATTCAGACAAGGAGGCGCGGCATGCGCTTCAGACACAGAGTGGCGGCAGGGATAGCGACCCTGGTGCTCCCCTTCGCCGGCCTCGTCGGCCTCGCGAGCCCCGCCCAGGCCGCGACATCCGCGACCGCCACCTACGCCAAGCCGCAGGACTGGGGCACCGGCTTCGAAGGCAAGTGGACCGTCAAGAACACCGGCGACACCGCCCTCAGCTCCTGGACCGTCGAGTGGGACTTCCCCTCCGGCACGTCCGTCACCTCCGCCTGGGATGCCGACGTCACCTCCTCCGGCACCCACTGGACCGCCAAGAACAAGTCCTGGAACGGCACCCTCGCCCCCGGCGCCTCCGTCTCCTTCGGCTTCAACGGCGCCGGGTCCGGTTCCCCCGCCAACTGCAAGCTCAACGGCGGCAGTTGTGACGGCGGCACCACGACCCCCGGCGACAGCGCGCCGAGCGCCCCCGGCACTCCCACCGCCTCGGACATCACCAACACCTCGGTGAAGCTCTCCTGGAACGCCGCCACCGACGACAACGGCGTCAAGAACTACGACGTCCTGCGCGACGGCACCAAGGTCGCCACCGTGACGACGACGTCGTACACCAACACCGGCCTGACCGCCGGCACCGCCTACTCGTACACCGTCCAGGCCCGCGACACCGCCGACCAGACCGGCCCGGTCAGCGGCGCAGTCGCCGTCACCACCACCGGCGGCACCACCGAGCCGCCGCCCACCGGCGACAAGGTCAAGCTCGGCTACTTCACCGAGTGGGGCGTCTACGGCCGCAACTACCACGTGAAGAACCTGGTCAGCTCGGGCTCCGCGTCGAAGATCACGCACATCAACTACGCGTTCGGCAACGTCAAGAACGGTCAGTGCACCGTCGACGACACCTACGCCGCCTATGACAAGGCCTACACCGCCGACCAGTCCGTCAGCGGCACGGCCGACACCTGGGACCAGCCGCTGCGCGGCAACTTCAACCAGCTGCGCCAGCTGAAGGCCAAGTACCCGCACATCAAGGTGCTGTACTCCTTCGGCGGCTGGACCTACTCCGGCGGCTTCGCCCAGGCCGCGGCCAACCCGGCCGCGTTCGCCAAGTCCTGCAAGGCGGTCGTCGAGGACCCCCGCTGGGCCGATGTCTTCGACGGCATCGACATCGACTGGGAGTACCCGAACGCCTGCGGACTGACCTGTGACACCTCCGGCGCGGCGGCCTTCAAGAACCTGATGCAGGCCCTGCGCACCGAGTTCGGCTCGAACTACCTGGTCACCGCGGCCATCACGGCCGACGGCTCCTCCGGCGGCAAGATCGACGCAGCCGACTACGGCGGCGCCTCGGCCTCCGTCGACTGGTACAACGTGATGACGTACGACTACTTCGGCGCCTTCAACGCGCAGGGCCCGACCGCCCCGCACTCGCCGTTGACCTCGTACTCCGGCATCCCGCAGGCGGGCTTCAACTCCGCCGACGCGATCGCCAAGCTGAAGTCGAAGGGCGTGGCTTCCAAGAAGCTGCTGCTCGGCATCGGCTTCTACGGCCGCGGCTGGACCGGTGTCACCCAGGCCGCCCCCGGCGGCACGGCGACCGGCGCGGCCCCGGGCACCTACGAGGCGGGCATCGAGGACTACAAGGTCCTCAAGACGTCCTGCCCGGCCACCGGCACCATCGCGGGCACGGCATACGCCTACTGCGGCAACAACTGGTGGTCGTACGACACCCCCGCCACCATCGGCACCAAGATGACCTGGGCCAAGAACCAGGGCCTCGGCGGGGCGTTCTTCTGGGAGTTCAGCGGCGACACCGGCAACGGTGAGCTGGTGAGCGCCATCAACAGCGGGCTGTCGTAAGCGGGTTACGACCCTCAGTAGGACCTAGGCGACATTGACGCGCTGACCGGGCGGGGCTGCTTCCAGCCACGCGAGAAACCCGGTCAGCGCGTCTTCGCTCATGGCGAGTTCAAGCCGCGTGCCCCGGTGCAGACAGGTCAGGATGACGGCGTCGGAGAGCAGCGCCAGCTCCTCCTCGCCCTCCGGCAGCCGGCGCCCGGCGACCTCGATCGCGGCGCGCTCCAGGACCCGGCGGGGGCGGTAGGCGTAGGAGAAGACGCGGTACCACTCGATGCGGTCGCCGTTGTAGCGGGCGACTCCGTAGCTCCAGCCCTTGCCGTTGGTATCGGGTTTCTCCGGGACGTCCCAGCGCAGCGAACAGTCGAAGGTGCCGCCGGAGCGCTGGATGAGTCTGCGACGAAGGCCGAAGACGAACAGTCCCAGCACCACAAGTGCCACGACGATTCCGCACACAGTCAGAGCGAGGACCATCGACACCGACCTCCTCGTCTACTCGGTAACGGAATGGAAAAAACATCCACATTTGCCTCAGCCGCGACCAGGGCCGGATTGCTCCGGTCCCAGCCGCGGCTGAGTGACGTCATACGGTCTCGCGTCAGGCTAGCGCGTCGCCGCCGCACGGATTCGTACGTCCGCGCGGCGCTCGGCGGCGGCGTCACCCTCCGCCTTCGCGCGCTCCAGCTCACGCTCCGCGCGCTGGACGTCGATCTCGTCCGACAGCTCGGCGATCTCGGCCAGCAGCGACAGCTTGTTGTCCGCGAACGAGATGAAACCGCCGTGCACCGCGGCGACGACCGTTCCACCATCACTCGTACGGATGGTCACCGGGCCCGACTCCAGCACACCGAGCAGCGGCTGGTGACCGGGCATGACGCCGATGTCGCCGGACGTGGTGCGCGCGACGACCAGGGTGGCCTCGCCGGACCAGACCTCTCGGTCGGCCGCGACCAGCGCGACGTGCAGCTCAGCAGCCAAGGTGGCTCCTCGGGTCACCACCCGGCTGTTCGGCCGGGTGTTGGTTACAAGTCTAGTAGGCGTGAAAGAGGGGGCGGGACGTGCCCCGCCCCCTCAGTCGAACTCAGAGCTCAGGACTCTTCAGGTCCGAGTTCAGGAGACGCCGAGCTCCTTGGCGTTGGCCTTGAGGTCCTCAATGCCACCGCACAGGAAGAACGCCTGCTCCGGGAAGTGGTCGTACTCGCCGTCGATGATCGCGTTGAACGCGGTGATCGACTCCTCCAGCGGGACGTCCGACCCGTCGACGCCGGTGAACTGCTTGGCGACGTGGGTGTTCTGGGACAGGAAGCGCTCCACGCGACGGGCACGGTGGACGACGAGCTTGTCCTCTTCGCCCAGCTCGTCGATACCGAGGATCGCGATGATGTCCTGGAGGTCCTTGTACTTCTGCAGGACACCCTTGACACGCATGGCCGTGTTGTAGTGGTCCGCCGCGATGTAGCGGGGGTCCAGGATGCGGGACGTGGAGTCCAGCGGGTCCACGGCCGGGTAGATGCCCTTCTCGGAGATCGGACGGGAGAGAACCGTCGTCGCGTCGAGGTGGGCGAAGGTGGTGGCCGGGGCCGGGTCGGTCAGGTCGTCCGCGGGGACGTAGATCGCCTGCATCGAGGTGATCGAGTGACCACGGGTCGAGGTGATGCGCTCCTGGAGGAGACCCATCTCGTCGGCCAGGTTCGGCTGGTAACCCACCGCGGAGGGCATACGGCCGAGCAGGGTCGAGACCTCGGAACCGGCCTGCGTGAAGCGGAAGATGTTGTCGATGAAGAACAGCACGTCCTGCTTCTGCACATCGCGGAAGTACTCCGCCATGGTCAGACCGGCGAGGGCCACGCGCAGACGGGTGCCCGGGGGCTCGTCCATCTGACCGAAGACCAGGGCGGTCTTGTCGATGACGCCCGACTCCGCCATCTCCTCGATGAGGTCGTTGCCCTCACGAGTGCGCTCACCGACACCGGCGAACACGGAGACACCGTCGTGGTTGTTGGCGACGCGGTAGATCATCTCCTGGATGAGCACCGTCTTGCCGACGCCGGCACCACCGAACAGACCGATCTTTCCACCCTTGACGTACGGGGTGAGAAGGTCGATGACCTTGACGCCGGTCTCGAACATCTCGGTCTTCGACTCGAGCTCGTCGAAGTTCGGAGCCTTGCGGTGGATGCCCCAGCGCTCACCGTCGTACTGCTCGTCGGTGTTCAGTACCTCGCCGAGGGTGTTGAACACCTTGCCCTTGGTGAAGTCGCCGACCGGCACGGTGATGGAGGCACCCGTGTCGGTGACCGCGGCCTGGCGGACCAGACCGTCGGTGGGCTGCATCGAGATGGTGCGGACCAGGCCGTCACCCAGGTGCTGGGCGACCTCCAGGGTCAGCGTCTTCTTCGCGCCGTCGAGGGCCGGGTCGGCCACCTCGACGTGCAGAGCGTTGTAGATCTCCGGCATCGCGTCGACGGGGAATTCCACGTCGACGACCGGGCCGATGACCCGGGCGACGCGGCCCGTGGCAGCGGCCGTCTCAACTGTCGTCGTCATTACCTGTCACTCCCCGCGGTCGCGTCGGCCAAGGCTGCGGAGCCACCGACGATCTCGCTGATTTCCTGGGTGATTTCGGCCTGGCGGGCCGCGTTGGCAAGACGGGAGAGAGTGGTGATCAGCTCTCCCGCGTTGTCTGTGGCCGACTTCATCGCGCGCCGCGTGGCGGCGTGCTTCGAAGCGGCCGACTGGAGCAGCGCGTTGTAGATACGGCTCTCCACGTAGCGCGGCAGAAGGGCGTCGAGGACGTCCTCCGCCGAGGGCTCGAAGTCGTACAGCGGAAGGATCTCGCCCTTGGGCGTGGCCTCCGCTGCGACCTCTTCGAGGCTGAGCGGCAGCAGACGGTCGTCGAGCGCCGTCTGCGTCATCATCGAGACGAACTCGGTGAAGACGATGTGGAGTTCATCCACGCCGCCCTCGGCCGTGTCCTTCTCGATGGCCTCGATCAGCGGACCCGCGACCTTCTTGGCGTCCGCGTACGTGGGCTCGTCGGTGAAGCCCGACCACGACTCCGCGACCTTGCGCTCGCGGAAGTTGTAGTGAGCCAGACCGCGGCGGCCGACGATGTACGTGTCGACCTCCTTGCCCTCGGCCTCGAGGCGCTCGGTCAGCTTCTCCGCCACCTTGATGGCGTTGGAGTTGAAGGCGCCGGCGAGACCACGGTCGCTCGTGAGGAGCAGCACCGCGGACCGCACGACCGTCTCGGCCTGCGTGGTCAGTGGGTGCTTCGTGTTCGAGCCGGTTCCGACCGCCGTGACCGCGCGGGTGAGCTCGGTCGCGTACGGCGTGGAGGCCGCCACCTTGCGCTGCGCCTTGACGACACGCGAGGCGGCGATCATCTCCATCGCCTTCGTGATCTTCTTGGTCGCGGTGACGGATCGGATGCGACGCTTGTAGACCCGGAGCTGGGCTCCCATGAGTCAGGTCCCTTCCGTCGTCACTTGGCCGCGGCGGCCGGCGCGTCTTCGCCGAGAAGCTTGCCGTCCGAGGTCTCGAACTGCTTCTTGAACTCCGCGATGCCGTCGGCGATGGCGGTGAGCGTGTCGTCCGACATCTTGCCGCCCTCCTTGATGGAGGTCATGAGGCCCTGCTCCTTGCGGTGCAGGTACTCGAGGAGCTCCTTCTCGAAGCGGCGGATGTCGTTGACCGGGACGTCGTCCATCTTGCCGGTGGTACCGGCCCACACGGAGACGACCTGGTCCTCGGTCGGCATCGGCTGGTACTGAGCCTGCTTGAGCAGCTCGACCAGACGCTGACCGCGCTCCAGCTGCGACTTCGACGCGGCGTCCAGGTCGGAACCGAAGGCGGCGAACGCCTCCAGCTCGCGGTACTGGGCGAGGTCGAGGCGGAGACGGCCCGAAACCTGCTTCATCGCCTTGTGCTGCGCGGAACCACCGACTCGGGAGACGGAGATACCGACGTTCAGCGCGGGGCGCTGACCGGCGTTGAACAGGTCCGACTCCAGGAAGCACTGGCCGTCGGTGATGGAGATGACGTTGGTCGGGATGAACGCCGACACGTCGTTCGCCTTGGTCTCGACGATCGGCAGACCCGTCATCGAACCGGCGCCCAGCTCGTCGGAGAGCTTCGCGCAGCGCTCCAGCAGACGGGAGTGCAGGTAGAAGACGTCACCCGGGTAGGCCTCACGGCCCGGCGGGCGGCGCAGCAGCAGCGACACGGCGCGGTAGGCGTCGGCCTGCTTCGAGAGGTCGTCGAAGATGATGAGGACGTGCTTGCCCTCGTACATCCACTGCTGACCGATGGCCGAACCGGTGTACGGCGCCAGGTACTTGAAGCCGGCCGGGTCGGACGCCGGGGCGGCGACGATGGTCGTGTACTCCAGCGCGCCGGCCTCGTCGAGGGCGCCACGCACGGAGGCGATGGTCGAGCCCTTCTGGCCGATGGCGACGTAGACGCAGCGGACCTGCTTCTTCGGGTCACCGGAACGCCAGTTGTCACGCTGGTTGATGATCGTGTCGACGGCCAGGGCGGTCTTGCCGGTCTGACGGTCACCGATGACCAGCTGACGCTGGCCACGGCCGATCGGGGTCATCGCGTCGACGGCCTTGTAGCCGGTCTCCATCGGCTCGTGCACCGACTTACGGGCCATGACGCCCGGAGCCTGCAGCTCAAGGGCGCGACGACCGCTGGTCTCGATCTCGCCGAGGCCGTCGATCGGGTTGCCGAGGGGGTCGACGACACGGCCGAGGTAGCCCTCGCCCACGGCGACGGACAGGACCTCGCCGGTGCGGGTGACCGGCTGGCCCTCCTCGACGCCGCTGAACTCGCCGAGGATGACGGTACCGATCTCGCGCTCTTCCAGGTTGAGCGCGAGTCCGAGGGTGCCGTCCTCGAACTTCAGCAGTTCGTTGGCCATGGCCGAGGGAAGACCCTCGACCTTCGCGATGCCGTCGCCGGCAAGGGTGACCGTACCGACCTCCTCGCGCGAGGCCGCGTCCGGCTTGTACGACTGGACGAAGTTCTCCAGCGCGTCCCGGATCTCCTCCGGCCGGATCGTGAGCTCCGCCATCTGGGTTCCCTGCTCTCCTTGTTGGGCCCGAAGTTTCAACTTGGGGGTCTGGGGGCGACCCCCAGGAATCCTCTGCACGGCCCAACCGGGCCGTCTGTACGTACTGCTTATGAAGTTGCTGCTCAGCCCGCCAGGCGGCGGCCGGCGTCCTCGATGCGGTCCGCGAGGGAGCCGTTGATGACCTCGTCGCCGACCTGCACCCGGATCCCGCCGAGGACCTCGGGGTCCACGTCGATGTTGAGGTGCATCGTGTGGCCGTAGAGCTTCGCGAGAGCGGCGCCCAGGCGCTGCTTCTGCGTGTCGCTCAGCGGCACCGCCGAGGTGACGACGGCGACCAGCCGGTCCCGGCGCTCGGCGGCGAGCTTGGACAGGGACTCCAGTCCCGACTCCAGGCTACGTCCCCGCGGCGCGGTGACGAGACGCGTCACCAGACGCTCGGTGGTCGCATGGGCACGGCCGCCGAGCAGGCTGCGCAGCAGCTCGCTCTTGGCCGGCGCCGTCGCGGCGCGGTCGGTCAGCGCGGCGCGCAGCTCGGTGTTCGAAGAGACGATCCGGCCGAACCGGAACAGTTCGTCCTCGACGTCGTCGAGCGCGCCCGCCTGCTGCGCGGCGGTGAGGTCGGCGAGGTTCGCCAGCTCCTCCAGGGCGTCCGCGAGGTCACGCGACTGCGACCAGCGGGAGCGCACCATGCCGGACACCAGATCGGCGGTCTCGCCGCCCACCTGGCCACCGAGGAGACGCTGGGCCAGTTCGGCCTTGCCCTCGCCGGCCTGCGCCGGGTCGGTGAGGACCCGACGCAGCGACACCTCGCGGTCGAGCAGCGCGGTGACGGCGGCCAGCTCCTCGGCGAGCGTGCCGACGTTCACGGACGTGTTGTCCGTCAGCGCGTCGAGACGCTCACGTGCGGCTGCCAGGGCCTCGCGGCTCGCTCCGTTCATCGCGCGGCCTCGGCCTTCTCCTCGAGCTCGTCGAGGAAGCGGTCGATCACGCGGCTCTGCCGGGCGTGGTCCTCGAGGGACTCACCGACGAGCTTGCCGGCCAGGTCGGTGGCGAGCTTGCCGACGTCCTGGCGCAGCGCGGAGGACGCGGCCTTGCGGTCGGCCTCGATCTGCGCGTGACCCGCGGCGACGATCTCCTCGCGCTGCCGCTGGCCTTCCGCGCGCATCTCGGCGATGAGCGTGGCGCCCTGCTCCTGCGCCTCCTGGCGCAGTCGCGCGGCCTCGTGACGGGCCTCGGTGAGCTGCGCCTTGTACTGCTCAAGGACGCTCTGGGCCTCGACCTGAGCCGCCTCGGCCTTCTCGATTCCGCCTTCGATCGCCTCGCGGCGCTCCTCCAGAACCTTGTTGATGTTCGGAAGCAGCTTCTTCCAGAAGAAGAAGAACACGATGGCGAAGGCGATGGTGCCGACGAGCAGCTCGGGGCCCGGAGGAATGAGCGGGCTCTGCTCTTCCTCGGCCGCCAGCTGTACCCAATTGGCGATCACATCAGTGCCTTTCGTCGATTCGTGTCAGTAAGAGGTGATTACTTACCGAACACGAACGGCATAACGATGCCGATGAGGGCGAGCGCCTCACAGAAGGCGAAGCCCAGGATCTGGTTGGCGCGGATCAGGCCGGCGGCCTCGGGCTGACGAGCGAGGGCCTGGGTGCCGTTACCGAAGATGATGCCGACGCCGACGCCGGGGCCGATGGCGGCGAGGCCGTAGCCGATGGAGCCGAGCGAACCGGAGACAGCGGCGAGGGTCTCAGTGGCAGCCATGCTGATTCTTCCTTCTCTTTCTTGGACCGGCGGGGGTTGGCCACCGGACGTTCTGGGGCTTGGGGGCGGGCGGTGCTCAGTGGTGCTCGGCGAGAGCGCCCTGGATGTACGAGCAGGCGAGGAGTACGAAGACGTACGCCTGGACGGCCTGCACGAAAAGCTCGAAGAGGATCATGACGACGGTCATGACGAACGAGACACCGGCCGCCGGGATCATCCAGCTGTTCAGCAGGTACCAGGAGGCGACGGTGAACATCACCAGCATCAGGTGGCCGGCGAACATGTTGGCGAAGAGTCGCACCGCGTGTGTGAACGGGCGGACCAGCAGGTTCGAGAAGAACTCGATGATCATGACGAGCGGCAGCACGCCGCCGAGCGACTTGTCGTAGCCCGTGACGTTCTTGAAGAAGCCGACGAACCCGTGACGCTTGAAGGTCACGGAGACCCAGGTCACGTAGACGATGGCTGCCAGCACGATCGGGAACGAGATGATCGATGACACCGGGAACTGGGCCAGCGGAATCACGGACCAGATGTTCATGATCCAGATGAAGAAGAACAGCGAGACCATCAGGGGGACGTACTTCTCGCCCTCCTTCTTACCGAGGGTCTCGTAAACGATGTTCCGGCGTACGAAGTCGTAGCCGGCCTCACCGATCATCTGCACCTTGCCCGGAACAACCTTGGCCTTGCCGAACGCGGCCCAGAAGAAGGCGACGACGAGCAGGGTGGTGATGAGCGCGAGCAACATCACCTTGTTGAACTCGAACCCGCCGACCTCGGCGATGGGCTGGAACAGGAACGAGTGCAGGCCCGGAGCCGGAAAGCCACACCCGTCGGACATGATCCGACAGCTCCATTCAAAGGCGAGCTGGGTCTGGTCAGCACTCACCGCGGGCTCCTTCGGCGTGACGCATGGGTACGGCTACCTCGTTGTGTCGGCGCGGCACGCAGCCGCTGGTCGGCACCGGACAGGTGTTACGGATGTGGGGGCGGCTGGGGGGCATCAAGCCTCGCGATTGAGCAGGCGTCAGCTCAGATGCCCGCGCCCGCGATGCCGCAGTTGGCACCGGACGATAGCAGGAGTTCTTCCACGCCTTTATCCCGGCCCTACCCCTCACGACGACGACCCTGACTTCTCCGACTTCCCGCTCTTCTCGGAGTCCGGGTCGACGTAGAAGATCTTGGCCTTCATATGCGCACGGGCCTGTGCGGCCATCCACACGACGGTCGCGACGACAAGCGAGGCCGCGAACGCCTTCGGGTTGAAGAGGGAGGTGTCCTGGAAAAGGGCGACGAAGATGAGGAGCAGCAGGAGTTGGGCGACATAGAGCATCAGCCCCATGGCCTGGAACAACTGCGGGAGCGTTTTTGCCGTCCATTGCAGGACGTACAGACCGATTCCCATGAACAGGATGGCCAGCACGGTGCCGACAGCCGCTCCGAGCGCCCCCTTGCCGCCGGCGACCACTCCACTGACGGCAACGGTGACCGCGCCGACGGCCGCTGTTGGCACAGCGGTCTGGAGGAGGTTCCGGGCGTCATTGGAGGGCATGGCGGCAACTCCGCTTTCACAGGGGGCAGGGTGTCGTCATGGACGAGCGTAGTCCCGGATGGAGAGCTTGAGTCTCACGCCAATGGACCGTCGCACTGCGGTCCTTCGACTCTGTCCGGGGTTCTCGTGAACCGTATCACAAACTATTTGATGAGGTCTTTACCTGGTTGGTGTGCTCGCTGTCACACATGAGACTGACAGTGCGCGTCTGTGCAAAAACGCCGCCCACTTGTCTGGTATTGGGGCGCTTTGCACCCCCAACCCACTCCCACGACTTGGCAATGCTCTAGTCAGATTCTTACCTTGCCGCGTCAGCGCGACGTTCCGGCTTTCCGCCTGTCCAGGAAGCGCGAACGGGCGCCGAGGGCGGTCGCCCCGTTGACGCCGGAGACCCCGACGGCGACCGGAGTGCGCTCCTCCTCTTCCTCCGACTCCACGGCCGCGGCGGCCGGTTCGGTGACCTGCGCGGATTCCGCAACGGCCCTGCGGCGGCGGTAGCGCGGCGGCACGAAGGCCTGCGCCCACAGCGGGGCACGCGGCGTGAACCGCGGCAGCAGCAGCAGGAGCAGACCGATCGCGGAGAGGAACACCACGCTCAGGACGATCCACATGGACGCGGAGTTCACGGAGTACGCGAGCGCGCCGAACGCGATCAGCGCCGACCAGAAGTACATGATCAGCACCGCGCGGCTGTGCGAGTGCCCGATCTCCAGGAGCCGGTGGTGCAGATGCCCGCGGTCGGCGGCGAACGGCGACTGACCGCGCCAGGTGCGGCGCACGATCGCCAGGACCAGGTCGGCCGCCGGGATCGCGATGATGGTCAGCGGCAGCAGCAGCGGGATGTAGACCGGCACCGTCTGGTGCACGGCCGCCTTCTCGGACCCGGCGAACAGCTTCAACGCGTCGGGGTCGACCTGGCCGGTGATGGAGATCGCACCCGCGGCCAGCACCAGACCGATCAGCATCGAGCCGGAGTCACCCATGAAGATCCGCGCGGGGTGCATGTTGTGCGGCAGGAAGCCCAGACACATGCCCATCAGGATCGCCGAGAACAGCGTGGCCGGGGCGGCGGCCTCGATGCCGTACGACACCCAGACGCGGTAGGCGTAGAGGAAGAACGCCGCCGACGCGATGCACACCATGCCGGCCGCGAGGCCGTCGAGGCCGTCGACGAAGTTGACCGCGTTGATGGTGATGACGACGAGCGCCACCGTCAGCAGGGTGCCCTGCCACTGGGTCAGCGCGACATTGCCCACCGTCGGGATCGGCAGCCACAGGATCGTCAGACCCTGCATGACCATGACGCCGGCGGCGATCATCTGGCCGCCCAGCTTGATCAGGGCGTCGATCTCGAACTTGTCGTCCAGGACGCCGATCAGCCAGATCAGCGCGGCGCCGCTGAGCAGCGCCCTGGGCTCGTTCGACTTGTCGAAGACCTGGCTGAGGTTGGTGAGGTGGTCGGCGACCAGCAGACCCGCGCACAGGCCGAAGAACATGGCGATACCGCCGAGCCGCGGAGTCGGTTCCCGGTGCACGTCACGGGCCCTGATCTCCGGCATCGCCCCGGCCACGATCGCGAACTTCCGTACCGGCCCTGTCAGCAGATACGTCACCGCGGCCGTGATGCAGAGCGTCAGCAGGTATTCACGCACAGGCTTCCCCACAGGTCTCGCTGGCCATCTCAGCCCCACACCCTAGCGATGGACGCATATGGATGGGGACTTTCGGGTAGCGACGATGGTTGCACGAGTGGCTGTGCACCTCGGAACGCCTACCCCCGCTCAGGCCGGATACGGCGGAAATCCCCCGACCAGATCCCGGACTTCTTCACGTGCCTTCTGCGTCTCGGCCTCACCTCTGAGCACCCCCGCGAGCAGTACGGCGATCCGCGCCACCTCCGCCTCCCCCATGCCCTGGGTGGTCACGGCCGCCGTTCCCAGGCGCAGACCGCGGGCGTCCGCGTGCGGCAGCGCACAGCAGTCGAGCACCATGCCGGCCGCCGCGAGCCGGCCCCTCGCGGTCCGCCCGTCGACGCCGAGCGGTGCCGGGTCGGCGGTGACCAGATGGGTGTCGGTCCCGCCCGTGGTGACGACGAGGCCCTCGGCGGCCAGCCCCGCCGCGAGAACCCTCGCGTTCGCGACCACCTGATGGGCGTACGTCGTGAAGGCCGGTGTTGCCGCCTCGCCGAACGCGACGGCCTTGGCGGCGATGGTGTGCATCTGCGCGCCGCCCTGCGTGAACGGGAAGACGGCCCGGTCGACCCGCTCGGCCAGCTCGGCACCGCACAGGATCATGCCGCCGCGGGGTCCGCGCAGCACCTTGTGCGTGGTGGCGCAGACGACGTCGGCGTACGGCACCGGACTGGGCGCCGCTCCCCCGGCGACGAGCCCGATGGGGTGAGCGGCGTCGGCGATGAGATACGCCCCGACCTCGTCGGCGACCTCGCGGAAGAAGGCGTAGTCCATGTGCCGGGGATAGGCGATGGAGCCGCACACGATGGCCTTGGGCCGGTGCTGACGGGCGAGCGTGCGCATCTGGTCGTACTCGATGAGCCCGGTCTCCGCGTCGACGCCGTACGGCACGAAGTCGAACCAGCGGCCGGAGAAGTTGGCGGGCGAGCCGTGGGTGAGGTGACCGCCGTAGGGCAGGCCGAGGGCGAGGACGGTGTCGCCGGGGCGCAGGAGTGCTGCATAGGCGGCCAGCACGGCCGACGAGCCCGAATGGGCCTGCACGTTGGCGTGCTCGGCGCCGAAGAGGGCCTTGGCGCGGTCCACGGCGATCCGCTCGGCGACGTCGACGATCTCGCAGCCGCCGTGGTGCCGGGCACCGGGGTATCCCTCGGCGTACTTGTTCGCCAGCGGCGACCCCATCGCGGCCAGCACGGCCGGCGAGCTGAAGTTCTCGGCGGCGATCAACTGCAACGACGTCGACTGCCGCGCTAGCTCGCCGAGCAGGATCTCGGCCAGCTCGGGATCCTGCCGCCGCAGGATGTCGGTGGTCTCGGGGGCATGGGTGACCGACATGGTGGACTCCGGGGCGTCGACGATGACGTACGTCCAATGTAGGCCCGAGACCGGTGGGATGCTCGGTCGTCACGTCCTGGCGGCTACTCCGGTGAGAGCAGTGACGACGGGATCCACCGCCTGATGTATCTCGTCCCCGATCGACCGGAAGAACGGCAGCGGCGCCCCGTACGGGTCGTACACCTCGTCCGCCTCCGCCGTCGGTGCCAGGAGCCACCCGCGTAGAGCCGCCGCGGCGCGGACCAGGGCGCGGGCGCGGGCCACCACGCCGTCCTCCAGGGGAGGCAGCGTTGTCGGGTCTATCGCTCGGACCAGGCGGGTGAACTCCTTCAGGGTGAAGGTGCGCAGGCCCGCCGAGTGGCCCATCGAGATGACCTGCTGACGGTGGTCGCGGGTGGCGGTGAGGACCAGGTCGGCCATGATGACGTGCTCGTCGAGGAGTTCGCGGCCCGTGAAGCCGGTCGCGTCCGCGCCGAAGTCGGCCAGCACGGTCTCCGCGTTGGCCTCCATGGGCGCGCCCTCATGGCCCCAGGTCCCCGCGCTCTCCACGACGAGCCCGCCCCACAGCGGGTCGCCGAGCCGGTCCGCCAGGGCATGCCGGGTCAGCCGCTCGGTGATCGGTGAGCGGCACACGTTGCCGGTGCTGACGTGGAGGATGCGGAAGGTGTCACGCGGGAGCCCTGTGAAGGTCCGCGTCTCCTCCGGGTCCCATATGCCACGCCCCGCGTCAGGGGCCGTCAATTCGCCACCTCGAGGTCGGGTACGACCTTCCGGAGCTCCTCCGCGGAGATCGCGCCCGCACGCAGCAGCAGCGGCACCTCACGGGTGACGTCGACGATCGAGGAGGGGACGTTGCCCGGGGTCGGACCGCCGTCGAGGTACACGGAGACCGAGTCGCCGAGCATCTCCTGGGCCGCGTCACAGTCCTCCGGCGCCGGATGGCCCGTCAGGTTCGCCGAGGACACCGCCATCGGGCCGACCTCGGTCAGCAGCTCGATGGCCACGGGGTGCAGGGGCATCCGGACGGCGACCGTGCCCCTCGTGTCCCCCAGGTCCCACTGCAACGACGGCTGGTGCTTGGCGACGAGCGTCAGCGCGCCCGGCCAGAACGCGTCGACGAGCTCCCAGGCCAGCTCGGAGAAGTCCGTGACGAGGCCGTGCAGGGTGTTCGGGGAGCCGATGAGGACGGGCGTGGGCATGTTGCGGCCCCGGCCCTTGGCCTCCAGCAGATCGTGCACCGCTTCCGAGGAGAACGCGTCGGCGCCGATGCCGTACACCGTGTCGGTCGGGAGGACCACGAGCTCGCCACGGCGGACGGCGGACGCGGCTTCGCGCAGACCGGTCGAGCGGTCGGTCGCGTCGTTGGTGTCGTATCGCCGTGCCATTTAGCGGGCCTCCTCGTACACGTACTGCTCTGAAGACTGCGGGGTGTGGCTCACGGCATCGCCTTGCGGGCCGTGGCGAACCGGGGGCGGTTGTTGAGGTCCGGGTGGTCGGCCGCGTCGGCCCAGCCCCGCTCCTCGGTGAAGATCCACGGCACCTGGCCGCCCTGGGTGTCGGCGTGCTCGATGACGACGACACCGCCGGGGCGCAGGAGCCGGTGTGCGGTCCGTTCCAGACCGCGGATGAGTTCGAGGCCGTCCTCCCCTGAGAACAGGGCGAGTTCGGGATCGTAGTCCCGCGCCTCGGGAGCGACGTACTCCCACTCGGTCAGCGGGATGTAGGGCGGGTTGGAGATGACCAGGTCGACCTGGCCGTCGAGGTCCTGGAAGGCGTCCAGGGCGTTGCCCTGACGCAGGTCGACCCTGGACCCCTCCATGTTCTTGCGCGTCCACTGCAGGGCGTCCTCGGACAGCTCCACGGCGTGCACCCGGGAGCGCGGGACCTCCTGGGCGAGGGCGAGCGCGATGGCACCGGAGCCGGTGCACAGGTCGACGATGCAGGGCTCCACGACGTCCATGGCGCGTACGGCGTCTATCGCCCACCCCACCACGGACTCGGTCTCGGGCCGTGGCACGAAGACCCCGGGACCGACCTGGAGCTCGAGGTACCGGAAGAAGGCCCGCCCGGTGATGTGCTGGAGCGGCTCGCGCTGCTCACGGCGGGCGATGACCTCCCAGTACCGGGCGTCGAAGTCCGAGTCCTTCACGGAGTGCAGCGCGCCCCGCTTCACGCCGTGCACGAACGCGGCGAGCTCCTCCGCGTCGTTGCGCGGCGAGGGCACGCCGGCGTCGGCCAGCCGCTGGGTGGCCTGGGCCACCTCTGCGAGCAGCAGGTTCACGCAAGTCCTCCGTGTCGTACTAGGTCGTGCGTACGTGCCTTTAGGCGGCTGCCAGCTTCGCCGCCGAGTCCGCGTCGACGCAGGCCTGGATCATCGCGTCGAGGTCGCCGTCCAGGACCTGGTCCAGGTTGTACGCCTTGAAGCCGACGCGGTGGTCCGAGATGCGGTTCTCCGGGAAGTTGTACGTACGGATCTTCTCGGAGCGGTCGACGGTGCGGACCTGGCTGCGGCGGGCGTCGGCGGCATTCTTCTCCGCCTCCTCCTGCGCCGCGGCGAGCAGCCTGGAGCGCAGGATACGCAGTGCCTGCTCCTTGTTCTGCAGCTGGCTCTTCTCGTTCTGGCAGGAGGCGACGACTCCGGTGGGAATGTGCGTGATGCGCACGGCGGAGTCGGTCGTGTTGACGGACTGGCCGCCGGGGCCGGAGGAGCGGTAGACGTCGATGCGGAGGTCGTTCGGGTTGATCTCGACGTCGACCTCCTCGGCCTCGGGGGTCACGAGGACACCGGCCGCGGAGGTGTGGATCCGGCCCTGGGACTCGGTCGCCGGCACCCGCTGCACGCGGTGCACGCCGCCCTCGTACTTCAGCCGGGCCCAGACGCCCTGCCCGGGCTCGGTGGCACCCTGGCCGCCCTTGGTCTTCACGGCGACCTGGACGTCCTTGTAGCCGCCCAGCTCGGACTCGGTGGCGTCGATGATCTCGGTCTTCCAGCCGACCCGCTCGGCGTACCGCAGGTACATGCGCAGCAGGTCGCCGGCGAACAGGGCGGACTCGTCGCCGCCGGCGCCCGCCTTGACCTCGAGGATGACGTCCTTGTCGTCGTTGGGGTCCCGCGGAACGAGCAGCAGGCGCAGCTTCTCGGTGAGCTCCTCGCGCTGCTTCTCCAGCTCCTTGACCTCGGCGGCGAAGTCCGGGTCGTCGGCGACGAACTCCTTCGCCGTCTCGATGTCGTCGCCGGTCTGCTTCCAGGAGCGGTACGTGGCGACGATCGGGGTGAGCTCGGCGTAGCGCTTGTTCAGCTTGCGCGCGTTGGCCTGGTCGGCGTGGACCGACGGGTCCGCGAGCTTCGTCTCCAGGTCGGCGTGCTCACCGACGAGTTCCTCGACGGCCTCGAACATCTCAGGGCTCCTGTACTGCGGATGAAGGGGGAAGGCGGGCGACCAAAAACGCCGGTCCCGGCGCACTCCGAGGAGTGCGGCGTGGACCGGCGCTGGTGGCTCGCTACTTCTTGGCAGCAGCCTTGCCGAAGCGGGCCTCGAAGCGGGCCACACGGCCACCGGTGTCGAGGATCTTCTGCTTGCCCGTGTAGAACGGGTGGCACTCGGAGCAGACCTCGGCGCGGACGGTGCCGCTGGAGATCGTGCTGCGGGTGGTGAACGACGCGCCACAGGTGCAGCTGACCTGCGTCTCGACGTACTCGGGGTGGATGTCGCGCTTCAAGGTGTCTCCTAGTTTCGGGAGGGCACCGGGTCGCCGTCCGCGGGTTGCGGGGGCGTGAACCGGGGCCGACGTACCAGTCTGCCAGCACTGGCCGCATCCCCCAAAACCGAGGGGCGGGGCGATCTATTCCCAGCGCCCCGGCGGGGGTCGTGCACGGGCCTACGGCGAGGTCACGACGCCCTTGGCCTGGCCGGTGGCGGTGCCCTTGGTGGCGCTCTTCGGGATCGCCCGGTCGTTCTCCAGGGCCTTCCAGACCAGCTTCGCCTTGTCCTCGTCCACCAGCACCCGGTTGCCGTCCTGCGGGTCGTACTGGACCGGCATGGTCACCATGGTCATGTTCTTGGAGCTGATGCCCTTGAGACCGTTCGCGAAGGACATGAGCTTGTTGACCGAGCCGAGGCCGGTGTCGGTCGTCACGGCGTTGGTCGCGGTGTCGGCGAGGTTGTAGAGCTTCTTCGGGCTGTCGAAGAGGTCGACGGTCTTGATCTGGTTGATCAGGGCCTTGATGAAGGCCTGCTGGAGCTGGATGCGCCCGAGGTCGGAGCCGTCGCCGACGCCGTGCCGGGTGCGGACCAGGCCGAGGGCCTGCTTGCCGGTGAGGGTGTGCGTGCCGGCCTTCAGGTCGAGGTGGCTCTCGGAGTCGCTGATGCTCTTCGTGGTGGTGACCTGGACGCCGCCGAGCTCGTCGATGAGCTTCTGGAAGCCGGAGAAGTCGACCTCCAGATAGTGGTCCATGCGGATGCCGGTGAGCGACTCGACCGTCTTCACCGCGCAGGAGGCGCCGCCCGTGGTGTACGCGGAGTTGAACATCACGTTGGTCGCGGCGTCGTGCTCGGTGCCGTCGGAGTCAGTGCACTCGGGGCGGTCGACGAGGGTGTCGCGGGGGATGGAGACCACGCTGGCCTTCTTGTGGCCCTCGTAGACGTGCACGATCATCGCCGTGTCGGAGCGGGCGCTGCCGTCGTCGGCGCCGCCGCCCAGCTTCTTGTTGGAGCCGGAACGTGTGTCGGAGCCCAGGACCAGGATGTTCTCGGAGCCGTTGTCGACCTTCGTGGGCCGGTCGGTGCCGAGGGCCTGGTCGATGTCGACGCTCTTGATGTTGCCGTTGAGCTTGAAGTACAGGTAGCCGGCGCCCGTACCGCCCAGCACGACGATGCCCGCGGCGGTCCAGGCCGTGATCAGCAGGCCCTTGCGCTTGCCGCGGGTCTTGCGGCGCCGGCCCTTGGCGCGGTGGCGCGGGCCCGTGGTGCCGGACTCCTCGGGTATACCGGGTTCCGGCGTGCTCTCGGCAGACATGTGCTCCTCGTTCTCGTCCGGTCGGGTACCCCCTGCTTTCAGGGTCAGACGTGGTCGTTACGACCCGAACATCACCATGGTCGCTCCGCCCGGTCAGACGGGTAAACCGGAGAAAGGGTTGCACAACGCACTGTGCCCACCCCGTGGAAGGGTGGGCACAGTGCGTAGTCGTTGAACGCGGGCGTACCGCGCTCACCTGCTATTTCATCCGAAGATGTCGTACTGCTTGAAATCGGTACCGACCGAGATCCTTGTGGCGAAGATCTCGCTCGTGGCCTTGCCGGTGCCCTTGTACAGGTACAGGGTGCCGCCGGGCGTACGGGCCAGGAAGTCGGCCTTGCCGTCGCCGGTGATGTCACCGATGGCGTCGAAGGCGTTGTACGTCGAGTTGCTCCAGGTGCGCACCTTCACGCGGGCGGAGAAGGGGCTGGAGGCCTTGCCGGTGCCCTTGTAGAGGTAGATGGCACCGGTGCTCTTGTTGCGCGCGAGCAGGTCGGCCTTGCCGTCGCCGTTGAAGTCGCCCTTGCCGCGGACCATGTTGTACGCGTTCCAGCCGGTGCCCGTGCCGATCTGCACGCGGGCCGAGAAGGTGCCGTTGCCCTTGCCCGGGTAGAGCCACGCCTTGCCGGCGGAGTCCACGGAGACCAGGTCGGGCTTGTAGTCGCCGGTCAGGTCACCCGGGGTGATGATGCGGGTGCGGCTCTTCCAGTTGTCGAAGATCTTCTTCTCGGCCCAGTCCTCTGCGGACCACGAGTAGTACAGCCGGTAGACGTCGCCGGTGGAGGTCTGGCGGTAGATCAGGTCCTGGACGCTGTCCCGGTCGAGGTCGGTCTGCGTGACGAGGTTGACGCCACCCCAGTTGCCCAGGTCCTGACGGGCGCCGAACGAGGTGCCCTTGGAGTTCTTCTGGTAGGCGATGTCCGTGGACGACTTGCGCACGAACAGGTCGGCCTTGGCGTCGGTGTAGCTCATGTTGGCGTCGTCGACCTGGGCGTAGGCGGCACCGAGGTACGTCTTGACCTTCGAGAAGACGCTGTACGCGCCCTTCTCGACGCAGTCCAGGACACCCCAGGAGACGACACCGACGATGCGGCCGCCCACGACCAGCGGGCCACCGGAGTCACCGTTGCAGGCGGACGTCGTACCGGTGTCGCTGCCGCTGGCGGGCTTGCCCGCGCAGACCATGTGGCCCTTGACGAAGTCCGCGCCGTAGTAGTTGGCGCAGGTGGTGTCCGACTGGATCGGCAGCGTGGCCGTCTTCAGGGTGTCGGAGACGTCCTGGGTGGTGGAGCTGGTACGGCCCCAGCCGTAGACCTTGGCGTTGGTGCCGGCGGCGTACGAGGCGGTGTCCGTGGACGTCGTCATACGGATCGGCGTCGCCTTGACCGGGGAGGCCAGGGTGAGGACGGCGATGTCGTTGTCGATGGTCCGCGAGCTGTACGACGGGTGGGTCCACTGACGGACCACACCGGAGACCGTGCCCGTGGTGTTGCCCGCGTCGTCGGGCAGCTGCGTGGCACCGGTGACGATCGCGCCGTACTTGGCCCAGTCGTAGCCCTTGGCGCAGTGCGCGGCGGTGAGGATCTTCGTGGGCGAGACGACGGCGCCACCGCAGAAGAAGCCGGTGTCGGTGGTGTCGTCGTAGTACCAGAGCTGGGCCATCCACGGAGCCGAGGTGATGGTCGTGGTGGACCCGCCGATGATCTTCGCGTCGACGGTGCCGCTGCTCGAGCTCAGCGACGACTTGCTGGTGTTCTCCCCCGCGGTGTCGTCACCGGCGACCGCGCCGGCGACGCGCTTCTCCAGCTCGGCCTGCGACACCGTGCTGATGGCGGGCTTGACCGTCGGCTTGGGAAGCGCGGTCGCGGCACCCGCCGACGAGGTCAGCAGCGCGGCGGCGACGGCAGCGGCGACACCGGCCGCGCCGATGGGCAGGGCGATCCGCATCCGACGTCTGTGGCGACCGGCTCCGGACATGGCTGTACCCACTCAAGTCCCCCCTCGGGATCAGAAGTTCAAGGGTCGAAAAAGTGACCGAAGAGCGCGATCGTACACCGCGCCACAGACAGCAAAGAGGGCCACCCTTGCAACAAGGGCGGCCCTCTTTATGAAGAGTTACGTCAGTCGCCGTTGCCCGGCGTCGGCGTCGTCTTCTGGATCTGCATCAGGAACTCGGCGTTCGACTTCGTCTGCTTCATCTTGTCGAGGAGCAGTTCGACCGCCTGCTGCTGGTCGAGCGCGTGCAGCACCCGGCGCAGCTTCCAGACGATCCCGAGCTCGTCGGGAGCGAGCAGGATCTCTTCCTTACGGGTGCCGGACGCGTCCACGTCCACCGCCGGGAAGATGCGCTTGTCGGCGAGCTTGCGGTCGAGCTTGAGCTCGGCGTTGCCGGTGCCCTTGAACTCCTCGAAGATGACCTCGTCCATGCGGGACCCGGTGTCCACCAGGGCGGTGGCGAGGATGGTCAGCGAGCCGCCGTCCTCGATGTTGCGGGCCGCACCGAAGAAGCGCTTCGGCGGGTACAGGGCGGTCGAGTCGACACCACCGGACAGGATGCGGCCGGAGGCGGGCGCGGCGAGGTTGTACGCACGGCCCAGACGCGTGATCGAGTCGAGCAGCACGACCACGTCGTGGCCCAGCTCCACCAGACGCTTGGCGCGCTCGATGGCGAGCTCGGCGACCGTGGTGTGGTCCTCGGCCGGACGGTCGAAGGTCGAGGAGATGACCTCGCCCTTCACCGACCGCTGCATGTCGGTGACCTCTTCCGGACGTTCGTCGACCAGGACGACCATCAGGTGGCACTCGGGGTTGTTGACGGTGATCGCGTTGGCGATCGCCTGCAGGATCATGGTCTTGCCGGTCTTCGGCGGGGCCACGATCAGACCGCGCTGGCCCTTACCGATCGGCGCGACGAGGTCGATGATGCGGGTGGTGAGGATGCCCGGGTCCGTCTCCAGACGGAGGCGGTCCTGCGGGTACAGCGGCGTCAGCTTGTTGAACTCCGGGCGCCCGCGCCCGGATTCGGGCGCCATGCCGTTGACGGAGTCCAGCCGGACCAGCGCGTTGAACTTCTCGCGGCGCTCGCCGTCCTTCGGCTGACGGACCGCACCGGTGACGTGGTCACCCTTGCGCAGGCCGTTCTTGCGGACCTGGGCGAGGGAGACGTACACGTCGTTCGGACCCGGGAGGTAACCCGACGTACGGATGAAGGCGTAGTTGTCGAGGATGTCCAGGATGCCCGCGACGGGGATCAGGACGTCGTCGTCGGCGAGCTGCGGCTCGGCGGCGGTGCCACCCATCTCGTCACGGCCACGACGGCCACGACGGTCCCGGTAACGACCGCGACGGCCACGGCGGCCGCCGTCGAAGTCGTCGTCGTCCTGCGGGCCGGTGTTGCGGTCCTGACGGTCCTGACGGCCGCCGCTCTGCTGCTGGCTCTGCTGCTGGCCGCGCTGGCCGCCCTGCTGGTCGTCGCCCTTGCCGCGGCGGTCGCGGTCGCGGCCGCCGCGCTCACGGTCACCGCGCTCGGCACGGTCACCGCGGTCGGCACGGTCCCGGCGGTCGCGGCGGCCCTGACGGCCGTCCGCGTCACCGGCGTCGCCCTGCGTCTGCGCGGGCGTCTCGGCCTTCGGCTCGCTCTTCGCCTCGGCGACCACCGTCTCGGGGCTGCCGGCATCGGCCGTGGCACGACGACGACGGCGCTCCGTGGGAGCGTCCTCGCTGGCGGGCTGGCCGGGAATCTCGATCTGCTGCTGGGCCACGGCCTTCTCGGCGGGGGCCTCGGCCGCCTTCTCCGCCTTCTTCTCGGCGGCCTCGCCGGTACGGGCCTTGGAGGTGGCGCGGCGCTTGGGCTTGGTCTCGGCGGCGTCCCCGGCGGGGGCGGACGCGGCCTTCGCCGGGGCGGCCCCACCGCCGGCCTGTGCCTCCTTGATGACCTCGATCAGCTGGCTCTTGCGCATACGCGCGGTGCCCCTGATGCCGAGGCCGGATGCGACCTGCTGCAGCTCGGCCAGCACCATGCCGTCGAGGCCGGTACCGCGGCGCCGCCGGGAGCCGGCACCGGTGGCAGGCGCGGAGGCGTCCGTGGAGGGCGCGGCAGCGGTCTCCTCGACACGTGCGCCCATCAGATCGGTGGTGTCGCTCACGAAGGGTCCTTCCCTGGAGCGGACGTCGGCCTGTCTGGCTCGGCGACCGTTTGTGCTGTCCGACGGCGGTCCCATCCTTGTGGACCGTGCCGGGGCGGTTGTCCGCCTGGGCGGCGGAGGAATCTGGTGATGGCGCTTCCCAGAGCAGTGACACCGACGGTCTGTGTCACGTGGCTCGGTCGCACCGGTTCCGGAGCGTGCCCGGCAAGTCGCTCAGTGCCCGCGTACGAGGTACAGCCCGCGTACGTCGTACGAAACACAGTGCGGCTTGGGAGGCTCCCGGAAGAATGTCTGTCCCGGACGGGGACGTGAAGCACCTCGCCATGGTGGGGTCGGGTGCAGACTTGAGGTTAACACTACCGGATCCAACAAACATTCCCCCTCTCCAAATCCGGCAATCGCCGGTATTCAGATGTCACTGGTAGAAGCGAGCGGCAGCACAATCGCCCCCTGAGCATCGAGTTCAAGCCGGTTGGCGGCCCAGCCCTCACCTGCCAGATGGGCCACCTTGTCCGCGCTGTCCTCATCGGCCAGCGCGAGAACGGTGGGCCCGGCTCCGGAAATCACGGCCGGAACTCCGTCCGCCCTCAAACGCTCCACGAGCGCGGCGCTTTCCGGCATGGCCGGAGCCCGGTATTCCTGGTGCAGCCGGTCCTCTGTCGCGGGCAGCAGCAGCTCGGGGCGCCGGGTGAGTGCCTCGACGAGCAGCGCGGCACGGCCCGCGTTGGCGGCGGCGTCGACGTGCGGCACGGTGCGCGGCAGCAGTCCGCGCGCGGTCTCGGTGAGAACCGGCTTCCCGGGCACGAAAACCACCGGAACGACGGAACGGTCGGGCTCCATCCTGATCGCCCGCGCGGCGCCCGCCTCCATCCAGGAGAGCGTGAAACCGCCGAGCAGACACGCCGCGACATTGTCGGGGTGACCCTCGATCTCGGTCGCGAGCTCAAGGAGCGCGGTGTCGTCGAGCCTGGACTCGCCGCCTATGGTCACGGCACGCGCGGCGACGATGCCCGCGCAGATGGCGGCCGAGGAAGAGCCCAGGCCACGGCCGTGCGGGATGCGGTTGGCGCACACGATCTCGAGTCCGCGCGGCTGTCCGCCGAGCAGGTCGAAGGCGGTGCGCAGGGACCGTACAAGAAGGTGCTTCTCGTCGCGCGGGAGGGTCTCGCTGCCCTCACCCGCGATGTCGATGTGCAGCCCGGAGTCGGCCACCCGGACGACGACGTCGTCGTAGAGCCCCAGCGACAGGCCCAGGGCGTCGAAGCCCGGGCCGAGGTTGGCGCTGGTGGCGGGGACGCGCACCCGGACGGCGGCGGCGCGGAACGCTGGACCGGCCATCGCTCGATGACTCTCCTTGAGCTGCGTGATTGTCGAAGACATTCGATACGTATCTGGAAACCCTCGGGTCGCGGAGATGACGCGACTCCCGGCCATGCGCGGGGGCATATGCGGCGGGCGGGTTCAGTACAGCCTATCGAAGGAAGGTTCTGTGGCGACATAGGGCGCACAGGAGGCGCACGATGCGTGTCGTAAGCCCCCTGTGCACCCCCTATAGGGATGCCGCTCCAGGGATGTCCTTATACGAGGCCGAGGCGCTCGGCCGCCGTCGCCGCGTCGACCGGGACGGTGACCGGCTGCGGGGCGCCGGCGACGGCCCAGTCGGGGTCCTTGAGGCCGTTGCCGGTGACGGTGCACACGATCTGCTGGCCCGGGTCGACCAGGCCCTGCTCGGCGGCCTTCAGCAGACCGGCGACGGACGCGGCGGAGGCGGGCTCCACGAAGACGCCCTCCTGCGCGGCCAACAGGCGGTAGGCGCGCAGGATCTCACGGTCCGTCACCTCGTCGATGAGGCCGCCGGACTCGTCCCGCGCCGCGAGGGCGTAGTTCCAGGACGCCGGGTTTCCGATACGGATGGCGGTGGCGATCGTCGACGGGTCCTTGACGACCTCGCCGCGCACGATCGGGGCACTGCCGGACGCCTGGAAGCCCCACATGCGGGGGGTCTTGGCGGCGATGCCGTCGGCGGCGTACTCCTTGTAGCCCTTCCAGTACGCGGTGATGTTGCCCGCGTTGCCCACCGGGAGGACGTGGATGTCGGGTGCGTCGCCGAGCATGTCCACGATCTCGAAGGCGGCGGTCTTCTGGCCCTCGATGCGCACCGGGTTGACCGAATTGACCAGCGCCACGGGGTAGTTGTCGCTCAGGGCGCGGGCCAGGGTGAGGCAGTCGTCGAAGTTGCCGTCGACCTGGAGGATCTTCGCGCCGTGGATGAGCGCCTGGCCCATCTTGCCGAGCGCGATCTTTCCCTGCGGAACGAGTACGGCACAGACCATGCCGGCGCGCACGGCGTACGCGGCGGCGGAGGCGGAGGTGTTGCCGGTGGAGGCGCAGATGACCGCCTTCGCGCCCTCCTCCTTGGCCCGGGTGATGGCCATGGTCATGCCGCGGTCCTTGAAGGACCCCGTCGGGTTCGCGCCCTCCACCTTGAGGTGGACCTCGCAGCCCGTGCGCTCGGAGAGCACCTGCGCGGGCACGAGGGGCGTGCCGCCCTCGCGGAGCGTCACGACCGGCGTGCTGTCGGAGACGGGCAGCCGGTCCCGGTACTCCTCGATGATTCCGCGCCACTGGTGGGTCATTGCTGGTTACTCTCCTTCAACCCGCATGATGCTGGCGACACCGCGCACGGTGTCGAGCTTGCGCAACGCCTCGACGGTCCCGCCCAGGGCGGCGTCGGACGCGCGGTGGGTGACGACGACGAGGGACGCCTCGCCGTCCTTACCCTGCTGGCGAACCGTATCGATGGAAACCCCGTGCTCGGCGAACACGGTGGCCACCTGGGCGAGAACACCCGGTTTGTCCGCCACGTCAAGGCTGATGTGGTACCGCGTGAAGACCTCGCCCATGCCCGACACGGGAAGGGCGGCGTACGCGGACTCACCGGGACCGGTCGCACCATTGAGCCGGTTCCGACAGACGGCGACGAGGTCGCCGAGCACGGCCGAGGCGGTGGGGGCACCACCGGCGCCGGGGCCGTAGAACATGAGCTGACCGGCGGCGTCGGACTCGACGAAGACGGCGTTGTAGGCGCCGCGCACGGAGGCCAGCGGATGGGTCAGCGGGATCATCGCGGGGTGCACGCGCGCGGTGACGGACCCGCCGTCCTCGGCCCGCTCGCAGATCGCGAGCAGCTTGATGGTGCAGCCCATGTTCTTCGCGGAGGCGAAGTCGGATGCGGTGACCTCGGCCATTCCCTCGCGGTAGACGTCGTCGAGGCGCACGCGCGTGTGGAAGGCGATACCGGCGAGGATGGCGGCCTTGGCGGCGGCGTCGAAGCCCTCGACGTCGGCGGTGGGGTCGGCCTCGGCGTACCCCAGGGCGGTGGCCTCGTCGAGGGCCTCCTGATAGCCGGCGCCCGTGGAGTCCATCTTGTCGAGGATGAAGTTGGTCGTGCCGTTGACGATGCCCAGCACGCGGTTGACCTTGTCGCCGGCGAGGGACTCGCGCAGCGGCCGGATCAGCGGGATGGCACCGGCGACGGCGGCCTCGTAGTAGAGGTCCGCGTCGTGCTCCTCGGCGACGGCGTGCAGGGCCGCGCCGTCCTGGGCGAGGAGCGCCTTGTTGGCGGAGACGACGGAGGCACCGTGCTCGAAAGCCGTGGTGATGAGGGAACGGGCGGGCTCGATACCGCCGATGACCTCCACCACGACGTCGATGTCCCCGCGTTTGACGAGGGCGGTGGCGTCGGTGGTGACCAGCTCGGCCGGGATGCCTTCGCGCACCTTGGAGGGCCGCCGAACGGCGACCCCGGCGAGCTCGACGGGGGCGCCGATGCGCGCGGCGAGGTCGTCGGCGTGCGTCGTCATGATGCGCGCCACCTCTGAGCCGACAACCCCACAGCCCAGCAGCGCCACCTTCAGCGGACGCGTACGCATCATCCGACCTCGTTTCCTCATACCGTCTACGGTTGGACCAGTCTCACTCACCGGACGGGAGTTTCTACCCTTCGTCCGGATCGTGAGACATCTATTTCATTTGTACGGGGGTGCAAGACAGGAGATCTTCCACCCGCCGGCGGGGGCTCACCCGATGTCGAGACGCAGGAGGTCCTCCTCCGTCTCACGGCGGACGATGACCCGGGACTCACCATCGTTCACCGCGACGACCGGCGGCCGCAGCACATGGTTGTAGTTGCTGGCCATGGACCGGCAGTACGCACCCGTGGCAGGTACGGCGATGAGGTCACCGGGCACGATGTCGGCCGGCAGGAACGCGTCCTTCACCACGATGTCCCCGCTCTCGCAGTGCTTGCCGACGACCCGGGCGAGCATGGGCTCGGCGTCGGAGGTGCGGGAGACCAGGGCGACGGTGTACTCGGCGTCGTACAGCGCGGTCCGGATGTTGTCGGACATGCCGCCGTCGACGGAGACGTAGGTGCGAAGGCCGTCGAGGGGCTTGGTGGTGCCGACCTCGTAGAGCGTGAAGGCGGTGGGGCCGACGATGGCGCGCCCCGGCTCGACGGAGATACGGGGGGTGCGGAGCTTCGCGGACTCGCACTCCCGCGTGACGATCTCGGTGAGCGCCTTGGCGATCTCGTGCGGCTCGCGGGGGTCGTCGTCGGAGGTGTAGGCGATACCGAGGCCACCACCGAGGTCGATCTCGGGAAGCTCTACGCCGTGCTCGTCACGGATGTCCTTCAGCAGCCCGACGACCCGGTGGGCGGCGACCTCGAAGCCGGACATGTCGAAGATCTGCGACCCGATGTGGGAGTGGATGCCGATGAGCTCGAGGCCGTCCAGCTGAAGAGCCCGTCGTACGGCCTCGGCTGCCTGGCCACCGGCGAGCGGGATGCCGAACTTCTGGTCCTCGTGGGCGGTGGCGATGAACTCGTGCGTGTGTGCTTCCACGCCGACGGTGATACGGATCTGGACGCGCTGCCGCTTGCCGAGTTCCTGGGCGATGTGGGCGACGCGGACGATCTCCTGGAAGGAGTCGAGGACGATGCGGCCGACGTCTGCGCGGATCGCCCTTTCGATCTCCTCCTTGGACTTGTTGTTGCCGTGGAAGGCGATGCGGTCGGCGGGCATACCGGCGGAGAGGGCGGTGGCGAGCTCACCACCGGAGCAGACGTCGAGGTTGAGCCCCTCCTCGTGCAGCCAGCGGACGACGGCGCGGGAGAGGAAGGCCTTGCCGGCGTAGAAGACGTCGGCGTCGGCACCGAAGGCGGAACGCCAGGCGCGGGCCCGCGCACGGAAGTCGGTCTCGTCGATGACGTAGGCGGGAGTGCCGTGCTCCTCGGCGAGCTGCGTGGCGGTGATACCGCCGACGGTGAGGACACCGTCCTCGTTGCGCGTGACCGTCTGGGCCCAGACCTTCGGGTCGAGGGTGTTGAGGTCGGCGGGCGGCGCGGAGTAGTGGCCCTCGGGGAGGACGTCGGCGTGACGGGGCCCGGCGGGGTGTGCGGAACGGCTCATGGTCTGTGGCTGGCTCTCTAGATGTGGTCGGGTGCGTCGATGCCGAGCAGGGTCAGGCCGCCGGCCAGCACCGTCCCGGCGGCTTCGGCGAGGGCGAGCCGGGAGCGGTGGGCGACCGAGGGTTTCTCGTCGCCGAGCGGGAGGACCGTGGGAAGGAAGGCGAGGGTCGCGTCGGCGACGGTGACCAGATGGCGGGCGAGCCGGTCCGGCGTATGTGCCGTGGCGGCGGCGCCCAGGATCCGGGGGTGGTCGGCGAGGGCGGCGATGAGGACACCGGGCGCGGCTTGCGGGTCGCCGGGGTGCGGGTCTCCAGGCTGGACGTCTCCGGGGTGTACGTCTCCGAGGTGGGGGGCGAATCCCAGGTCGGCGGCGTTGCGGCTGAGGGCCCGGGTGCGGGCGTGGGCGTAGCGGACGCGGAAGAGAGGGTTGCTCTCGCGCTGGACCAGGTGCTCGTCGGTGATGCGGGGCCGGTCGTGTGCGGCGGGGTGGAGCAGCGCCCAGCGGGCGGCGTCGCGGCCGAGGGGGGTGGGGTCGGCGGGGGCGGGCGCCGGACGCACGTTGACGTCGAGGGGGGCGGGCGCCCCGGGGGTGCCGGACGCGTCGACGCGCGCGCCGAGGATGTCGGCCCACTCCGGCCGGGGCGGGGCTTGCGACGACGTACGGACGAGGGCGCCCTGGGAGACGAGGATGCGGGCGATGGCGTCCATGACGACGACGGCGCGGACCTCGTGCGGGGCGTGGAGCTGCACGATCCGTCCGGTGGGGCGGTCGCTGTGGCCGTACCGGAGGCCGCGCCGCAGGATCTCCTCGACGAGCGCGGCAGGGGTGGTGTCGCGCAGGCGGATGTTGAGGAACCCGGGCCCGGTGACGACGACGTCGGTGACGCCGGGGGTGTCGAGGAGGTGCGGCCGGAGGATCTCGGCGACCTTTTCCGGTGGCTGCCCGGCGGGGCGGGCGAGCTGGAGGGCGATGTTGGTGGCGTAGTCACCGCAGCCACCGGGCCCGGGGGGCGTGACGACGGCCCGTCCGGGAACGGTCACGCTCAGCTCCCCGCCGTCGACAGCGCGACGGACCGCGCGCAGCACGGTACGGGAGAGCTCGACGGGGGTCACGGGACAAGCGTAGGGGAGGAGGGGGGTGGGTAGGCGAGTCGGTTTGGGCGAAGGTCCGCGATGTGGACGGGGCGCAAGACCGGGCCGGGCCGACGTGGGGGCGGGTGGGGCGATTGACCGGCTCAGCCGCCGGTGCGCCCGGCCCTCTCGGTCTCGCCGGCACCGAGGACGCGCCCGAAGACGTCGTCGCCGTCCTCCTCGGCCGGGTGCGCGGCGTGCCTGCGCTCGATCAACTGCCGTACGAGCTGTACGAGTTCAGCTGGTTCGAAGGGCTTGGCCAGGAAGGCGTCGACGCCGACATCGAGGCCGCTCTCGACCTCGTGCTGCGTACAGGCGCTGACGATGGCAAGGGGAAGATCACGGGTCCGGGGATCGGAACGCAGCCGGGCGGCGGTCCGAAGCCCGTCGAGTCGGGGCATAACGACATCAAGGGTGACCACGTCGGGCCGCACCTGATGCACCACATCCAGACACTCGGCACCATCGGCCGCGGTCACGACCTCGATGCCCTCCAGCTCGAGATTGACCCTGATCAACTGCCGGATGACCTTGTTGTCGTCCACAACAAGCACCCGGCCCGATGCGCCTGGCACAACTCGAGAGTAGGTCCGGACCGGCCACCGCGTCCGGGTTTTACCGACTTCTGCCCCCAGAGGGGAACGAACGAGATCACCAGTCCCCACAACCGACCACGACACCCCCTCCCGGACAGGGCTCCTGCGCCGATAAACCCGTTCATGAACACCCCGACGGAGCTGGTAGTGTTCTACCCGTCGCCGCGAGCAACGCGACCGACACGCCCCCGTAGCTCAGGGGATAGAGCAACGGCCTCCGGAGCCGTGTGCGCAGGTTCGAATCCTGCCGGGGGCACCCTGTATGAGGTGCCCAGAGACCCCGTAACCAGCAGCGATGCTGAGTGCGGGGTCTTCGCGTATGCGTAGCCGGATGCCGCTCGAAGCGGGAGGATGTCGGGCTCCGTGGACGAGGCGTGGACGGGATTTTGGCGCATTCCCGCAGGTGATGAGGCCCTTGAAGTCAGGTGGACCTGCTCCTCGATCCCGCCGTCCCAGTCGTTGAGCACATGGCACGGGCGGGAACCATGAGCATGGCTGAGGGAGGCTGCCGTGCCGAGTTCAATCACCGCCCGCCGGCAGACCAATGGACGAGTTGGGGGATCTCGTGGATGTGACCACGCTTGCCGTTGCGCTCATCAGCGTCGGAGGGACACTGGGCGGAACTCTGGGTGGGGCAGTGCTGAGCCAGCGCGCCGGCCGAGCCGAAGCGGTGGAGCAGAACCAGCGTGCCGACCGTGAACGGGAGCAGGAGCGCAATGATCGAGCGCAGCAGGACAAGCGCGATCTCTATGCCCAGCTGAACACCACAGCTCGCGCTTACCGGGTCGCAGCCCGAGACGCCGTCCAAGCGGCCCAACGCGGTGAAAGCGTCGACCCGGCACTCCTCGACACCGCCAAGGAGGCCTGGGCCGACCAGTACTCCCAGGCACAGATGGCGCTGCCGAAGGATGTCCTGGAGGTGGCCTCGGCGCTCAACAGGTCGCTCGGAGTCGGGTACTCGGTCGTCAAGCAGCTGCCGAGCAGCCCCGATCTCGATGGGGCGTACCGACGAGCGAAGACATGGTTCAGCGGCCCGCTGTCCGATGGCGTGTATCTCCTGCGAGTGACGCTGAGACACGACCTCGGCGTCGAGGTCGACCCCCACTTCCAGCAGACCCGCGTGCAGATGCTCGCCGCTCTCAACGCCGCGCGGAACAACCTCGATCAACTGCTGTTCGCAGAACGCGCCCAGGCCGCCCGATCTGCTTGACGGGCTCCGCGAACGGCCAGCACGCCTGGCCGCCTCGGTGGGGTCGACACCGGCGTTGAGCCACGTCGACAACGCTGAGTGCCGAAGGTCATACGGCCGACTCGCGAGCGGCGGGGTCTCGGCTGCCGGCGGAAGCGCCAGGAGCCGGGCCTCCTGCCACACCCGGTAATGGGTCGCGCTCTCCCTCTTCCTCGACCACCTCCGCGCGCACGGAGACAGCGCCGCGGCCGTGGACGCCCTGCGTCACCAGCACCGCAGACTCCACCGAAGCCTGGCCGAACTGCAGCAGACCCTGGACACCGGCTCGTCGCTCGGGGAGGCCCGAGCCGCTCGCAAGCGTCTGAAGGCGGACTTGGAGACCCTGTGCGCCGACCTCGACCCGGGCGACCGGACGGCGGGCGGCACGGTCGACCAGCTCATCGAGATCGTGCCCGGCGTGGTCAAGGCGGCCGTCAACCCCCTTGACGTGGGCGGCTACGCGGACGCGCTGCCGGCCCGGCCGTCCGACTGGATCCGCTCCTGGTGGTTGCGTCGCCCCGTACGTTCCGCCCTCCGGCTGCGCACCCGGCTGGAGGACCTCAGCCGATACGACCGTCTGCTCGAGGAGGCGACGGGCCACCGCGGCGATCCGGCCGAGGTCGAAGCCCTGCACCGCTCGTACGGACGGGAGTCGGAGCTCTACGGCGGTGACAGCCGGCTCCCGAGCGCGCCTCCGGTGACGACCGCCGCCGAGCCGTCGGAGCAGGAACCGGCCCAGCCTGTCGGCAGACTTCGGCAAGTCAGGGGCTTGGTGAGGTAGTTGATGGCAGCATCACCGTGCATGGGCAGAGATCGGTACGTCGACTTCCTGCGCGCCTGGGCGATCGTGTCGGTCGTCGCCGGGCACTGGCTCATCACCGCGCTCGTGCGGGAGCCCGACGGGGCGATCCGTGCGCCGGAGTTGCTCGCCGAGATTCCCTGGACGCAGTGGCTGACGCTCGGGTTTCAGATCATGCCGCTGTTCTTTCTGGCAGGAGGGTACGCGGCGGGTGGGTCCTGGGCCGCCGCGAGCGGTGGCGCCTCGGGGTGGGTACGGCGGCGGGCCCTGCGGCTGCTGGTGCCGGCCGGGATCTACAGCGGCCTCGTGCTGATCGCCGTAGGGGTGTGTCAGCTCGTCGGGGTGGATGCCGGCACGCTCGAGCTCGTCGGGTGGGCCATGGCGATGCAGTTCTGGTTTCTGCCGGTGTATCTGGTGCTCAGTGCGCTGACGCCGCTGCTGTACGCGGCGCATCTGCGGTGGGGGCTGCTCGTGCCGGTCGGGATGGGGGTGGTCGCCGGGGTGGCGGCGTACGTGCCGTACGGAGGGCTCCTCGGGTACGTCCTCGTGTGGGGCGTCGCCTATCAGCTCGGCTTCTGCTGGCGGGACGGACTGCTGCAGAACCGGGGTCTCGCGCTGGTGGGCTGTGGTGGGGCGGCCTTTGTCGGGCTCGTGGTCCTCGGGCCCTATCCCGTCAGTCTCATCCGGGTCACCGGGCAGGACCCCAGCAACACCGATCCGCCCTCCCTCGCCATGCTCGCCTGGGTGGTGGCCCAGGTGGGCGGGTGCCTTCTGCTCGCACCCCTCCTCAGGAAGGTGCTTGCGCGGGAGCGGGTGTGGCGGGTGGTCCGGGGTGTCGGGGGTGCCAGCATGACGCTCTATCTGTGGCACATGCTGCCCGTGCTCATCGTGGCCGCCGGCTTCTATCTGACCGGGCTCGCGCCCCAGCCCGCGCTCGGATCGCTCGCCTGGTGGGGGCTGCGGGTGCCCTGGCTGGTGGTGCTCGGGGTCGTCATGGCCGGGGTGGTGGCGGGGGTACGGCCGTTGGCGGGCATCCACGGGCGGGCTCGGCTCTCGGTACAGGGTCGCTCCTGGACGCTCTGGCTCGGGCTGGCTTTCGCCGTCGTGTCTCTCGCCCGCTTCGCCGTGCACGGCTTCGCTCCCGACGGGCGGTTTCCCCTGCTGTCGGCGCTCGGGCTGGCGTTGGGTACCGCACTGGTGATGCCGGGCGGTGATCGGCCCGTGTGCGACCGTGACCTTCCACACAGATCATCCACAGCCGCGTCCGGCAACTCATCGGTGACCGAGGCGAGTTGACGACGGGTCCGTTTCACGGCTTGTTTGCGGAATGCAAGAAACCGGGCATGTTTCCCTTTCAACTATGGCCTTTCCGGCTTTCGTCCAGTTCACTCGGGACGGCCTGCCGCAAGGCAGTTCGGACCACAGGAAGCATGTACGGATATGACCAAATCATCCGGGAATCCGCAAGTGCCGATGAATCCCCATCCTGTTAGCGCCGCCGAGGTCATCCCAGGGGACCTCGTCGCCCTGGCGCCGGAGGATGCCGAGGGGCCTCGGTGGTACGTCGTCACGCACACGCTGCCCGAGTCGCCGGAGACGATCCGGCTGACGTTGCGGCCCCCGTTGGGTGGTGTGGACCGCGACGAGGTGCTCGGGCGGGAGCGGCCGGTGACCGTCGCCTGCCGGCGGATGGATGTCGCCGTCGTGCCCCGGCTCTCCTCGCCCCCTCTCGACGACGTCGAGTTCCGGGACGGGGACCGGGTGGGATCCCTGCGGGCCGTCGATCCGGGTGCCGTCGAGGTGACCTTCGTACGGCGGTGGGGGTCCTGGCACCGGGATCTCGACCACTGTGCCGAGCCGCCCGTGTCCGACCCCGACGTGCGACGGTGGGCCGCCGACGCGGACCGGGAGGGGTTCGTCGTACGACATCACCCTCGGCCCGCGCGTGAGGCCGCCGCCTCCGGACCTCGGCGGGTCGTCGTCACCGGACTCGGGGCCGTCACTCCGCTCGGTGTCGGGGTCGACGAGCTGTGGCGGGGGCTGCTCGACGGACGGCACGGGATACGGGAGTTGGACGACGAGGAGTTCCGTGAGCTGCCGGTGCGGGTGGCCGGGACCGTACCCGTCGATCCCGTCACGCTGCTGCCCCGCGCTGCCGCCCGGCGGATGAACCGTGCCGCCCAGTTCGCCGTGCTGGCCGCGCGGGAGGCCTGGGGGGATGCCGGGTTCGTGGACGGCGGGACGGTCGAGAGCGGGCTTGACCCGGCGCGGGTGGGGGTGAGTCTCGGGGCGATTCTCGGGGACGCGTCCGTGCTCGTGGGCGGGGACCGGAAGCTGCGGGACAAGGGGCCCCGTGGGGTCTCGCCGCTCACCACGCCCATGACCGTGCCCTCTCAGGCCGCCTCCCAGGTCTCCCTCGACCTGCACATCACCGGCGAGGCACGGACCGTCACCAGCGCCTGTGCCTCCGGGACCGAGGCGATCGGGCAGGCCATCGACCGCATACGGTACGGCCGGGTCGACCTCGCTCTCGCGGGTGGCGCGGAGGCTGTCGTCACGCCGGCGATCATGGCCTCGTTCGCCTCCATGCGGGCTTTGTCCCAGGCGGGGTTGGCGGAGGGTTCGCCCTCGCGGCCGTTCGCCAAGGACCGGGACGGGTTCGTGAACGGGGAGGGCGCGGGGGTGCTCGTACTCGAGGCCGAGGAGCATGCCCGGGCCCGGGGTGCGCGGATCTACTGCGAGGCCGCCGGCTGGGGGCTCTCCGCCGACGCGCATCACATGGCCGCGCCCGATCCGTCCGGGAGCGGGGTCGCGCTGGCCGTGCGGCGGGCGGTGCGGGATGCGGGTGGGTACGTGGTGGACGTCGTCCATGTGAACGCGCATGCGACGGCGACCGTGGAGGGGGACCTTGCCGAGGCGGGTGCTCTGCGAGCCGTGCTGGGGCGACGGTCGGTGCCGGTGACCGCGTTGAAGGGGCACCTCGGGCATCTGCAGGGGGCCGCGGGCGGGGTCGAGGCGGTTGCCGCCGTGCTGACGTTGCATCACGGGGTGGTGCCGCCGACCGTCGGGTGCCGGGAGGTCGACGACGCGGTCGGGCTGGACGTGGTGCTCGGGGAGCCACGGGAGTTGCCGGTCGACGGCGACCTGGCGCTCAGCAACTCGTTCGGGTTCGGCGGGCACAACGCGGTACTGGCCTTGCGACGGCTCGGGCGAGGGTAGTTCGGCACCGCCGGGCCGCGGTGTCGGAAGAGACGGCGGGGCTCGTCTCAGGCCGAGCGCTTGCGGGGTGTCGTCTTCCTTGCCGTCGTCTTCTTCGCCGCAGCCGTGGTTTTCGACGCCGTGGACTTTGACGCCGTGGACTTCGACGTCGTCTTCTTCGCCGCCGTCGATTTCTTCGCCGACGCCGCCGTCTTCTTCGCGGAAGCGGTCGTCTTCTTCGCTGCCGCCGTCGCCGTCGCCGTCGACTTCTTGCCCCCCGCCTGCTTCGGCGTGGCGCGTGCCGACTTGCGCTGGGGCAGGCGGCGGACCTCCGCGGGCTCCTCGCCCCGGGACTCCTTCGCGTCGCGGACGCTCTTCTCCAGGGCGGCCATGAGGTCGAGGACCTTGCCGCCCTTCGCGGGTTCCGGAGCCTCGGGCACGGTCTCGCCGGCCGCCTTGGCGGCGACGACCTCCTCCAGGGCCTCGCGGTACTCGTCGTGGAGGTCGTCCAGGTCGATCTCGCCCAGGGTGTCCATCAGAGCGTCCGCGAGGTCCAACTCCTTGTCGTTCACCGTGACCTTGGTGTCGGGTGCGACACCCTGCGGGGCCCGGACCTCGTCCGGCCACAGCAGTCCGTGCATGGCGATCGCGTCCTCCACCACCCGCAGCATGCCCAGGCGCTCCCGGCCGCGGAGCGCGAACTTGGCGATGGCGACCTTGTTGCTGCGCTTCAGCGCCTCCCGCAGCAGCGTGTACGGCTTCGCCGCGGGGGCGCCGCCCGCCGCGAGGTAGTACGCGGCGTCCATCTGGAGCGGGTCGATACGGTCGGCCGGTACGAAGGCGACGATCTCGATCGTCTTGGCCGTCGGGAGGGGAAGGTGGGCGAGATCGTCGTCGGTGATCGGGATGATCGTGCCGTCTGCGTCCTCGTAGCCCTTTCCGATCTCGGCCGAGCCGACCTCCTTCTCCTCCAGCTCGCAGACCTTGCGGTAGCGGATGCGGCCGCCGTCCTCCAGATGGATCTGGCGGAAGGAGATCGAGTGGCTCTCGGTGGCGTTGACCAGCTTGATGGGGATGCTGACCAGTCCGAACGAGATGGCGCCGTTCCATATGGATCGCACGATCAGCACCTTTCCTGAACATAAAGGGCATAAGGGTGTCATCTACCCATTACGTGGGATTCTCATCGTATGACGCCGATCACCGAGGTGGACGGGCACCGGCTCGCGCTCAGCAATCTGGACAAGGTGCTGTATCCCGCGACCGGGTTCACCAAGGGCGAGGTGCTGCACTACTACGCGACCACCGCCGACGCCCTGCTCCCCCATCTGCGGGACCGGCCGCTGTCCTTCCTGCGGTATCCGGACGGCCCCGACGGTCAGGTGTTCTTCACCAAGAACGTGCCGCCGGGTACGCCCGACTGGGTCACCACCGCCGAGGTGCCCAGATCGGAGGGGCCGGCGCGGATGGTGCTGGTCCAGGATCTGGCGAGCCTGATGTGGGCCGCGAACCTCGTCACGGAGTTCCATACGCACCAGTGGGTGATCCAGCGGCCCGACCATGCCGACCGGCTCGTCCTCGATCTCGACCCCGGCTCTCCGGCCACCGTCGTCGACTGCTGCGAGGTCGCGCTCTGGCTGCGGGAACGGCTCGCCGAGGACGGGATCGAGGCGTACGCCAAGACGTCCGGGTCCAAGGGGCTGCATCTGCTGGCCGCCGTGCACCCGACCCCCTCCGAACGGGTGACCGAGTACGCCAAGGAGCTGGCCGTCGCCGCCGAGCGCGCCCTCCCCCGCCTCGCCGTGCACCGGATGACCAAGAGCCTGCGGCCCGGAAAGGTCTTCGTCGACTGGAGCCAGAACGCGGCCCGGAAGACGACCGCCACGCCCTACACCCTGCGGGCCCGACCGGAGCCCACCGTCTCCGCCCCCGTCACCTGGGACGAGGTCGAGGCGTGCCGGTCTCCCGGGCAACTCACCTTCCTCGCGACGGACATCGCACCCCGCCTCCAGGACCACGGCGACCTGCTCGCCCCGCTCTTCGAAAGCGCTGACGCGGCTCGACTGCCCCGGCTTCGGTGACCGTCATCACTTCACGCCGTTGACGTGGTCACACGCGCGTCCATGTGTGCCGGTCGCGCGCCATCGCGTGCAGGGCCTCCACATCCGCCGGCTTGAGCATCCCGCCGAGCCGGGCCAGGCTCTCCGTCTCCGTGTCCGTGATGATCCGGACCTCCCTCGGCGGGACGGTGATCCGGACGTCCGTCGGGCCGACGAGGGCGAGGACGGGGTGGACCTCGGCGGTCAGGGCGTAGGAGGCGCGGTCGGCGTCGGCGCGGACGCGGCGCAGCAGCGGGTGGGGGTCGCGGCGGCCCAGGGAGACCATGGGGTCGGCGACCGTCACCCGTTGCTTGCGGGCGTACGCCGAATGGATCGCGAAGAGGCCGCCGGGGCCGATCGCCAGATGGTGGACGCGGTCGCCGCCGGGCAACGGGACCGAGTGCAGGACGTGCCAGCCCGCCCCGTCCAGCCGGTCCAGCGCCTCCCCCACCGCCTGCTCGGCCAGCAGCGCCCTGCGGCGCGGGTCCGGGCGCAGCCGGTGCGGTGGTCCCGGGTCGCGGTCGAGGGCGATCTGGAGGGCCTCGCCGGGACGGTTGGGCGCCAGGTCGTCGTCCGGGTGGAGGGTGAGCCGGGCGAGCTCCGCCGGTGTCGGCACCGGGGGCGGCCCCACCGCCACCGGGCCGGTCAGGAAGGGCCCGAGGACTTCGAGCACATCGTCTCTGCGGTCCTCGCTCAACAGGTTCACCCGGGCCGCCTCACGGTCGTACCAGGCGACGTTCCGCCCGTCCGTCAGGCACACGTAGAGCCGCTCCTGGCCGTGGCGCCAGGTCGGTATGACGCGCAGTCCGCTCATGCACCATCACCCCTTGACCATGGGAACAGGCGGGGTGCTCCAGGGGCAAGAAGGCGGTTACCTTTGGGAGTAGTTGGGTGGGGGAGTTGGGGAGGCGTTGTTGCGTACCCGCAGGAAGCAGCCCGACGTGCCGGCCCCGGACAGTCCATGGAGCGAGATAGTGCCCGGCCTGTGGATGGGCGGGCACGAGTTCAGGGGGCACTCGGGGCAACTGGAATTCGCCGTCGTACGGGACGAGTTCGATCTCGTCCAGACCTTGCTGAGGCTGCCGGGGCACGGGCCCGACCCGGGAGTGGAACACCATGTCTGGCCGATTCCCGACGGGCCACTGGACGGAACCCAGCTCGCGGGCGTGATACGCCTCGCGCAGGCCGCGAGCGACGCACTGGACGAGGGCCGCAAGGTCCTCGTCCGCTGTTACCACGGCTACAACCGCTCGGGACTGGTCATCGCACACGCGCTGATCCGGAGCGGGCGCTCCGCGGAGGAGGCGATCCGGACGATCCGGTCCCGCCGCTCGCCATGGGCGCTGCACAACGACCTGTTCGTCGACTATCTGCGGGCGGGGCTGCCGACCGCGCGGCTGCTGGAGGAGCTGGCAGAGTAGGCCCACGTCCCGCCCATCAGGTGCGCAAAAAGGACTTCCGTACGAATAAGGTGTACGGGCCGGTCACCTCCCGCCCGTCCCGCCAGGAGCACAGTGCCACGCCCCGTCCGTTCCCTCGTCACCGCAGCCCTGGTGCTGGCCACCACCGCGGGCTGCGGCGACGCGGGCGGACTGCACGGCGCGGGCCCCACCTCGACCGCGACCAGCCCGGCCCGGCTGTGGCCGAATCTGACCCCGGCCGCCAGTCCCGCCTGGAACTACGACGACGGCGAGTCCGAGGCCATGAAGGGCATCACGGCGCCGGGCGACGACGTCCGCAAGGTGGATCCGGTGGCCGTCGTGAAGGCGGAGATCGCCCAGCATCCCGACGAGTACTCCGGCGCGAAGGCGCCGTACCGGGAGACGGCCCGCCGCATGGCGTACTGCGGGAAGAAGCCGGCCGACAGCCGGTGCCCGCTTCTCAAGCCTTACTACCGCGACCTCACCGGCGACGGGCACGACGACCTGACACTGGGATTCCGGCTGCTGCCGGGCAACCAGACGGCGGTGCGCGTCTACACCTTCGAGGGCGGCCGGCTGGTCCAGGTCATGGCCAACGAGGACGCCGTGAGCGGGGTCGAGCTGGCCGGGCGCTCGGTGATCATCCACGCGCCGTCCGACCTCGCCGACTACGAGTACCGCTTCCAGTGGACCTGGGACCCGGAGCAGCACGTCATGCTGCTGACCCACGACGAGATGCTGCACATCGGCAAGAGCCCGTCCCCGTCGGGGAGCTCACGGTGAGGCTCGCGCTCCCCCGGTGGGCCGGCACCCTCGCCGTGAAGGCCGCCGTCTTCATCACGGTGATGTGCTGTGCGCTGGCCGCGTTGCTCGGCGTCCTCGTGCATGTCTCGGTGACCAACCAGACCGTCGGCCAGGCCCGCGACCTCGCGCTCCAGCGACTCGAGGACGCGACCTCGGCGTACGAGGCCGGGGACACCCTCGGACCCTTTTCGGGCGTCGATCCGCCGGGGCTGCCGGACTCGCTGCGGGACCTGGCCGTGGCGGGCGACCGCGGCACGATGGTCGCCACCCGGGACGGGGACCCCACGATGTGGGCGGCCGGCCCCGCCGACGGGAACCGGGCCCTCGCGGTCCGCGTCGACTACCGCCAGCAGGCCCGCACCATCGCCGCCCTCGACCGGTCGATCCTGTGGTCCTCGGCGCTGGCGATCGGGGCGACGCTGCTGGTGGGGGCGTTCGCGGTGACACGGGTGACCCGGCGGCTGCACGCCACGGCCCGGGTGGCCCGGCGGATCAGCGCGGGTGACCTGGACGCACGGGTCGACGATCCCCGGACGAAGGATCCCTCGCGGCCCCAGGACGAGGTCGCCGCGGTCGCGTCGGCACTGGACTCCATGGCGGCCTCGCTGCAGGGGAAGCTGCTGAGCGAGCAGCGGTTCACGGCGGACGTGGCGCATGAGCTGCGGACGCCGTTGACCGGGTTGCACGCGGCGGCGGAGCTGTTGCCTCCGGGGCGGCCCACGGAGTTGGTGCGGGATCGGGTGGGGGCGCTGCGGACGCTGACGGAGGATCTGCTGGAGATCTCGCGGCTGGACACCGGGCGCGAGCGGGTGGAACTGGACACCGAACCGTTGGGGGCGCTGGCCGAACGGGTGGTGCGGGCGTCCGGGACCGACACCGAGGTCGTCGTCGTACGGGATGTTTCCGTGGAGACGGATCGGCGGCGGCTGGAGCGGGTGCTGGGGAATCTGGTGGCCAATGCGCATCGGCATGGGCGGGGGCCGGTGTCTCTGACGGTTGACGGGCCGGTCGTGATCGTTCGTGATCACGGGGACGGGTTTCCGGAGTATCTGGTCGAGCATGGGCCGCAGCGGTTTCGGACGGAGGGGGGTTCGAAGGGGCATGGGCTGGGGTTGACCATTGCGCTTGGGCAGGCGGAAGTACTTGGGGCCCGGCTGAATTTTGAGAATGCCGTTGATGGTGGGGCGGTTGCGACGTTGGTGCTGCGGTAGTTCGCGGTCCGGCGGTTGCGTGTGGCTGGTCGCGCAGTTCCCCGCGCCCCTAGGGGGTTCTCCTATGGCCCAGCCTGAAAGGCGCCCCTCGGACACGCCTCCTAATGTGGCGAATAGTCAGCTTCGCCCCATACGTGGAGGTCTCCCACATGTCCCTGCGCTCCCGCCTCTCCATAACCGTCGCCACCGGCGCCCTCCTCGCCGCGGCCGTCGCCGCACCCGCCGTCGCGGACGACGACTGGGGCGGCCACCAAAGCGACTCCCAGAGCGAGTCCCAGAACGGGTCCGGCGGCAACTGGAACAACTCCCAAGGTGACTCGCAGAGCGACTCCCAGGGCAACTGGGGTCAGCACCACCAGAGCAGCCAGCGCCTCTACAAAGGCGTCGTGACGGCCAGCACGCTGCGGCTGCGCAGCAAGCCGACGACCGGATCCCAGGTCATCCGCTACGCCTACCAGGGCGAGATCGTCTCGATCTTCTGCAAGACCGGCGGTCAGAACATCGACGGCAACCACCTCTGGTACCTCCTCACGGACGGCACCTGGGCCTGGGGCGCCGCCCGGTACATCGACAACATCGGGCCCGCGCCACGCTGGTGCTGAGGCTAGGAAGACAACCTGCCCCATTTGGGTAAGTTCCGGACATGACCAAGGCCGGAACCACCGTGGCTCAAGCGGATCCCCCCGCTCCCGCTGTACGCCTCCCCCGGCGCCGTGGCATCGAACTCGCCCTCATCGTCGTCGCCGTACTGCTCTCCGTGTACGGCTACTGCGACGTCGGCCTCGCCACCGACGGCGCCGTCCCGCCCGGCGCCGCCGGCTACGGCGCCGGGCTCGGTGTGCTGGCGCTGGTCGCGCATCTCGTGGTGCGTTACCGGGCGCCGTACGCCGATCCGCTGCTTCTGCCCATCGGCGTCCTGCTCAACGGGCTCGGCCTGGTCCTCATCTACCGGCTCGACCTGGAGACGCCCGGCGACCGGGCGGCCCCCACCCAACTCGTGTGGTCCACGGTCGGCGTCGCCCTGTTCATCGTGACCGTGCTGCTGCTCCGCGACTATCGCGTGCTCCAGAGGTATGCGTACGTCTGCGTGGCGGCCGCCCTCGTGCTGCTCACCCTGCCGATCTTCTTCCCCTCCGTGAACGGTGCCCGGATCTGGATCCGGATCGCCGGATTCTCCATCCAGCCGGGCGAGTTCGCGAAGGTGCTCCTCGCGGTCTTCTTCGCGGCCTACCTCGCCGCCAACCGCAACGCGCTCGCGTACACGGGGCGTCGGGTGTGGCGGCTCCAGCTGCCGACCGGGCGCGTGCTCGGGCCGATCGTGGCGATCTGGCTGCTGAGTGTCTGCGTGCTGGTGCTGGAGCGGGACCTCGGGACCTCGCTGCTGTTCTTCGGACTGTTCGTGGTCCTGCTCTACGTCGCCACCGGGCGCACCGGCTGGATCGCCGTGGGCCTGCTGCTGGCCTCCTTCGGCGCGGTCGCCGTCGGATGGCTGGAGCCGCATGTGCACAGCAGGGTCGAGGACTGGCTGCATCCGTTCGCCACGATCGAGGCCGGCCAGGGGCCGAACCAGCTCGCGCAGTCCCTGTTCGCCTTCGCCGCCGGTGGCATGCTCGGCACCGGGCTGGGGCTCGGCCACTCGATCCTCATCGGGTTCGCGGCGAAATCGGACTTCATCCTGGCCACGGCGGGCGAGGAGTTGGGCCTGGCCGGGCTGTCGGCGATCTTCCTGCTCTACGCCCTGCTGGTGGAGCGCGGGATCCGGGCCGGGCTGGCGTTGCGCGATCCCTTCGGGCGGCTGCTCGCCGTCGGGCTCGCCTCGATCGTGGCGTTGCAGGTGTTCGTCATCGCCGGCGGGGTGACCGGGCTGATCCCGCTGACCGGGATGGCGATGCCGTTCCTGGCGCAGGGCGGCTCGTCGGTCGTCACCAACTGGGCGATCGTGGCGCTGCTGATCCGGGTGAGCGACTCGGCCCGCAGCCAGTACGACGGGGAGGTGGCCCCATGACCCAGGACAGGACCCGGCACATGACCCGCTACATCCGGCACGCCGCCTGCTTCTGCGCCCTGCTGCTCGTGGCACTGCTCGTCAACGCCACCCGCGTCCAGGTCTTCGAGGCCCGGTCCTACGACGACAACCCCGCCAACCGCCGCTCCTCCATCGCCCGTTACGGCCAGCCCCGCGGCGACATCCTGGTCGGCAAGGAGCCGGTCACCGGCTCCCAGGACACCGACGGGCGGCTGCGCTTCGAACGGACGTATCCGAAGGGCCCGTTGTACGCGCCGGTCACCGGGTTCGCCTCGCAGATCTACGGCACGACGTTCCTGGAGCACGCCGAGGACGGCATCCTGTCCGGGACCGACCCGATGCTCTCGGGGTTCCCGCTGTGGAACGACTTCACCCGCGCCCAGAGCCCCGCCGGGAACGTGGTCACCACCATCGACAGGGCCGCCCAGGAGGCCGCTTACGCCGGGCTCGCCGGACGGAAGGGCGCGGTGGCGGCGGTCGAGCCGTCGAGCGGGCGGATCCTGGCACTGGTGTCGAGTCCGTCGTACGACCCCGGGGTGCTGTCCGGGAACGACGCGGCCGTGGAGCGGTCCTGGGCGGGGCTGAACGAGGACCCGGACAAGCCGATGCTCAACCGGGCGATCCGGCAGACCTATCCGCCGGGCTCGACCTTCAAGGTGGTGACCGCGGCGGCCGCGCTGGACGCAGGGGTGGTGACGGACGTGGAGAAGCCGACCGACTCGCCGGACCCGTACCGTCTGCCGGGCACCTCGACCTCGCTGGTGAACGAGGCGACGGGCTGTGAGGACGCCTCGGTGCACGCGGCCTTCGTGTGGTCGTGCAACACGGTGTTCGCCAAGCTGGGTGTGCGGGTCGGGGTGGCGGACATGGCGGCCACGGCGGCGGGGTTCGGCTTCAACGACCAGGGGCTCGGCATCCCGTTCTCCGTCGCCGAGAGCACCTTCGACGTCTCCGTGGACAAGGCGCAGCTCGCACTGTCGTCGATCGGGCAGTACAACACGCGGGCCACCCCGCTGCAGATGGCGATGGTGTCGGCGGCAGTCGCGAACAGGGGTCAGGTGCGGCCGCCGTATCTGGTGGAGCGTACGACCCGTTCGGGCGGCGCGACCGTGGCGACGTCCGGCACCCGGACGGTACGGCAGGCGATGTACCCGTCGACCGCCGTACGTCTGAAGGAGCTGATGGAGGACGTGGTGCGGGAGGGCACCGGCACCAACGCCGCGATCCCCGGCGCGACCGTCGGCGGCAAGACCGGCACCGCGCAGCACGGGGTCGGCAACTCCGGGACGCCGTACGCCTGGTTCATCTCCTGGGCGCAGGGCGAGCGCGACATGGAACCGAAGGTCGCGGTCGCCGTGGTGGTGGAGGACGCGGAGGCGGACCGGGGGGAGATCAGCGGGGGCGGCGACGCGGCGCCGATCGCCCGGGCGGTGATGGAGGCGGTGCTCAGTTCCTGAGACGGGGGTACCACGAGAGGCGCCCCCGACCTACCGTTCGGTACATGACTTCAGCCGTCGCGTACGAACTCGCCCAGGTCAATATCTCCCGCCTCAAGTTCCCGCTGGACTCACCCGAGTTGAAGGACTTCGTCGACGCGCTCGACCCGGTCAACGCCTCCGCGGAGACGGCCGACGGCTACGTCTGGCGCCTGCAGTCCGAGGGCGGCGACGCGACCGACATCAAGGTCTTCGGCGACGACTGGCTGATCATCAACCTGACGGTGTGGCGGGACACCAACGCCCTGACGGCCTTCATGTACCAGGGACAGCACCGCGAGATGCTGGCCCGGCGCCGCGAGTGGTTCGAGAAGGTCGCGGAGGCGATGACGGCCCTGTGGTGGGTCCCGGCCGGCCATCGCCCGACGGTCGCGGAGGCCGAGTCCCGCCTCCTGCATCTCCGGGCGAACGGCCCGACACCGTACGCCTTCACCCTGCGGACGTCGTTCCCGGCCCAGGGCGCGGAGCCGGTGTCGTTCGCGGTGCCGGAGGATCTGGGCTGCGGGGTCTAGGGCCTGTACGGCGGACAGGCCCTAGCCGGCTCCGCCGGGTACCGCCTCCCGACGTCGCAGCCACCCCTCCGGCACGGCCTCCACGCCCGTACGGGCGGCGACGACGCCGCCCGTGATGGCGCAGGTGGTGTCGACGTCGCCGAAGCCCTCGGCGGTGGACCAGAGGGCGGAGACGAGGTCGTCGGGGTGGCGGGCGGCGGACCAGAGGGCGAAGGGGACGGTGTCGTCGGCGCGGATCCGCTGTCCGTTGCCGAGGAGGTCGGAGGCCTTCCAGGGTTCCGTGGAGAAGGGGACTTCCGCGGCACGGACGAGACCCTCCTGCACCGCGCTCCGGGGCGTCAGCGACGCCACCGCGTCCAGCGTCAGCTCGTGCCCGGCCGACAGCGCCGCGGCCACCGCCACGGCGACCGCACCCGCGACCCCCTCCGGATGGGCGTGCGTGACCTCGGCCGACAGGGTGGCCTGCTCGACCACCCGGGACAGATCGGTGTGGAACCACGCGCCCAACGGAGCCACCCGCATCGCCGCACCGTTGCCGAGGCTGCCCTCGCCGCCGAAGAGCTCCCGGGCGAACTCGGGCCAGCGGCCGGACTCGTGGAGCAGCCGGGGCAGCAACTGGTGCATGCCATGACCGTACCCACGGGCGGGATCGACGTCGTAGCCGAGCGCGAAGGCCCGGGCCAGCTCCTCCTGGCGTATCTCACCGAACTCGTCGAGCACCCGGAAGATCCCGAGCGCCATGGCCGTGTCGTCGGTCCAGTGCCACTCGGGCTCCGGCGGCATACGACGGTCACGGACCTCGTTGTACGCCTGCCGGGGCTCGCGGAAGAGCGGGAACCACCGCTCGCCGAACGCGTCACCGAGGGCGAGACCCTCAAGGCTGCGCCGCGCGACGACACGGTCCGAGACGATGGTCACTCACTTGCCCCCAGCTCGATCGACTGCCGCACCTCAGCGACCCGTTCATGCTCCTCCGCCGCGAACCGTTCCGCATCCAGTTTCTCGGCGATCTCCTCGTCCTGGGCCATCAGCAGATCGAGGTTGGAGTCCCCCATCTCGAAGACCCCCATGTCGACATAGGCCTGCTGGAGCCGCTTGCCCCACAACCCGATGTCCTTGACACACGGCACGATGCGCGAGAACAACAACTGCCGGAACAGGGCGAGGAATTCGGACTGCTCGCTGTACTCCTCGGCCTCGGCGGTCGGGATCCCGAAGTTCTCCAGGACCTCGACACCCCGCAGCCGGTCCCGCATCAGATAGCAGCCCTCGATGACGAACTCCTCCCGCTCCCTCAGTTCGGCATCGCCGAGCTGCTTGTAGTAGTCCCGCAGCGCCATCCGCCCGAAGGCCACGTGCCGGGCCTCGTCCTGCATGACGTAGGAGAGGATCTGCTTGGGCAGCGGCTTGTCGGTCGTGTCGCGGATCATCCCGAACGCGGCGAGGGCAAGCCCCTCGATGAGGACCTGCATCCCCAGATAGGGCATGTCCCACCGACTGTCCCGCAGTGTGTCGCCGAGCAGGGACTGGAGGTTGTCGTTGATCGGGTAGAGCATCCCGATCTTCTCGTGCAGGAACCGGCCGTAGATCTCCGCGTGCCGGGCCTCGTCCATCACCTGGGTCGCCGAGTAGAGCTTGGCGTCGAGATCGGGCACGGACTCGACGATCCGCGCGGCGCAGACCATCGCGCCCTGCTCACCGTGCAGGAACTGGCTGAACTGCCAGGAGGCGTAGTGCTGCCGCAGCTCGCCCTTGTCGTGGTCGGTGAGCTTGGCCCAGTGTTTGGTGCCGTAGAGGGACATGGACTCGTCGGGGACGCCGAGGGGGTCGTGCGGATCGACTTCCAGGTCCCAGGCGATGCGCTTCTGTCCGTCCCACTGCTTGTCCTTGCCCTTCTGGTACAGGGCGAGCAGACGGTCCCGCCCGGAGCCGTTCTCTTGGCCAACAAACATGGCCTCCCAGCTGAAACGCGCCGCGCCGGTGGCCGGCACCTGCCAGTGAGGGTCTCCCGGATCTGTGGCGTACAGGTCGAAAGTCGGCATGTCCCGCAGGCTCACACGCGGTAGACGCGGGGTCAACAAGTCGCGCGCGAGGGATTGACGAGCTTGCTGACAAGCAGTCTCATAAGGGCATGACGACGTTGACGGACGCCGACGCGCTCGCGGGACTGCGCGATGCGCTCGGCCTGCTCAAGGACCGGGAGCAGGTGGCCCAGCGGCTCCTCGACTCCTCCGCGAAGCACTCCTTCGACCCGGACAAGGAACTGGACTGGGAGGCGCCCTTCGAGGAGGGCAAGTGGTTCTGGCCCCCGGAACTGGTCTCCCTCTACGACACCCCGATGTGGAAGCGGATGAGCGAGGAGCAGCGGATCCTGCTCTCCCAGCACGAGGCGGCGGCGCTGGCCTCGCTGGGCATCTGGTTCGAGATCATCCTGATGCAGCTGCTCGTCCGGCACATCTACGACAAGGCGGCGACGAGTGCGCACGTGCGCTACGCGTTGACCGAGATCGAGGACGAGTGCCGGCACTCGAAGATGTTCGCCCGCCTGATCTCGCGCGGCGGCACCCCCTGGTACCCGGTCAGCCGGGCCCACCAGAACCTGGGCCGCCTCTTCAAGACCATCTCCACCACCCCCGGCTCCTTCACGGCCACGCTGCTCGGCGAGGAGGTCCTCGACTGGATGCAGCGGCTGACGTTCCCGGACGAGCGGGTGCAGCCCCTGGTCCGGGGCGTGACCCGCATCCACGTCGTGGAGGAGGCCCGCCATGTCCGCTACGCCCGTGAGGAACTGCGCCGCCAGATGATGACGGCGCCTCGGTGGTCGCAGGAGTTCACGCGGGTCACCTCCGGTGAGTTCGCGCGCGTCTTCTCCGTGGCCTTCGTCAACCCCGAGGTCTACACGAACGTAGGCCTGGACCAGCGAGAGGCCATGGCGCAGGTGAAGGCCAGCGGCCACCGTCGGGAGGTCATGCAGACGGGCTCGAAGAAGCTGACGGACTTCCTGGACGACATCGGGGTGCTGCGGGGTGTCGGGCGACGGCTGTGGCGGGCTTCGGGGCTGCTGGCTTGATCGTCGGGTGCGGGCCGGTGGGGGCTGGTCGCGCAGTTCCCCGCGCCCCTGGAGGTCGGGACAGCCGGGTACTCCCTTGACTGCACCCACCCAGGGGTGCGGGGAACTGCGCGACCAGCCACAACGAACCCGCAGACGGCCGACTACCCTGCGAGGCATGACCCCCTCCGTCCCCGCCTACCGCCGCCTCAGCGTCGAAGAGCGCCGCACCCAGCTCCTCGAAGCCGCCCTCGGCCTCTTCGCGCACCGCGCACCCGAGGACGTGTCTCTCGACGACGTGGCGGAGGCGGCCGGAGTCTCGCGGCCCCTGGTGTACCGGTACTTCCCCGGCGGCAAGCAGCAGCTGTACGAGGCCGCCCTCAGATCCGCCGCCGATGAACTCCAGCAGTGCTTCGACGAGCCCCGCGAGGGACCGCTCCTCGTCCGTCTCTCCCGTGCCCTCGACCGCTACCTCGCCTTCGTCGACCAGCACGACGCCGGATTCAGCGCCCTGCTCCAGGGCGGCAGCGTGGTCGAGACGTCCCGCACCACCGCCATCGTGGACGGCGTACGCCGAGCCGCGGCCGAGCACATCCTCAGCCACCTCGGGGTCACCGAACCCGGCCTCCGGCTCCGCATGACGGTGCGCATGTGGATCACCGCCGTCGAGGCGGCGTCCCTGATCTGGCTCGACGAGGGCAAGCAGCCTCCCGTCGACGAGCTCCGCGACTGGCTGGTCGAGCAGTTCGTCGCCGTACTCACCGTCACCGCCGCCCGCGACCCGCAGACGGCGACGCTGGCGCAGAACCTCACGTCACCTATCTGAGACTGGTCCCGTGAAGAGCGAAGACACCCCCTTCGAGGGCGGACCGATGGACGGCCGCGTGCTGCCCGTCCTCCTGGGCCCCACCGGCCACCCGCCCAAGCAGTACCGCATCCCGGTTCCGGACGCCGCCGGCGGCCCGCCCACCGTGCTGGTCTACCGCCGTGTCCCACGGGGCCAGAGCAAGCGGCTCGGCCTCCAGCAGGGGTGGAAGTACGAGTACGAGCCCGAGGGCACGCCCTCCCGTCTGCGCTGGCCATGGTCGAAACCCGCCACCAAGCCCGACGCCACGCCGGGCGGCAAGCGGGAGGACACCGACGGGTGACGTGATTGGGCCGAACCGCGCACGCTCGACGCGCGCGCCCTTCCGAGCCGTCCCATGCTCGCCGTGCGGAGCAGAGTGGCTGCCCCGCACCGGAGGTGATGACGTGTCAGGAAGGCTTCTGCGCCTGGCGTGTACGGCGGCGATCGCGGCCGGCACAGCCCTGGCGCCCGTGCCCGCGAACGCCGTACCGGAACCCGGTGAGCGCACCGTCGCCGAACTGCTGACGGACCTTCAGCACCTGTACCGGGAGGCGGAGCAGGCCACGGAGACGTACAACGCGACCGAGGAGAAGCTGAAGAAGCAGAAGGCGGAGGTGCTCCGCCTGGACACCGCGCTGTCCCGGGCCCGGCTCTCCCTCCACGACAGCCGGGGCGCGGCCGGCCGCCTGGCCCGCCAGCAGTACCAGAACAGCACCGACATCTCCCCGTACGTCCGTCTGCTCCTGGCCCGCGACCCCCAGCACGCCCTCGACCAGGGCCATGTCATCGGCCAGTTGGCCCGGGAGCGCGCCGAGACGGTCGGCCGCCTGACCGGCAGCGAGAAGAAGGCCGACGGCGTGGCGCGCGAGGCCCGCAAGGCACTGGACGCCCAACTCACGCTGGCCGCACGCCAGAAGAAGGACCGGGACGGCGTACGGAAGAAGCTGCACGCCGTCGAGGAGCTGCTCTCCTCCTTGAGCGAGGAGCAGTTGCGGGAGCTCGCCCGGTTCGAGGAGGACGAGATCGCCGAGGCACAGGACGACCTCATCGCGTCGGGTGCCCTGAGCGACAGGGACCGCAAGCCGTCGGACCAGGGCGACAAGGCGGTGCGCTACGCCATGGACCAGCTCGGGAAGCCGTACAAGTGGGGTGCGGAGGGGCCGAAGGAGTACGACTGCTCAGGTCTGACCTCGGAGGCGTGGGGTCACGCGGGGACGCCCATCCCCCGGACCAGCGAGGAGCAGTGGGCGCGGCTCCCCCGTATCCCTCTCAAGGAGCTGCGCCCCGGCGACCTGGTGATCTACTTCGCCGACGCCACGCACGTGGCGATGTACCTGGGCAAGGGCGAGATCGTCCAGGCTCCGAGGACCGGCGAGAACGTCAAGGTGTCGCCGATCGCGTCGAACCCGATCCTCGGAGCCGTACGCCCTGATCAGGACAGCGAGGCCAGGTAGGCCGCGGTCTTCTCGGGCTCGTAGAAGAAGTTCTCGAAGTCTGCCGGGTCGTCGAACGCGTTGGCGAACCGGTCGGCGGCGGGCTGCAACTGCCCTGCGGCGCCTATGAGGTTCAGGATGTGCTCCGGCGGCGGCGCCAGCATGGCGTTCGTCCACTTGGTGACGTGCTGGGCGGTGTCCCAGTAGCGGTCGAACGTGCCCTGCATCCAGTCCTCGTCGAACTCCTTCTCCCCGCGCTCGAGGATCGACGCGAGGTACGAAGCGGCGCACTTGGAGGCGGAGTTGGAGCCCTGGCCGGTGATCGGGTCGTTCGCGACGACGACGTCGGCGACACCGAGGACAAGGCCGCCACCGGGAAGACGGCCGACGGGGTTACGGACGGTGGGCGCGTACCGGCCCGCCAATGTGCCGCCGGCGTCGGTCAGTTCGACCTTCGTGGCCCGCGCGTACTCCCACGGCGTGAACCTCTCCATGAGTTCCAGGGTCAGGGAGAGGTGTTCCGCGGGGTCCTTGACGCCGTTGAAGACGTCGAGCGGGCCGCCGGGTATGCCCTCCCAGAACAGGATGTCCGCGCGGCCGGAGGTCGTGAGGGTCGGCATGATGAACAGCTCGCCGACACCGGGGACCAGGTTGCAGCGGACCGCGTCGTACTCCGGGTGCTCGGGTCGGGAGCCCAGGCCATGGACGTACGACACGGCCAGCGCGCGCTGCGGCTCGCTGTACGGCGAACGGGAGGCGTCCCGGCCGAACATCGACACCAGCTCGCCCTTGCCCGCCGACACCAGCACCAGGTCGTACGTACGGGAGAAGTAGTCGAGGTCGGAGACGGCCGCGCCGTGGATGACGAGCTGGCCGCCGCGCTGGGCGAACGTCTCCATCCAGCCGGCCATCTTCACGCGCTGGTCGACCGACTGCGCGTACCCGTCGAGCTTGCCCGCCCAGTCGATCGCACGGGCCGCGGGGCCCTCGGCCCAGGAGCCGGGGGCCGCGACCGAGACGCCGAGTCCTTCGATCTTCGGGGCCTGGGACTCCCAGAAGTTCAGCTGGAGATCGCGCTCGTGCTGCAGTGCCGTGTGGAACATGCACTGCGTCGACATGACCCGGCCGGAGCGGATCTCGTCCGCCGTCCGGTTCGACATCAGGGTGACCTCGTACCCGTGCGACTGGAGTCCGAGGGCGAGCTGGAGACCGGACTGGCCGGCCCCTACGACGAGTATCTTCCGCATACGGCTGGTGGCTCCTTGGTCGCGACTACTCAGGTGTTTCGTCCAGCGCGTGGCCGACGAGGGCCAGGAGGCTCTCGATCACGGAGATCCGGCGGCGCGCATCCATGATCATTACAGGGATGTGCGCGGGGATCGTCAACGCCTCCCGCACGTCCTCCGGTTCGAACAGCTCACTCTCGTCGAAGTGGTTGACCGCGACGACGTACGGCAGTCCGCAGCTCTCGAAGTAGTCCAGCGCCGGGAAGCAGTCCTTCAGCCGGCGGGTGTCGGCCAGCACGACCGCGCCGATCGCACCGCGCACCAGGTCGTCCCACATGAACCAGAACCGCTGCTGTCCCGGTGTGCCGAACAGATAGAGCACCAGGTCGTCGTCGAGCGTGAGGCGGCCGAAGTCCATGGCCACGGTGGTGGTGAGCTTGCCGGGCGTGGCGGTGAGGTCGTCGGTCTCCTCGCTCGCCTCGGTCATCAGCGCCTCGGTCTCCAGGGGCCTGATCTCCGAGACTGCGGTGACGAGCGTGGTCTTGCCGACGCCGAAGCCGCCGGCCACGACTATCTTCGTCGCGATCGGGGCCCGGGTGCGGTCCGTCTGCCAGGACCTGAGGTTGTCGTCGGTTTCGACTTCGACGAGTGGGGCGACGCCACGAGCGGCGTCAGAGACGACGGAGTCCACTCAGCACCCTTTCGAGCAGAGCGCGGTCCGGGCGGCCGGTGCCGTGACCGGTGCCGGTGCCGTACACACGGATCTTTCCCTGGTCCGCGAGGTCGCTCAGGAGCACGCGGACCACGCCGAGCGGCATCTTCAGCAGCGCGGCGATCTCGGCCACCGTGCGCATACGGCGGCAGAGTTCGACGATGGCCCGCATCTCCGGCATGACCCGGGTGTTGAGGGAACCATTCGTCAGTTCCTTGCGCTCCTCCGGGGCCTCCAGTGCCGCGACGAACGTCTCCACGAGGAGGACGTGGCCGAAGCGGGTGCGGCCGCCGGTGAGCGAGTAGGGGCGGACGCGGGCGGGCTTGCGGTCGCCGCCGCGGACCGGAAGGTTCGGACGGCCGGTCATCGCGCGCCCCCCGTGGTCTCGGACTCCAGCGACTGCCGTAGCTCGCTGCGGAGTTCGGGGGTCAGGACGTGGCCGGCACGGCCGACGAACAACGCCATGTGGTACGCCACGACGCTCATGTCGCTGTCCGCGGAGCCGTGCACACCGAGCAGCGAGCCGTCGCTGATCGACATCACGAACAGGCTGCCCTCGTCCATCGCGACCATCGTGTGCTTCACCCCGCCCGACTCCATGAGCTTGGCGGCGCCGATGGTGAGGCTGCCGATGCCGGACACGATGGTCGCGAGGTCGGCGGAGGAGCCTCGTGGGCCCTTCGCGGTGGTGCGGGTCCGACGGGCCTCGTCGTTGGTGCCGGGGTCGGAGGAGAGCAGGAGCAGGCCGTCCGATGAGACCACCGCTACTGACTGGATGCCCGGCACCTCCTCGACCAGGTTCGTCAGCAGCCAGTGCAGGTTGCGGGCTTCACTGCTCAGTCCGAAGGTACTGGGCGCGGTCAACTGCTTGCCTCCTCGGGAGTTCCCCCCGTGGATTCTTCGCTGTGTGCGGGTGTCCTCGTCCGACCCGTCTGTTCGGCGATCTCTGCTTCTACGTCGCGGTAGCCGGCCTCCGCCCCCCGGCGGAAGCCGCCGAGCCTCCGGCGGAGGGCCTCGGCGTCCACGGAACTGCTGCGCGGGCGCGGTGTGGTCGCGGACGCGGTGATCTTGGGTGTGCGCTTGGGGAGGCCCTTTGCGGTGAGCTGGTCCTCGTCCGGGGTGCGTTCGTGTTCCGTCTCGTCGTCGGATGCGGGTGGCCCCTGTAGGGGTTCCGCACCGTCGGCGGCCACGGGTTCAGGGGTTGCTTCGGGCTCCGCCGGAATCGGTACCAGCAGCTCCATCGTCGTCTCGGCAGGGCTCTCCTCCCCCGCCGTCTCCGAGGTCCGCACCGCCTTCTCCGCCAGGGCCACCAGCACATCGCCGGTGCCCGAACGGGTGGGCAGGACGTTGGAGTTGGCCTCCGCGTCGGCGCCCGGGAGGGAGAAGCCGTGGGTGGCGCCGGACAGCGGGGCGGAGGCGGGGACCGCGGCGGACGGTGCCGACGCCAGCAGCCCCTTCGGGAGGACGACCACCGCGGCGATGCCGCCCTGCTTCTGCTCGCGGAGCTGGACGCGGACGCCGTGGCGGTGGGCTAGGCGGGCGACGACGTACAGGCCGAGGCCGAGTCCCTCCTCGCCCTCCTGGTCGTACGGCGAGTCCGGGTCGAAGTCGGCGAGACGGGAGTTGAGGCGGGTCAGCCGCTCGTCGGTCACGCCGATGCCCTCGTCCTGGACGGAGAGCATGACCTCGCCGCTCTCCAGCAGCCAGCCGGAGACCTCGACGGGCATCTCCGGCGGGGAGAACGACGTGGCGTTCTCCATCAGCTCGGCCAGGAGGTGGGACAGGTCGTCGGCCGCGAAACCCGCGACATGCGCGTGCGGGGGCAGGGCCGCGATACGGACGCGCTCGTAGCGCTCGATCTCGCTCACCGCCGCCCGTACGACATCCACCAGCGGGACCGGACCGGCGTGCTGCTGGACGTGTTCCGTGCCGGCGAGGACGAGGAGGTTCTCGCTGTGGCGGCGCATGACCGTGGCGAAGTGGTCGAGCTTGAAGAGGGTGGCGAGGCGGTCGGGGTCCTGTTCGCGCTCCTCCAGGCCCTCGATGACGGCGAGTTGGCGTTCCACCAGGCCCAGGGTGCGCAGGGCGAGGTTGACGAAGGTGCCGCCGATGCTCTCGCGAAGGCGCGCCAACTGGGCGGCGGACTCGGCGAGTTCGGTGCGCAGCTCCTCGCGGGCGTCGGCCATCTTCTGGCGCTGGCCGACGAGGTGCTTGCGGTCGGACTCCAGGGTGGCGACGCGCTCCTGGACGGCGACGGTGTGCGCGTGCAGGGCGTTGACGGAGCGGACGACCTGGGCGAACTCGTCGTTGCGGCCGGTGAACTTGACCGGTTCCTCAGTGGTCGGCTCCTCGGCCTGCGCCAACCGGGCGGAGCCCAGGCGCAGGACGGCGAGGGGTCGGGTCAGGGTGCGGGCCATGGCGGTGGCGATGCCGACGGCGAGCAGCATGAGGGCGCCGAGGATCGCGACGCGCAGCTCCAGCGCGGTGACGTCGTCGTCGCGGAGCTGGGCGAGGTCCTTGGTCCGCTGGTTGTAGAGCGCGGACTCCACGCCCCGCATGAGGTCCACGCGGGCGGAGAGGGCGGCGTCGGCCTTCTTGGTGCTGGTGTCGAGTTCGCCGTCGGAGAGCGTGGCCTGGTCGGTGAGGCCGGCCAGGTACTTCTCGGCGGAGTTGACCTCGGGGCCGGTGACCGTGGAGTCGAAGCTGTTCTTCGCGGCCTCGGGAGCCGTGTCGTGGAAGTCGGCGAGGGCGGCGTCGGAGCGCAGCCGGGCCTGCTGGGCGGCGGCGGTGAGGGCGTCGCGCTGTTTGGTGTCGGCGGCCGAGGAGGTGACGACGGTGGAGGCGAGCCCGGTGACGGGGTCGGTGACCGTCTGGGTGGTGCGGGGCACGTTGAGCGCCGCGAGGAGCAGGCCGCGGGCGGCGGCCGACTGCTGTACGGCGGAGTCCAGCTCGGCAAGCGCGTAGGCGCCGGAGCCCGCGCGGGGCGGCATCTGCTCGGCCAGGTGCTCGGCGAGACGGTGCAGCTCGTTGATGGCCGCGGAGTAGGTCTGGTGCACCTCGAGGGCGGAGCTCTTGCCGGTGAGCGCGGCGCGGCGCAGGGCGGCGATGCCCTCGAGATCCGTACGGAGGTCGGCGGGGGTGTCGGTGTCGGCGCGCAACTCCTCGACCTGGCGGTCGACGCGGACGCTGCGCTGCTCGGAGGGCGCCTTGGACTTGGCGCGCCCGGCGGCGACGTACGACGTGACCTCGTCCCGCTCGTCGGCGAGCGAGTGCGCGAGGATCAGGGCGTCCTGGGTCTGCTCGGCGAGCGTCACCAGGTCCTGGGAGTCGCTCAGCTCTCCCGAGGCGGCGAGGATCGAGGGGGTACCGGCTCCGACGACGGCGGCGGCCACGACGGCCGCGGCGACGATCAGCCGGTTGCGTACGTGGGTGGGGCGGCCCTTGCCGACGGCGGAACCGTCGGCGGTGGTGGGATCGGCGGGGGCCGTCTGCTTGCTCGTACGACGAGGCCGCGTCTTCTGCACCGGTGCTCGCATTCCTGACTCGTGTACCCATGGGCCCGGGTGACGCTCCGTCAACCGGAGTCACACACCGGGTACGTTTCCCGACCCTCCCAGTGCCGCTGGGCAGCGGGCGCGCATCACCCGACCCGCCACCCGAAGGAGTGAACCCCGGACGGGAGTTGGCGAGCAAGTTCCGTTGGCATGGTCAGCGACCTTGACCGCCGGGCCGGTTGGACGTCGCCGCCGACCGATGGCATTATCCGCCACCACGCCTTCCCGGAGTGAACCATTCTCTCCCAAACCAGGCGCCTGACCTGCGCGACTGCGCCCGTCCGGCGACCATTGCCAGCCTTTTGTGAACACCGTGAAGGGCTCGTGCAGACTGGCCGAATGCGTACGGAACTTATCTCGGAGCCCGGCGACCGGACCCGCCCCAACGAGGACTTCGCGAGTGTCGCCCTTCCGGCCTCCGGACAGGGCGGGGCGCTCGTGGTCCTGGACGGCGTCACGCCGCCGGCGGGCGAGACGGGGTGTCTGCATTCCGTCCCCTGGTTCACGGCACGTCTGGGTGGCGCACTGACCGAACTGACCCTTTCCCTCCCCGATGTTCCGCTGACCGAGGCGTTGAGCCTCGCCATCTCGCGTACCTCCGAGTCCCACGCTCACACCTGTGACCTTTCTCACCCACGTACACCACAGGCCACAGTGGTTGTCGCACGCTGGTCGGCGCGGACGCTGGAGTACCTGGTCCTCTCGGACTCGGCCCTGCTGCTGGAGTCGGAGGACGGCACGGTGACGGCCGTCCTCGACGACCGCCTCTCCCGCCTCCCCCGCTCCTCCCTGACCTCGGACGCCCTCATCGACTTGACCCTCCGCAACAAGGAGAACGGCTTCTTCACCGCCGCGGCCGATCCGTCGGTGGCGGGCCGGGCGGTGACGGGCGCACTACCGCGCCCGTCGGTCCGGTCCCTGGCCGCGCTGACGGACGGTGCGACCCGGTGGGTGGAGAAGTTCCGCGAAGGCGACTGGACGGACTGCTTCACCTTCGTACGGAAGGACGGGGCGGGGGCCTTGGTGGCGCGGGTGCGGGAGTTGGAGGGCGCGGACGCGGAGGGGCGGGTGTATCTGGGGCGGAGCAAGACGCATGACGATGCGACCGTGGTGTACGCGGAGTTGTGAGGCGAGGTCAGGGGTTCGGGGACGCCTCGGCGCTGACCGAGGGGCCTGCTCCCGGGTTCGTACGCGGTGAGACCGGTGGCCGCCCCCGAGCTGCCGAGCCCGACGACGAGCCACCGATCGCCGGCCGGGTCAGCGCTCCATGCCCCGATTCAGCTCATGCAGCAGACGCGCGAGTTCGGACACCTCGCGGGGGTTCCAGTCCGCCAGCCGCCCCGCGTACCGCGCCCGTCGCGCGTTCCGTACCCGCCCCACCCGGGACCGCCCCTCCGCCGTGAGCTCGACGAGCCAGGCGCGGCCATCCGCGGGATCCGGGGCGCGGGTGACGAGGCCGAGGGTCTCCAGGGCGCGCAGCTGGCGGGACATGGTGGCCTTGCCCACGCCGATGTACGCGGCGAGTTCCGTGGCGCGCTGCTGACCGGACTCCTCGAGCCGCACCAGCAACCCGTACGCGGCGGATTCCAGGTCGGGGTGGACCTCGCGGGCCATCTCGCCCTGGTTGGCGCGGGCACGCCGCAGGAGCACGGTCAACTCGCGTTCCAACGCCAGGAATTCGGGCTGGTCGAGACCAGTCCTGGACCCGTCGGACCCGTCTCCGTGTCCGTCGCCGTTCCCGTCTTCGCGCACGTCAGTCCCTGCCTCGGTTTTCCCGGTCCTGAAAGTTTCTGCCAAATTGCGCCGTCACCGCAGCTCGGTAAGTATTTCGCAGGGCTGGACCAACGGCAGCAACCGGTCCCTCTTCCCACCCGCTCGTCGACGCGCGTAGCTTCTCGACCAGGCGTTGACTGGCATGCCCACGCCATACACCCCCGGCCGGGTGTTCCCCCACCGAGCATCACCGAGCCCTTCGGAGGCACGCCATGCCCGTGCACAGACCCGGATCCCCCCGCCCGCGCCACCTGTTCCTCGCCGGCGTCCTCGCAGCCGTGTACGCGCTGCTGCCCATAGCCCCGGCGTCGGCCGCCGAGTCGCCCGACGCCACAGCCACGCCGACCCGCGGCACCGCCCGCATGGGCATGGGCGTCGTCGCCCACGACGGACAGGGCGGTCTGCCCGCCCGCACCCGCGCCGCCCAGACCGAGGGCGTCGACGTGGCCAGCTACCAGGGCAACGTCGCCTGGACGACCCTCTGGAACAGCGGGGTCCGGTGGGCCTACACCAAGGGGAGCGAGGGGACGTACTACACGAACCCCTACTTCTCCCAGCAGTACAGCGGCTCCTACGGCGTCGGCATGATCCGCGGTGCGTACCACTTCGCGACCCCGGACACCACGACCGGCGCAACGCAGGCCAACTATTTCGTCGACCACGGGGGCGGCTGGTCCGCCGACGGCAGGACCCTGCCCGGCACCCTCGACATCGAGTGGAACCCGTACGGCGACTCCTGCTACGGCAAGACCAAGAGCGCGATGGTGAGCTGGATCCGTGACTTCCTGAACCAGTACAAGACCCGCACCGGCCGCGACGCCGTCATCTACACCTCCACCAGCTGGTGGATCCAGTGCACCGGCAACTACGCGGGCTTCGCCGCCAACCCGCTGTGGATCGCCCGCTACGCCTCGACCGTGGGGACACTGCCGGCCGGGTGGAGCACCTACACGATGTGGCAGTACACCTCGTCCGGGCCGACGGTCGGCGACCACGACCGGTTCAACGGGGCGCTCGACAGGGTGCGGGCGCTCGCCAACGGCTGATCCCCTCCCCGGTACGGCGAAGGCCCGGGCCTCCCTCACGAGAACCCGGGCCTTCACCTCATCCGATGACGTCCGTCACGCCGCCATCGGAAGTCACGCCGCCACCGGAACCTCCGACGTCGCCCCGTTCACGGCCGGCGACAACGCCAGTTCCAGGACCTGGCGGACGTCCGTCACGGCGTGGACGTCGAGCTTGTCCAGCACCTCGGCGGGGACGTCGTCCAGGTCGGGCTCGTTGCGCTTGGGGATGATGACGGTCGTGACGCCCGCCCGGTGCGCGGCCAGCAGCTTCTGCTTCACGCCGCCGATGGGCAGCACGCGACCCGTCAGCGACACCTCGCCCGTCATGGCGACATCGGTCCTCACCAGCCGCCCGCTCAGCAGCGACGCCAGTGCCGTCGTCATCGTGACACCCGCGCTCGGGCCGTCCTTCGGCACCGCGCCCGCCGGGAAGTGGATGTGCACACCCCGGTCCTTCAGGTCGCCCACCGGCAGCTCCAGTTCGGCGCCGTGCGAGCGCAGGAAGCTCAACGCGATCTGCGCGCTCTCCTTCATCACGTCGCCCAGCTGGCCCGTCAGGGTCAGGCCCGCCGCACCCGTCTCCGGGTCCGCCAGGGACGCCTCCACGAAGAGCACGTCACCGCCCGCTCCCGTCACCGCCAGGCCCGTCGCCACACCCGGCACCGCGGTACGGCGCTCCGCCGGGTCCTGCGCCGACTCCGGCACGTGGTGCGGCCGCCCGATCAGGCCCCGCAGCTCCTCGTCCGTCACCGTGAACGGCAGCTTCCGCTCGCCCAGTTCGTGCTGGGCCGCGACCTTGCGCAGCAGCCGTGCGATGGACCGCTCCAGGGTGCGGACGCCCGCCTCGCGTGTGTACTCGCCGGCGAGCTTGCGCAGGGCGCTCTCGTCCAGGGTCACCTCGTCCTTGTCGAGGCCGGCCCGCTCCAGCTGGCGCGGGAGCAGGTGGTCACGGGCGATGACGACCTTCTCGTCCTCGGTGTAGCCGTCGAGGCGGACCAGCTCCATTCGGTCGAGCAGGGCCTCGGGGATCGCCTCCAGGACGTTGGCGGTGGCGAGGAACACCACGTCGCTCAGGTCCAGCTCCACCTCCAGGTAGTGGTCCCGGAAGGTGTGGTTCTGCGCGGGGTCGAGGACCTCCAGCAGAGCCGCCGCCGGGTCACCCCGGTAGTCGGAGCCCACCTTGTCGATCTCGTCGAGCAGCACCACCGGGTTCATGGACCCGGCCTCCTTGACGGCACGGACGATCCGGCCGGGCAGCGCGCCGACGTACGTACGCCGGTGACCGCGGATCTCGGCCTCGTCCCGCACACCGCCGAGGGCGACGCGGACGAACTTGCGGCCCATGGCGTGCGCGACGGACTCGCCCAGGGACGTCTTGCCGACGCCGGGCGGGCCGACCAGTGCCAGGACGGCGCCGCCGCGGCGGCCGCCCACCACACCCAGCCCCCGGTCGTTGCGCCGCTTGCGCACCGCGAGGTACTCGGTGATCCGTTCCTTCACGTCCTCCAGGCCCGCGTGCTCGGCGTCCAGGATCGCCTTGGCGCCCTGGATGTCGTAGGCGTCCTCGGTCCGTTCGTTCCACGGGAGTTCGAGGACCGTGTCCAGCCAGGTCCGGATCCACGATCCCTCGGGCGACTGATCGCTGGACCGCTCGAGCTTGTCGACCTCCTTGAGGGCCGCCTCGCGGACGTTCTCCGGCAGGTCGGCGGCCTCCACGCGGGCGCGGTAGTCGTCGGACTCCTCGCCGTCCTTCTCGCCGTTGAGGTCACGCAGTTCCTTGCGGACGGCCTCCATCTGGCGGCGGAGCAGGAACTCGCGCTGCTGCTTGTCGACGCCTTCCTGGACGTCCTTGGCGATGGTCTCGGCGACGTCCTGCTCGGCGAGGTGGTCGCGGAGCTGCTGGGTCGCGAGCTTGAGGCGGGCCACCGGGTCGGCGGTCTCCAGCAGCTCGACCTTCTGGTCGGTGGTCAGGAAGGGCGAGTAACCGGAGTTGTCGGCGAGCGCGGAGACGTCGTCGATGGCCTGGACACGGTCCACGACCTGCCAGGCGCCGCGCTTGCGCAGCCACGCGGTGGCGAGGGCCTTGTACTCCTTGACCAGTTCGGTGACATGACCCGGCAGCGGCTCGGGCGCGGTCTCGTCGATACGGGTGCCCTCGACCCAGAGGGCGGCACCCGGCCCCGTGGTCCCGGCACCGATGCGCACCCGTCCCCGGCCGCGGATCAGCGCGCCCGGGTCGCCGTCGGCCAGCCGGCCGACCTGCTCGACGGTGCCGAGGACGCCGGTACCGGGGTAGGCGCCGTCGATGCGTGGCACCAGCAGGACCTTGGGCTTGCCCGGCTCCGACCGGGCGGCGGCCTGGGCGGCCTCCACCGCGGCGCGTACGTCGGGGTCGTTCAGGTCGAGCGGGACCACCATGCCGGGCAGCACGACCTCGTCGTCGAGCGGCAGCACGGGCAGAGTGAGCGGTGTGGACGTCGAAGCCATGATCTCCCCTTCGGCACTCAAGTTGAGCTATGCCGACTCAATGCACGTGAGCCTTCGATTGTTCCCCTGGGCGCGTTCGCTGTGAGCGATCACGTCCGCCGGAATGCGTGACCAGCTAATGTAATAACCCCAGACGGCTTGTAATCATTACCGGAGGGGTGCCATGGACCGGACCGTGCGGGCATGGGTGGACGGATGGGTGCTCTCGCGCGGGGCGGCCCCGCCGGTGGTCGAGCCGTGGGGCTGCACGATCGACATGGGTGTGGACAGCCATGTCGCACGGCATGTGTTCGGCGCGATCGACGACGACGTCGAGGAGACGGCCGTGCGGAAGGTGGCCGGGGCGGTCACCGGCGCCGGTGTGTGGCTCAAGGTGTTCCGGGATCCTGCCGCGGTCGGCGGCTGGCTGGGCGAGGGCTGGTGGATCGACCCCGAGCCCGGCCACCTGATGACACTCCCCCTGACCACGGCGCCCGACGAGCCGACGGTCCCCGACGGCTACCGCCTGCGCACCTGGTCCCGCGGCGGCGTCACCCGCACCATGCTCGCCGCCCCCGACGGCTCCTGGGCGGCCCGCGGCCAGCTCGCCCCGACCGGCGCGACCGCGGTCGTCGACCAGATCGAGACCTCGCCGCGGCACCGCCGCAAGGGCCTCGGCACGGTCGTCATGCGCACCCTCCAGCGGGCCGCCTCGGAACAGGGCGCCGAGACCTGCGTCCTGGCGGGGACGCCCGCGGGGCGGGGGCTGTACGAGTCGCTGGGCTGGACGGTGACCGCACCCCTGACCAGCGCGAAGTTCACCGGCTGAGAGCGCCGCCCGAAAACCGGTTGCCTCCTGTGCCGGGCGCCGTACGGTCGTGCCGTGACCGACACCAAGATCTTCCTCGCCGCCTACGACGACCAGATGCGCGGTGCGCCGCCCACCCCGCCCGCCGGGGTGACGTACGAGAACGACGGCCCGCTGCTGCGGATCGTCGGGCAGTTCCGGGGGTTCGTGAGCGGGCCGCGCGAACTCGGCGTCGACGGGGACGCGCTGGACGGGCTCATCGTCCGGCAGCGGGACTACTTCGCGGCGCGCGGCGAGGCCGTGGAGTGGAAGACACGGGGCCACGACACCCCGGCCGACCTCACCGAACGGCTCAGCGCGGCCGGCTTCCTGCCGGAGGACCGGGAGACGGTGCTGATCGGACGCGCGGCCGACATGGCCGTACGCGAGCCCGTCCTGCCGGACGGCGTGACGCTGCGGCGGGTCACGGCGGACGCCGACATGCGCCGCATCGCCGCCATGGAGTCCACCGTGTGGGGCCAGGACTGGAGCTGGCTCGCCGACGACCTCATCGGCCGGGTCGCCACCGCCCCCGACGAGATCTCGATCCACGTCGCCGAGGCGGACGGCGAGGTGGTCTCCGCGGCCTGGCTGGCCTTCCGCGCGGGCACCGCGTTCGCGAGCCTGTGGGGCGGCTCCACGCTCGCCGAGTGGCGGGGACGAGGGATCTACCGCGCCCTGGTCGCCACCCGCGCCGCCCTCGCGACCGCGCGCGGCGTCACGTATCTCCACGTGGACGCCTCCGACGACAGCGCGCCCATCCTGCGCCGCCTCGGCTTCGAGGCGGTGACGACGACCACGCCGTACGTCTGGAACCCGCCCCGCACGGCCTGACGCGCGCTGCGATCGCCACAACACCGCAGGTCCGTCGTCATGAACCCGCAACGGCATTCACAGGAACCGCCTGCACACTGCAAGCTCGTTCACAGCTCGATTGAGCACTTATACGGGTTTTTACGGGGACTTGGGGACGCACATGGCCGAGGAGCAGCGGCGTGGGCCGGGACGGCGGGCGCTGATCGCGGGCGCCGCCGTCGCGGCCACGGGGGCGGCGATCCCCTTCGTCACCAAGGGCGCCGACGGCGACGGTGGCGCCAACTCCCCCGCCCCGAACGAGGTCCGTACGGCCGCCCCCGTCGCGAGCCGCGCCGCCTCCTCCCCCAGCACGATCGGGGACGCCCGCCCCAACATCCTCCTGGTCCTCACCGACGACCAGCCCAAGGAGACGGACTGGGCGCTCCCGCAGACCCTCGACTGGCTCGGCGGCAACGGCACCACCTTCGCCCGCGCACACGCCAACACCCCGCTGTGCGCCCCGTCCCGCGCCTCGATCATGTCGGGCCGGTACGCCCACAACCACGGTCTGCTCGACACCCGCCACCCGTACCACCTGGACCAGCGCACCACGGTCCAGCGACAGCTGCGCGAGGCCGGGTACCGCACGGGCCTGTTCGGCAAGTACCTCAACTACTGGCACACCGGCGACGCCCCGCCCCACTTCGACGAATGGCTGCTCCAGGAGCCGGTGCGGTATTACGACGGCCATTACAACGACAACGGCACCGTCCGGAACATCCGCGGGTACAACACCACCGTCATCAAGGACCGCACCCTCGAATTCATCGAGCGGTCCCGCTCCGACGACCGGCCGTGGTTCGCGTACGTCGCCACGCGCTCGGCGCACGAGGTGAACATCCCGGAGCGGAAGTACGCCCACACGCGCGTGCCCGAGTGGAAGGGCCGCCCGTCGGTCTTCGAGCCCAGCAAGGGCGACAAGCCGCACTTCCTGCGCGAGGCGCACCACACCTTCGCCCAGGGCAGAGCCCTGCGCGCCCGCCAGCTGCGCACCCTGCTCTCGGTGGACGACGCGATGCGCGACTTCCGCGACAAGCTGCGCGAGCTGGGCCAGTTGGAGAACACCCTGGTCCTGTTCACCAGCGACCACGGCCTCTGCTGGGGTGACCACGGCTGGCTGCGCAAGTCGGTGCCCTATCGCCCGAGTCTGGAAGTGCCGTTTCACCTGTCCTGGCCGGCCGGCGGCCTCGGCACGCCCCGCACCGACGACCGTCTCACCGGCCACGTCGACATCGCCCCGACCTTCCTGGACGCGGCCGGCATCACCCCGGACACCCCGCACGACGGCCACTCCCTGCTGGACGCCGGGAACGACCGCACCCACCTGCTGGCCGAGTGGTGGTGGAACCAGCAGGACAAGCAGCCGATCCACACCTGGGCGTCGTACATCGGCAGGTCGGAGCAGTACACGGAGTACTACCGCACCCGCCTCGCCGCCGACGGCCGTCCGCGCGGCACCGGCACGGTCCTCTTCCGCGAGTACTACGACCTGCGCGCCGACCCCTACCAGCTCAGGAACCGCCTGCACGGAGCGGGCCCGGAGGACGAACAGCGGCTCGGGGTACCGGGGTTGGCGAGGGGACTGGCGGCGGCTCGAAAGGCCTAGACGGAGACGTGTCCGGGGGACCGGACAGAGCGTCGGCCGGGGGTCTTCGCCCAGCGCCGGACCGCCGGCCAGGTCGCCACCCCGATCGCCAGCGCCATCAGATGCCCCCACTCGGTCATCGGGTCCGTGAAGGCGAACAGGTCCTGGACCAGCATCCCCCCGTACAACCCCAGCAACGGCCACCGCAGCCACGGCGGGAGCAGCCCCGCCAGCGCGCCCGTGCCCGCGGCGACGCCGAAGCTGATGCCGTAGTCGAGGCGGTGCAGAGAGCTGTCGGGGAGGTGGCCGACCAGGACGGCGAGGCCCACCGGGAGTTCGGTGGCCAACGTCGCCAGAACGTGACCCAGCAGAAAAACACCTGCCGTCCGCACACCGCCGATCCGCCGCTCCAGCGCGGTCATGACCAGCAGGAAGCCGAGCACGTACGGCGACGCGATCCCGCCCGCGATCCACAGGGCGCTGGCCGTCAGGACGAGCACGGGCGTGCGCACGAGATGGGCCACGTCGGTGCTGGAGCCCTGGAGCAGGGAGTGGACGAGGGACGGGTCGGCGTACTCCGTGACGAGCGAGGTGAGCGCCAGGACGGCGGCGTAACCGAAGGTGAACGGCGTCCCGGTGGGGGTGGGCAGGAGCCGCCAGGGGCGAATCCTCAAGCGGGCCTTGGGGAGCTCGGCGGTCCTGGAGACCTCGGCGGCATCCGCGACCGAAGCCGGTCCGCGCTGAGCGGGCACCCCGTCCAGCAGTCCGGAGACGTCGGGAAAGCAGGCGTCCGGCGGAGAGAGCACCCTGTCCGCAGACTTCGCAGCCCGTTCCATCGTGAGGCGCTCCTTCCGTTTCACCCAGCCTTCGCGCTCTCCTACCCTCCTGTCTGTGACCGGCGCCACGCGGCCCCCGATTCACAGGCACTTCTCAAGAACCGTCCGGCATCACCCTGGCGGGCGGGCCCCGGGCAAATCCCTGTGCCTCCCCCACCGAACTGCCAGGATGGGCGGATGCCCATCTCGTACGACATCCCCGAGGTCCTGGACCGTCGTGAGGGTCCGCACGGCGAGGTCGTGCTGCGCCGGCACGGTGAGCTGCTCCAGATCATCGCCAACGGGTGTTTTCTGATGGACACCTCCGACGGGCGCTCGGAGCGGCTGCTGATGGACATGGCGCTCGACGCGCTGGACAGGCGGCCCGAGCCGGGTGTGCTGATCGGCGGGCTCGGGGTCGGGTTCTCGCTCGCACACGCGGCCGCGGATCCACGCTGGGGCCGGATCACGGTCGCGGAGCGCGAAACGGCCATCATCGACTGGCACCGGCACGGCCCGCTGTCCGCGCTCTCGGCGCCGGCACTCGCCGATCCACGGACCGAGATTCTGGAAATGGATCTTGTCACTTATGTGAATGAGACATCGGACACGTATGACGCGCTGTGCCTGGACATCGACAACGGGCCCGACTGGACCGTCACCGAGGGCAACGACGGGCTGTACTCGGCGAACGGACTGGCCAGCTGCGCAAGGGTGTTGAGGCCCGGTGGGGTGCTGGCCGTATGGTCGGCGCAGCCTTCGCCGGAATTCGAAGGATCCCTACGGAATGCCGGGTTCCGGCGGGTGCGTACCGAAGAGGTCCCGGTTGCCCGGGGCGTTCCGGACGTCGTGCACCTCGGGGTCCGACCTGGATAGCCGAGGCGTGGTGACTCCCCGTACTCTGCTTCCCTGGCGCAGATCATTCAAGCGTCAATCGCAAGCATGCGCAGGCATAAGCCAGTAAGCGGGATCACCCCACTGATTCCGGAAAGCAACCCTTGGGGCGGGCGATGGAGCAGACACACACCTCCCACAACGGCACGGCTACGGCCACTCCTGGCGCGCAGCGCCGGGTGCTGGTGGTCGAGGACGACCCGACGATCGTGGAGGCCATCGCGACCCGCCTGCGTGCCGAGGGATTCCTCGTGCAAACCGCGGGCGACGGTCCGGCGGCGGTCGACACGGCCGAGGCCTGGCAGCCCGATCTGCTGATCCTCGACATCATGCTGCCCGGCTTCGACGGTCTGGAGGTCTGCCGTCGCGTGCAGGCCGCCCGGCCGGTGCCGGTGCTGATGCTGACCGCGCGCGACGACGAGACCGACATGCTGGTCGGACTCGGGGTCGGCGCCGACGACTACATGACCAAGCCGTTCTCCATGCGGGAGCTGGCCGCACGCGTGCATGTACTGCTGCGCCGGGTGGAGCGGGCCGCACTGGCCGCCGCGACACCCAGAAGCGGCATCCTGCGCCTGGGCGAGCTGGAGATCGACCACGCGCAGCGCCGGGTGCGGGTCCGGAGTGAGGACGTTCACCTCACGCCGACCGAGTTCGACCTCCTGGTCTGCCTGGCGAACACCCCGCGCGCGGTCCTCTCCCGTGAGCAGCTGCTCGCCGAGGTGTGGGACTGGGCGGACGCCTCCGGCACCCGCACGGTCGACAGCCACATCAAGGCGCTGCGCCGGAAGATCGGAGCCGAGCGGATCCGCACGGTGCACGGCGTGGGCTACGCCCTGGAGACGCCGACGCCATGAGCGGCGGTCCGGCCGGACGGAGAGGTCCCTGGGAGCCCTGGGGCGGCGTGCGCCCGTTCTCGATCAAGACCAAGCTGGGTGCGCTCGTCGTCACCTCGGTCCTGATCACGACGGGCCTGTCGATGATCGCGGTCCGCACCAAGACGGAGCTGCGCTTCATCACGGTGTTCTCGATGATCGCCACACTGCTCATTACGCAGTTCGTGGCGCATTCGCTCACGGCTCCCCTGGACGAGATGAACGCGGTCGCGCGGTCCATCTCGCACGGCGACTACACGCGCCGGGTGCGGGAGAACCGCCGGGACGAGCTGGGCGACCTCGCCGAGACCATCAACCGGATGGCCGACGACCTGGAGGCCCAGGAACAGCAGCGCAAGGAGCTCGTGGCGAATGTCTCCCATGAGCTGCGCACCCCCATCGCGGGGCTGCGGGCGGTGCTGGAGAACATCGTGGACGGGGTCTCGCCCGCGGACCCCGAGACGATGCGTACGGCGCTGAAACAGACGGAACGGCTAGGCCGGCTGGTCGAGACGCTCCTTGACCTCTCCCGTCTCGACAACGGCGTCGTACCGCTGAAGACGCGTCGTTTCGAGGTGTGGCCGTATCTGTCGGGCGTGCTGAAGGAGGCCAACATGGTCGCCTCGGCGCGCGCGGGCATCGCTTCCGGATCGGGCAGTCACACGCGTACGGACGTCCATCTGCACTTGGACGTGACTCCGCCGGAGCTGACCGCGAACGCGGACCCGGAGCGGATCCACCAGGTCGTGGCCAACCTGATCGACAACGCGGTCAAGCACAGCCCGCCGCACGGGCGCGTGACGGTGAAGGCCCGGCGCGGGCCGCTGGCGGACTCCCTGGAGCTGGAGGTCCTCGACGAGGGCCCCGGCATCCCCCGCTCGGAGTGGCATCGCGTCTTCGAGCGGTTCAACCGGGGGGCCGTGAACCGGCCGCACGGTCCGGGCAGCGACGGCGGTACGGGGCTCGGTCTGGCGATCGCCCGCTGGGCGGTGGATCTGCACGGCGGCCGGATCGGAGTGGCCGAATCCGAGCGGGGTTGCCGGATCCTTGTCACCCTTCCAGGACTTCCATCTCTGCCAAGTTGACGTAAAGTTCGAACCGGAGCCACAAGATCCATGTGCGTCCGCGCTGACGGACACGTGTGATCGGCCACAGGCCCGCGCCATCGGCGTCCGGGGCCCTGCGCAGCCCTTCCCATCTGAAGCGGAACCACGCTTGTTTCCCGCCATTTCTGGCCCCGAAACACACTTTCCGATGTGACTTACACGACGATGACCTTGCCCGGCCTGAACTTCCCGGCCATGGGGGCGTAGCCTTTATTCCCGCTGTCCATCACCTTGTGAAGCGGAAGAGGGCGGTTGCCGCCGTGTCGTCACAGTCCCCCAGTAACTCGAGCATCTCGACCGACACCGACCAAGCGGGGAAGAACCCTGCTGCTGCGTTCGGTCCCAATGAGTGGCTCGTCGACGAGATCTATCAGCAGTACCTCCAGGACCCGAACTCGGTAGACCGAGCCTGGTGGGACTTCTTCGCCGACTACAAGCCGGGCGCCGCTGCCGCCCCGGCTGCGGCCCCTGCTGCCACGCCGGCCCAGGCCGCGCCCGCCGCCCCGGCCGCTCCCGCGGCTCCTGCGGTGCCCGCGCCGGCTCCCGCCGCGCCTGCGGCTGCGCAGCCCGCGGCCGCCGCTCCGGCGCCCGCGAAGGCCGCCGCCCCGGCTCCGGCTCCGGCCGCTGCGAAGCCCGCCGCGGCCAAGCCGCAGGCCGAGCCCGCCGCCGCGTCCTCGGACGGCCCGGAGCTGGTCACGCTGCGCGGCCCCGCCGCCGCCGTCGCGAAGAACATGAACGCCTCGATCGAGGTGCCCACGGCCACGTCCGTGCGCGCGGTCCCGGTGAAGCTGCTCTTCGACAACCGCATCGTCATCAACAACCACCTGAAGCGCGCCCGGGGCGGGAAGATCTCCTTCACCCACCTCATCGGCTACGCGATGGTGCAGGCCATCAAGGCCATGCCGTCGATGAACTACTCCTTCGCGGAGAAGGACGGCAAGCCGACCCTGGTCAAGCCGGCGCACGTCAACTTCGGCCTGGCCATCGACCTGGTGAAGCCCAACGGCGACCGTCAGCTGGTCGTCGCGGGTATCAAGAAGGCCGAGACGCTGAACTTCTTCGAGTTCTGGCAGGCCTACGAGGACATCGTCCGCCGCGCCCGTGACGGCAAGCTGACGATGGACGACTTCACCGGTGTCACGGTCTCCCTGACCAACCCCGGCGGTCTCGGCACCGTCCACTCGGTGCCGCGTCTGATGCCCGGACAGTCGGTCATCATGGGCGTCGGCTCCATGGACTACCCGGCGGAGTTCCAGGGCACCTCCCAGGACACCCTGAACAAGCTCGGCATCGCGAAGGTCATGACGCTCACGTCGACCTACGACCACCGGGTCATCCAGGGCGCCGCCTCCGGCGAGTTCCTGCGCATCGTCGCGAACTACCTCCTCGGCGAGGGCGGCTTCTACGACGAGATCTTCGAGGCGCTGCGGATCCCCTACGAGCCGGTCCGCTGGCTCAAGGACATCGACGCCTCGCACGACGACGACGTCACCAAGGCCGCCCGGGTCTTCGAGCTGATCCACTCCTACCGGGTCCGCGGCCACGTCATGGCCGACACCGACCCGCTGGAGTACCGCCAGCGCAAGCACCCCGACCTGGACATCACCGAGCACGGCCTCACCCTGTGGGACCTGGAGCGCGAGTTCGCGGTCGGCGGTTTCGCGGGCAAGTCCCTGATGAAGCTGCGCGACATCCTCGGCGTGCTGCGCGACTCGTACTGCCGCACCACCGGCGTCGAGTTCATGCACATCCAGGACCCCAAGCAGCGCAAGTGGATCCAGGACCGCATCGAGCGCGCGCACTCCAAGCCGGAGCGCGAGGAGCAGCTGCGCATCCTGCGCCGGCTGAACGCGGCGGAGGCCTTCGAGACCTTCCTGCAGACGAAGTACGTCGGCCAGAAGCGCTTCTCCCTGGAGGGCGGCGAGTCCGTCATCCCGCTCCTGGACGCGGTCATCGACAGCGCGGCCGAGTCGCGCCTGGACGAGGTCGTCATCGGCATGGCCCACCGCGGCCGGCTGAACGTCCTGGCGAACATCGTCGGCAAGTCGTACGCCCAGATCTTCCGCGAGTTCGAGGGCAACCTCGACCCGAAGTCGATGCACGGCTCCGGCGACGTGAAGTACCACCTGGGCGCCCAGGGCACCTTCACCGGCCTGGACGGCGAGCAGATCACCGTCTCGCTGGCCGCGAACCCGTCCCACCTGGAGACGGTCGACCCGGTCATCGAGGGCATCGCCCGCGCCAAGCAGGACATCATCAACAAGGGCGGCACGGACTTCACGGTCCTGCCGGTCGCCCTGCACGGTGACGCGGCCTTCGCGGGCCAGGGCGTGGTGGCCGAGACCCTCAACATGTCGCAGCTGCGCGGCTACCGCACCGGCGGCACGGTCCACATCGTCATCAACAACCAGGTCGGCTTCACGGCGGCTCCCGAGTCGTCGCGTTCCTCGATGTACGCCACCGACGTGGCCCGCATGATCGAGGCGCCGATCTTCCACGTGAACGGCGACGACCCCGAGGCCGTCGTCCGCGTGGCCCGGCTGGCCTTCGAGTTCCGTCAGGCGTTCAACAAGGACGTCGTGATCGACCTCATCTGCTACCGCCGCCGCGGTCACAACGAGTCGGACAACCCGGCCTTCACCCAGCCCCTGATGTACGACCTGATCGACAAGAAGCGCTCGGTGCGCAAGCTCTACACCGAGTCCCTCATCGGTCGCGGCGACATCACCCTGGAAGAGGCCGAGCAGGCGCTCCAGGACTACCAGGGCCAGCTGGAGAAGGTCTTCACCGAGGTCCGCGAGGCCATCACGGCCCAGCCGGCCGCGGGACCGATCTCGGACCCGCAGGCGGACTTCCCGGTCGCCGTGAACACCGCGATCACCTCGGAGACCGTGAAGCGGATCGCCGAGTCCCAGGTCAACATCCCCGACACCTTCCACGTCCACCCGCGTCTGCTGCCTCAGCTGCAGCGCCGGGCGACGATGGTCGAGGACGGCACGATCGACTGGGGCATGGGCGAGACGCTGGCCGTCGGCTCCCTCCTGCTGGAGGGCACCCCGGTCCGTCTCTCCGGCCAGGACTCCCAGCGCGGCACCTTCGGCCAGCGCCACGCGGTCCTCATCAACCGTGAGACGGGCGAGGAGCACACCCCGCTCCAGTACCTCGCCGAGGACCAGGCGCGCTACAACGTCTACAACTCCCTGCTGTCCGAGTACGCGGTCATGGGCTTCGAGTACGGCTACTCGCTGGCCCGCCCCGACGCGCTCGTGATGTGGGAGGCGCAGTTCGGCGACTTCGTCAACGGCGCTCAGACGGTGGTCGACGAGTACATCTCGGCGGCGGAGCAGAAGTGGGGCCAGACGAGCGGTGTGACGCTGCTCCTCCCCCACGGCTACGAGGGCCAGGGCCCGGACCACTCCTCGGCCCGTGTCGAGCGGTTCCTCCAGCTCTGCGCCCAGAACAACATGACGGTCGCGATGCCGACCCTGCCGTCGAACTACTTCCACCTCCTGCGGTGGCAGGTGCACAACCCGCACCACAAGCCGCTGGTGGTCTTCACCCCGAAGTCGATGCTGCGCCTGAAGGCCGCCGCGTCGAAGACGGAGGAGTTCACATCGGGTCAGTTCCGCCCGGTCATCGGCGACTCGACGGTGCCGGACCCGGCCGCGGTGCGCAAGGTCGTCTTCGTGACGGGCAAGCTGTACTACGACCTGGATGCCGAGCGCACCAAGCAGGGCAACACGGACACGGCGATCATCCGTATCGAGCGCCTGTACCCGCTGCCCGGCGCCGAGGTCCAGGCGGAGATCGCCAAGTACCCGAACGCCGAGAAGTACCTGTGGGCCCAGGAGGAGCCGGCGAACCAGGGCGCATGGCCCTTCATCGCCCTCAACCTGATCGACCACCTCGACCTGGCGGTCGGCGCGGACGTCCCGCACGGCGAGCGCCTGCGGCGCATCTCGCGTCCGCACGGCTCGTCGCCGGCGGTGGGTTCGGCCAAGCGTCACCAGGCCGAGCAGGAGCAGCTGGTGCGTGAGGTGTTCGAGGCGTAGGTCTCGCAACAGTTGGTCAATTGATCGCAGAAGGGCCCGACCCCGTCCGGGGGCCGGGCCCTTCCCGCTACGGGGGTGTGTTCGTGGGCAAGCGCCACATACGGAAGATGCTGCGCCGGATGGGCAGCGGTGAGCCCGTCCAGGCCACCACTGGCCTGGGGACCACCAAGGGGCTCGCTCGACTCGCCTTCTACGCCGAGCAGTTCGGGTACGAGTACGCGAGTACTTGTCAACTCGACAAGAAGTACGTGATCCGGATCGTGCCCGCCCACGGCCCCGCCGCCCGCGCGCGGGCGGCGGAGAACTGGGTGAGATACCCGGGCGCCGCCCAGGGAGGCGCCCTGCCGCCGCTGGATGACGACGCGGTGGCGGTCTTGAACGCGCGGATCAGCTTCGAGCTGGCCACCCGCTTCACCGAGAAGCAGATGTTCGGGATCACCGCGCTCGGCTTCACCGGGCTGGCCATCGGCCCCGGGATCAAGCTCGGCCTGATCGTCGGCGGTGTCGTCTGGGCCGCGCTGATGGCCCTCGTCCCGCTCCTGCTCGTCGCCAACCGGCGCTACCGGGCCAAGAACGCCGCCCGGCTGGAGGGCGCCGGGTTCACCGCGGTGACCGACCCGGACGGGCGGCCGCGGTATCTGCCGCCTGCCGCCGACCGGCTGGACTGACTACTCGTCGTCCTCGTCGTCGTCCAGCCGCGCCAGCCACGTGGCCAGCCGCTCCACCGGCACCTCGAAGTCCGGGTTGAGATCGACGAACGTCCGCAGCTGCTCGGCGAGCCACTCGAAGGTGACCTCCTCCTGGCCGCGCCGCTTCTCCAGTTCTTCGATGCCACGGTCGGTGAAGTACAACTCTCGCTCCTGATACGGACGGGCACTGCCCTGGGACCTACTCCCCTCAGGGTATGCCGTACGTCAGTCGCGGGGACGGGCCAGGTCGTACGCCAGCCCCAGCGCCCCGTGCGCCAGCAGCAGGGCGCCCGCCGTGATCCAGCCGCCGCTGCGGCGGCGCAGCCCGAAGACCGTGAGCGGAACGCCCGCGGCCACCTGGGCGAGGGCGAGAACGCGGGCCCTGGGGGTGCCCGCCCAGGGGAGCCAGGGGCCCAGGCGGCCGCTCTCGACGACGTCGAGCTCCGCGCGGACCGCGTCCCGCCAGCCCGACCACTCGACCGGGCGGGCGTCCGGCCGGACGCGGGCGACCTCGCGGAGGCGGTCGGCGGGTTCGCCGGGGGTGAGGCCGGTGGGGAGGGTCAGGCCCGCGCGGGTGAGGACGGCGAGCAGGCCGCGGAGGCGGGCGCGGGCGTCGGCTGCCGGGTCCGGTTCCATGAGGGCGTCCAGGGACTGCACGTCCAGGACCGGGTCCAGGCCCAGGCGGGTGGCGAAGGTGCGCATGGCCTCGTCCTCGCCGGCCGGGGTGCCGTTGGCGAGCCAGACGTAGCCGACGGGCCGGCGGAAACCGGAGGCGAGGGTGTAGCCGCTGCGGTCGGCGTCCCACCACAGGGCGAGGACGGGCCAGGGGGCGCCGACGGCCAGTGCCGTGGCCCAGCCGGTGAGTACACGGTCGACCGGTTCGCCGCCCTGCTGCCAGGGCTTGCCCTCGGGGACGAGGACGCTCCACTGCGCGCCCGCGCTGGTGAGCAGCATGCGCTCGCGCAGCAGCTGGGCGGCTGAAGCGACGGACTCGGGGTCCGCGCGGCAGAGCAGCAGCGCGCCCGGGGCGGGACCGGTACGAGGGGCACCGGGGCGAGGGGCTTCCGTCGGCGACATGCTCACACGCTAGGCGGATTCATATGGTTTGGGCATTTTTGGGCCGCGAACATCCCCAGAACGGGTGTCTTGACTTTCCGTGTCCGCGATATATCGTGAATAGCGGAAGACGCGATATGGCGTGTGCGGTGTCACGGGGAGGTCTGCACCATGTCCGAGTGGTCCGTATCGGAGCCCAGGAAGCTCACGTTCGACGAACCGGTGAGCCAGCTCCATGTGCGCATCGTCAACGGAACGGTGAACGTCGTGGGCACGGACGAAGGTTCCGCCCGTCTGGAGGTCTCCGAGCTGGAGGGACCGCCCCTGGCGGTGACCCAGGAGGGCGGCACCCTCACGGTGGCCTACGACGATCTGCCCTGGAAGGGCTTCCTCAAGTGGCTGGACCGCAAGGGCTGGCGGCGCCGTGCCGTCGTCTCGCTGGCCGTGCCGGCCGACACCCGGGTCGAGGTGGGCGTGGTGGGCGCCGCGGCCGTGGTCTCGGGGATCGACGGACGCGCGGAGGTCAAGGGGGTCACCGGTGACACCACGCTCGTGGGACTCACCGGTCCGGTCCGCGCCGACACCGTCTCGGGCAACCTGGAGGCCCAGGCCCTCCGCGGAGACCTCCGCTTCAACTCCGTCTCCGGGGACCTGACCGTGGTCGAGGCGGGCTCCTCGGTCAAGGCGGACTCGGTGAGCGGTTCGATGATCGTCGACCTCGATCCGACGAGCCGCCCGACCGACATCAACCTGACGAGCGTCTCCGGCGAGATCGCCATCCGGCTCCCCCACCCGGCGGACGCGGAGGTGGAGGCGAACACCGCGAGCGGAAAGGTCTCCAACGCCTTCGAGGACCTGCGGGTCGGCGGCCAGTGGGGCGCCAAGCGGATCACCGGCCGGCTGGGCGCGGGCAACGGCAGCCTCAAGGCGACCACCGTCTCGGGCTCGATCGCCCTGCTGCGTCGACCGCCGGCCGAGGACGTGCCGTGGGACGTGGACCCGGCGGACCTGGGCCCGGTGCCCGAGGAAGCGGGCACCGGCCCGGTGGCCGATCCGCAGAGCGACTCGGGGGACAATTCCGTTTCCGGCCCGGGTGAGGGCGCCGACGCCGCGGACGCGGCCGACGCCGACGACACCCCGGCCGACGGCACGACCGACAAGAAGGTGCTCTGACATGCCTCCCGTCTTCGCCCACGGCCGCCTCCGCCTCTACCTGCTGAAGCTGCTCGACGAGGCCCCCCGCCACGGCTACGAGGTGATCCGGTTGCTGGAGGAGCGGTTCCAGGGGCTGTACGCACCCTCGGCCGGCACCGTCTACCCCCGCCTCGCCAAGCTGGAGGCCGAGGGCCTGGTCACCCACACCACCGAGGGCGGCCGCAAGGTGTACTCCATCACGGACGCGGGCCGCGCCGAACTGGCCGACCGCAGCGGTGAGCTGGCCGATCTGGAGCTGGAGATCCGGGAGTCGGTCGCCGAGCTCGCCGCCGAGATCCGGGCCGATGTGCGCGGTGCGGCGGGCGACCTGCGGCGCGAGATGCGGGCGGCCGCCTCGCAGGCCCGCGGCGGCGCCGAACAAGACGGCTCCCCGGGGGAGTTCGGGGAGCACACCGACAACGAGTCGTGGCGCGCGGCCAAGGAGGAGATGCGCCGCGTCAAGCAGGAGTGGAAGGAGCAGGCCCGGCGCGCCAAGGACGAGAGCCGGCGGGCCCGCGAGGAGGCCCAGCGGGCCCGGCGTCAGGCCAAGGAGGCGCAGGAGCACGCTCGGGTCCAGGCTCAGGAGGAGGTGCAGCGCATCGCACGGCGGGTCCAGGAGCAGGTGCAGGACCACTTCGCGCGGGGCGACTGGCCGACGGGGGTGCGCGAGGGGCTGACCGAACTGGCCAAGGAGTTCGGCGAGTTCGGGCGGGACTACGGCAGGGAGTTCGGCAAGGACTTCGGGTTCGGGCACGGGCACGCGGAGAAGAGCGCGGCGAAGTCGGCGCCGGGCGCGCCCGAGTACTCGCAGACCCCCGAGGACTTCCCCGCCGACTACGAACCGTCCTGGGCCCATGAGGACGGCACCGGGGACTCGGCCCGTGACCTGGACCGCCTCCTCGACCGCTTCCGGGACGACATCCGCGACGCGGCCCGGGACCACGGCGTCACCTCGGACCAGCTCCGCGACACCCGTCGGCACCTGTCGACGGCGGCGGCGCACATCGGGGCGCTGCTGCGGACACCGAAGGCCTGAGTCTCCTCAGCCCCACGTCAGGGCCCGGCGCCGACCAACCACCCCGGGCCCACACCGCCCCCCTCAGCCCGCCTTCGCCTCCCCGTCGCCGTAGAGGACGCGGACCAGCGACTCGTGGGTCACCCCGTGGTCGGCGAGCACCTCGCCCGGTACGCCGGGGCGGACCGTGAGGGACAGGAGGATGTGTTCGTCGCCGACATGCCGGTCACGGCGGGCGACGGCGGTGCGCAGGGCGCCTTCCAGGACGTCCTTGGCGCCGCGGCTGAAGGACCGGCGGCCCGCCCACCAGCCCTTGTCCTTGCGGTCGCCGGACATCGCCCCGACGCCGTGCACCTCCTCGACGCGGGCGACGATCTCCGCGACGTCGATGCCGAGTCCGGCGAGGGCGTCGGTCTCGGCCTGGGAGAGGCCTGCACGTCGGCGGGTGTCGCCCAGAGCCTGCCGTACCGACTCCTTCCGTTCCTCCGCGAGCCCGAGCGAGGCCAGCGCGAAGGACGCGCGGCTCGCCTCCCGGTCGAGCAGCGCGAGCAGGATGTGCTCGGTGTCGACGGTGTACGTGCCCGTCCGTTCGGCATGCCCGACCGCCGTCTGGACCACGGCGCGGGCGTCCTTCGTGAACCGCTCGAACATCAATGCCTCCCGTACTTCTTGTGCACGGCCTGCCTGCTCACACCGAGTTCGGCGGCGATCTCCTGCCACGACCAGCCCTGGTTGCGCGCGCTGCGCACCTGCACCGACTCCAGCTGTTCGAGGAGCCGACGCAGGGCGGCGACGGCCCGCAGGCCGACCCGTGGATCGCGGTCGCCCGCACGCTCGGCGAGATCCGTTGCTTCGGTCATGCCGTCAACTTACGTTGACGCAAGCCGCATGTCAACCAAAGTTGACACTCCGGGCGCGGGAAAGGCGGGCCCGGCACCCCGGACCCGCCTCAGGCCACATCACGTCACATCAGGAATGCGTGAGCACGATCTTCCCGAACTGCTCGCCCGACGCCAGCCGTTCGAAGCCCTCCCGGGCCCGGTCCAGCGGAAGCACCTCGTCGATCACCGGACGCACCCCGGTTGCCGCGCAGAAGGACAGCAGATCCTCCAGCTCGTCCTTGGTGCCCATGGTCGAGCCCACGACCTTGAGCTCCAGGAAGAAGATCCGGGTGAGTTCGGCGTGCGAGGGCCGGTCGCCGCTCGTCGCACCGGAGATGACCAGCGTGCCGCCCGGCCGCAGGGACTTCACCGAGTGGGACCAGGTGGCAGCGCCGACGGTCTCGATGACGGCGTCCACCCGCTGCGGCAGCCGCGCCCCCGACTCCAGCGCCTCCACGGCGCCCAGCTCGATCGCCCGCTTGCGCTTGGCCTCGTCCCGGCTGGTGGCGAAGACCCGCAGACCGGCGGCCTTGCCGAGCACGATCGCGGCCGTGGCGACACCACCGCCGGCCCCCTGGACGAGGACGGAGTCCCCGGGGCGTACGCCCGCGTTGGTGAAGAGCATCCGGTACGCCGTCAGCCACGCCGTGGGCAGACAGGCGGCCTCGGCGAAGGAGAGCTCCTTGGGCTTGGGCAGGACGTTCCAGGTCGGTACGGCGACCTGCTCGGCGAAGGTGCCCTGGTAGTGCTCAGTGAGGATGGAGCGGGGCTCCCTGGGGCCGACGCCGTGTCCGGTCTGGCCGATCACGGAGTGCAGGACGACCTCGTTGCCGTCCTCGTCGACACCGGCGGCGTCACAGCCGAGGATCATCGGCAACTTGTCCTCGGACAGGCCGACGCCCTTGAGGGACCAGAGGTCGTGGTGGTTGAGGGAGGCGGCCCTGACGTCGATCACGCTCCAGCCGGCTCGGGCCTCGGGGGCCGGACGCTCCCCCAACTCGAGTCCGGAGAGCGGCTGGTCACGGTCGATGCGGGCGGCATAGGCGGCGAACATGACCTTGACGATAGGGTCCACCGGCGACGCGGGGAACCGTGAAGCCATGTGACACACACCCTCTTGCGCGACAGACTCAGCCGGCGTTTGAGGAGCGGGGTCGAAGGGGCGGCCGCCCCTGGAGGATGGGACGGGTAGGGGTGGCGGGGGCGGAGAACCACCCGCCCGGCCCTCTGCCCGGGTAAAAAAGCGACCCCGCCCGGCGAACCGGACGGGGCCACCCACAGCTACCAGCCTCAGCGGCGGGCAACGCCTTCCGCACGGGCCGCGGCCGCGACAGCCGCGGTGACGGCCGGAGCCACCCGCTCGTCGAACGGCGACGGGATCACGTAGTCCGCCGCGAGGTCGTCACCGACGACCGCCGCCAACGCCTCCGCCGCCGCGATCTTCATGCCCTCGGTGATACGGGAGGCCCGCACCTGGAGCGCACCGGCGAAGATGCCCGGGAACGCGAGGACGTTGTTGATCTGGTTCGGGAAGTCGGAGCGGCCCGTGGCCACGACCGCCGCGTACTTGTGCGCGACGTCCGGGTGCACCTCGGGGTTCGGGTTGGCCATGGCGAAGACGAACGCGCCCTCTGCCATCGACGCCACCGCCTCCTCTGCCACCGTGCCGCCGGAGACGCCGATGAAGACGTCGGCACCCTCCAGAGCGGCCTCCAGGGACCCGGCGATGCCGGCCTTGTTGGTGAAACCGGCGAGCTCCCGCTTGACCGGGGTCAGATCGTCCCGGTCGGCCGACACCACGCCCTTGCGGTCGGCGACGGCGACGTCCCCGATCCCGGCGTCGACGAGGATCTTCGCGATGGCGACACCGGCCGCACCGGCGCCCGAGATGACCGCACGGAGCTCACCGACCCCGCGCCCGGTCAGCCGCGCGGCGTTCCGCAGGGCGGCGAGGGTCACGACGGCCGTGCCGTGCTGATCGTCGTGGAAGATCGGGATGTCGAGGGCTTCCTGGAGGCGCTTCTCGATCTCGAAGCACCGGGGCGCCGAGATGTCCTCCAGGTTCACGCCGCCGAAGGACGGCGCGAGCCGGACCACGGTCTCGACGATCTCGTCGACGTCCGTGCAGGCCAGCGCGATCGGCACCGCGTCGACGCCACCGAACTGCTTGAAGAGGATGGCCTTGCCTTCCATGACCGGAAGGGAGGCCTCGGGCCCGATGTCACCGAGTCCGAGCACGGCCGTGCCGTCCGTGACGACGGCGACGACGGAGGACTTCCACGTGTAGTCGTGGACGAGGTCGGGCTGCTCGGCGATGGCGCTGCACACCTTCGCCACGCCGGGCGTGTACGCGAGGGACAGGTCGTCCTTGTCGCGGATCGGCACGGTGGCCTGCACAGCCATCTTGCCGCCGCGATGCAGCGCGAACGCGGGATCGAAGGAATCGAGGGGCTCCGCCCCGTCCTGGCCCGTACCGCTGTCGCTGCGAGGATTGACGATCTCCGCTGCCACTTGTTCTACCCCTTAGATATTCATGGTTTGAGGGTGGCCACTCCTGGTTGAGAAGTGGGCGGGCACCGCGTACGACCCTGTCGGTGATGCGTATGGGCCGTGCGCGACGGGCGCGCCGCACACGCGCCCTGAGCCCCGGATGAGGGGTGTAAAGAACCTTCTTACCGGACGGACGGCACCCGCGACGAGTCCATAAGTGCAAGGTCACATGGCGGACCTTGTGGGCCACGGACCGGTGACATGAATCATGGTCAAATATGAGGACTCGTCCTCGATTGCCTCTTGACAAGGACTTGAACAGCGGGCCCGGACGTCAAGGCCACGCTCGCATCCTGAGATGCGCAGAAGATCCTCCGGCCGGAAGGACGGATTCCCGCAGAAGGTGCGGCCGTGATGTCCGACCTGATGCGGTTCGGGGGTCACCCGTTATCCGATTTTGACATGGCTGGCCCCCTGAATGGTCCAGTCCGAATGGCAAGATGCCGTAATCACACGAGGTCGCGACACTCGAAGGCGTGTGCTCTCGTCGACCTGAGAAACCAAGGCGTCCGTCGACCCCGTCGGCAGATGCCCGCCCCATCGGCAACTCCACCCATCCGCCGGAGGAACCCAAAATGACCGCAAGCTCCACCCGTCGTACGACCATCGCGCGCTCCAGGATTGCCGCGGTAGGTGCGATCGCGGTCGCAGGCGCCCTGATTCTCACCGGTTGCGGTGACCAGACGGACAGCGGCGGCGACAGCTCCAACGAGACGTCGTCGTCGAGCAAGGCCCCGCTCTTCGACAAGCTGCCCGCGGACATCCAGAAGGCGGGTGTCATCAAGGTCGGCACCAACGCCGAGTACGCCCCCATGGAGTACCAGGAGGGCGGCAAGATCGTCGGTGTCGACCCCGACATCGCCGCGGCGCTGGGCAAGCAGCTGGGCGTGGAGTTCAAGTTCACCTCCGGCTCCTTCGACGGCCTGATCACTTCCCTGAACTCGGGCCGTTACGACGTCGCCATGTCCTCCATCACGGACACCAAGGCGCGCCAGGAGGGTCTGGACGACAAGGGCAAGAAGCTCGGCCCGGGCGTCGACTTCGTCGACTACTTCACGGCCGGCACCGCCGTCTACGTCCAGAAGGGCAACCCGAAGAAGATCAACTCGATCGCGGACCTCTGCGGCCAGACGGCCGCCGTGCAGCGCGGTACGACGTACGAGCAGGCCCTGCAGGCGCAGTCGAAGTCCTGCACGGACGACGGCAAGAAGAAGATCACGATCGAGTCGTTCGAGAACGACACCGAGGCCCAGACCCGCGTGAAGTCGGGCGGCGCGGTCGCCGGCGTCAACGACTACCCGGTCGCCATCGACATGGCCCGCAAGGCCGACGGCGGCAACGCCTTCGAGGTCGTCGGCGAGCAGGTCGACGCCGGTCCGTTCGGCATCGCCGTCAACAAGGACAACAAGGAGCTCTCCGCCGCCCTGGAGGAGGCCGTCAACGCGATCATCGAGGACGGCACCTACAAGACGATCCTGGAGAAGTGGGGCGCCGAGAGCGGCGCCATCGACAAGGCCGCCATCAACGGCGGCAAGTGACCGACCCAGCAGCACTGAAGGGCAGTCACTGTGACTGACAAGTTCGACAAGGAGGCCTCCGTTCCGCCGGAGGCCATTAAGGCCATCCCGGTGCGCCACTACGGCCGCTACGTCAGCGCCGTCGTGGTCCTGGCCCTGTTGGGCCTGCTGGTCAACGCCTTCGCCACGGCCGAGAAGATCCAGTGGAGCGCGGTCGGCGACACCGTCTTCGACTCCACGGTCCTCGCGGGCGCCGGCCGCACCCTGCTGATCAGCGTCCTGGCGATGATCCTGGGTGTGGTCCTCGGCATCGTGCTGGCCGTCATGCGGCTCTCCAAGAACCCGGTGACCAGCTGGGTGGCCTGGGCCTACATCTGGTTCTTCCGGGGGACACCGGTCTACGTCCAGCTCCTGCTGTGGTTCAACCTGGCACTGATCTTCCCGATGCTGAATCTCGGTCCGATCTACAAGGACGAGATGACGGACGTCATGACGCCGTTCATGTGCGCCCTGCTCGGCCTCGGCCTCAACGAGGCCGCGTACATGGCGGAGATCTGCCGCGCCGGCCTCATGGCCGTCGACGAGGGCCAGACCGAGGCCGCGCACGCGCTCGGCATGAGCCACGGCAAGACGCTGCGCCGGATCGTCATCCCGCAGGCGATGCGGGTGATCGTGCCGCCGACCGGCAACGAGTTCATCAACATGCTGAAGACCTCGTCGCTGGTGTACGCGGTGACGTACAACGAGTTGCTGCGCGCCACGTCGACGATCGGCTCCACGTCGTACGCCGTGATGGAGCTGCTCTTCGTGGCCTCCATCTGGTACCTGGTCATGACCAGCGTGTTCAGTGTCTTCCAGTACTACCTGGAGCGGCGCTACGCCCGCGGTACGAGCCGTCAGCTGCCGCCGACGCCGTGGCAGAAGATCAAGGCAAACATGCTCTCGCTCGGCCGCGAAAGGGGTGCGGCATGACCGCGATGGTGAAGTCGGAGGGCGTCCACAAGTCCTTCGGTCTGGTGGAGGTCCTCAAGGGCATCAACCTGGAGGTCAAGCAGGGCGAGGTGTTCTGCCTCATCGGCCCCTCCGGCTCCGGTAAGTCGACGTTCCTGCGGTGCATCAACCACCTGGAGAAGATCAACGCCGGCCGGCTGTACGTCGACGGCGAGCTGGTCGGCTACCGCCAGAAGGGCGACAAGCTGTACGAGCTCAAGGACAGCGAGGTCGCGCTGCAGCGCCGGGACATCGGCATGGTGTTCCAGCGGTTCAACCTGTTCCCGCACATGACGGCTCTCGAGAACGTCATGGAGGCGCCGATCCAGGTCAAGGGCACGAGCAAGGCCCAGGCCAGGGAGCGGGCGGGCGAGCTCCTCGAGCGCGTGGGCCTCGCCGACAAGGCGAAGAGCTACCCCTCGCAGCTCTCCGGCGGCCAGCAGCAGCGCGTCGCCATCGCCCGGGCCCTCGCCATGGACCCGAAGCTGATGCTCTTCGACGAGCCGACCTCGGCCCTCGACCCGGAGCTGGTCGGTGACGTCCTCGACGTCATGCGCGACCTGGCCGAGTCCGGCATGACGATGGTCGTCGTCACCCACGAGATGGGCTTCGCCCGCGAGGTCGGCGACAGCCTGGTCTTCATGGACGGCGGCGTGGTGGTCGAGTCCGGCAACCCGCGCGACGTCCTGACGAACCCGCAGCACGAGCGGACGCAGGCGTTCCTGTCGAAGGTGCTGTAGCGGCGGTACGACGCGAGAGGGGCGGTACGGGATTCCCGTACCGCCCCTCTCGCATGCGCTACTTCACCGCGAGCAGCAAGGTGTCCGAGGGCGAGCACCACACCGGGCGAGCCTCCCCGAAGCCCTTCTCACGCAGCACGCGCGCGTGCCACGCGGCGGAGGGCATGTCGCCGTCGGCGTGGTCGCCGTAGATCTCGAAACGGCGGGCGGTGGGCTCCGCGAGGACGGGGTCGTTGGCGGCTACCTGCCACCATTCGGACCAGTCGAGGGCACCGTCGCGCTTGGCCTGATCCATACGGGTGTGACGCTGGGCGCGTTCGGCCGCGTTGATCCGGGGCGTGGTGTCGTCGATCATGTGGTCCGCGTTCATGAAGAGACCGCCGTCGCGGACCAGGCCCGCGACCTGACCGTAGAGGGCCGCGAGGGGTTCGCTGTGCAGCCAGTGCAGGGCCGTGGCGGTCAGGACGGCGTCGTACGACTCGTGGGGCAGCTTCGCCGGCCAGTCCGGGTCCTTGAGGTCGGCCGTCACCAGGGTGACCCGCTCGTCGGCCGCGAAGGTGCCCTCGGCGATGGCGAGGAGCGCCGGGTCGAGGTCGACACCGGTGCTGACGGCCTCCGGGAACCGGGCGAGCAGCCGGGCCGTGATACTTCCCGTGCCGCACGCGAGATCCAGTACCCGGGGGCGGGGACCGGCGAGGGCCTCGACCATGTCGAGCATGATCCGGAAGCGCTCCTCCCGGTCGGGCATGTACCACTCCTGCTGCCGGTCCCAGCTCTTCTGCCAGGCCTGCCAGTCGGTTCCGGTGGTCGTCGTCATGGGAGCCCCCTCTTCGAACGTATGCGTAATACCCTGGAAGCACGATCAGCTGTTACCGACCGACCGCACGACGACGATAGAACGCCTCCGTAAGGACTACAAGTGGAACTGGCCTATTACTCGGACTATGCCGTGCGCCTCGTCAACACCGAGGACCCGGCCCGGGGCAAGGACTCGCTCACCTCGGTCGAGGCCGTTCGCGACCTGTTCGGCGCCAGCCAGGACGCGGCCCGGCGCGCCGCCGAGGCCGACGTCAGCCGCTTCCGCTCGGTCCGCGGACGTCTGAGGACGGTCTTCGAGGCCGCGGACGACGGCGACGAGAGCCTCGCGGTGAACCTGCTGAACTCGCTCCTCCTGGAGTTCCCGGTGAGCCCTCAGATCTCCGGGCACGACCACCGCGACGACGACGGCCGCCCGTTGTGGCACATGCACCTGGCGGACCACCCGTCCAACGCGACCGCCGGCTACGCGGCCATCGCCGCGATGGGGCTCGCCTTCCACCTCACGGAGTACGGCGTGGACCGCCTCGGCCTGTGCGAGGCGGCGCCCTGCCGCAACGCCTATCTGGACACGTCCACGAACCGCTCCCGGCGCTACTGCTCCGACCGCTGCGCCACCCGCGCCAACGTGGCCGCCTACCGCGCCCGCAAACGCCTGGAGGCCGACCGGTCGGCGAAGACGGGCCTGGCGCAGGACAGCACCCAGCGCGCGACGGCGAACGGCGAACGCTGATCCGGCTTGCGCGGCCGGTACCTCAGTCGCACCTTGCCCAGGACCAGTTCGACGGGCACGACCCCGTAATCCGTGCTGTCGCCGCCGGCGTACGCGTTGTCCCCGAGCACCCACCAGCCGCCCTCGCGGCGCTCCACGGCCCGCTTGACGACCAGCAGGTCCTGCTGGAACGGATGCCGCAGGACGACCACGTCACCCGGCCGGATCCGGGCCCCGTACTGCACCACGAGCCGGTCCGCGTGGTGCAGCGTGGGCACCATCGACGGCCCGGTCACCTCGGCCGGCCCGAAAGGCAGGAGCGCACCCCTGTGTTCGGTCTCCTGTGACAGCTCCGGCATCCCCGGCACCTCCCCTGTCCGTTCATCCACCAGTCTGATACTGACCCCGGACTTTTGTCCTAAGCCCATGGGGGCACTCGCGAAATCGCCTCTCCCAGGGAGTAATGTCGCACCTGAGAAGACGATCACGAGGAAGGAATGCTCCATGCTTTCCCGCCTGTTTGCCCCCAAGGTCAAGGTCAGCGCACACTGCGACCTGCCCTGCGGTGTGTACGACCCGGCCCAGGCCCGCATCGAGGCGGAGTCGGTGAAGGCCGTGCAGGACAAGATGGCCGCCAACGACGACCCTCACTTCCAGGCTCGCGCCACCGTCATCAAGGAGCAGCGCGCCGAGCTCGCCAAGCACCACGTCTCGGTGCTCTGGAGCGACTACTTCAAGCCCCCGCACTTCGAGAAGTACCCGGAGCTGCACCAGCTGGTCAACGACGCCCTGAAGGCCCTCTCGGCCGCCAAGGCGTCCACCGACCCGGCCACCGGGCAGAAGGCGCTGGACTACATCGCCCAGATCGACAAGATCTTCTGGGAGACCAAGAAGGCCTGACGCACAGTCAGCCGTCCGTGACCGGCGATCGGTGCACCATCGCGGGTCAGCGGGGATCTGAAGGGGTTCGGCCGAAGTTCTGGCCGGACCCCTTCGGCATTCGTCCGGCGTGCGTCTGAAGCAGCCAGAGCGAAGGAGCCGTGGTGTCCTCCCTCAAGCCCGTGTCCGGTACCGAACTCCCGATCTGCCGCACCTGCGGAGTGCAGTACGCCGCACCCCGCGCCGACTGCCCGATCTGCCTGGACGAGCGGCAGTACGTCGGCTGGGAGGGCCAGCGCTGGACCAGCCTGGCCGAGTTGCGCGACTGCGGCCGCCGCGGGCAGCTGCGCGAGGAGGGGCCCGGTGTCGTCGGCGTCGCCGCGGAGCCGTCCGTGGCCATCGGGCAGCGGGCGCTGCTGCTGCGCTCACCGGCCGGGAACGTGCTGTGGGACTGCGTGGGCTACCTCGACGACGAACTCGCCGCCGAGGTCGAGAAGCTGGGCGGCATCAGCGCGATCGCCGTCAGCCATCCGCACTTCCACGGCGCGATGACGGAGTGGGGCCGGGCCTTCGACGCCCCCGTGTACGTCCACGCCGCCGACCGCGACTGGGTCGGCCGCCCCGATCCGCTGATCGAGTACTGGTCGGGCGACACCCGCCCGATCGCCCCCGGCATGACGCTGATCAACGCGGGCACGCACTTCGCCGGCGGCACCGTGCTGCACTGGGCGGACGATCCCGAGGGGCGCGGTGCGCTGTTCAGCGGCGACATCTTCATGGTGGTGATGGACCGGCGGTGGGTCAGCTTCATGTACAGCGTCCCCAACTTCATCCCGGAACGGCCGCGGACCGTCCGGCGCGCACTGAGGCTGGTCGAACCGTTCGGCTTCGAGCGCATCTACGGGGCGTTCTGGGGACGGGTGGTCACCGCCGACGGGGCGGCCGCGGTGCGGCGTTCGGCGGAGCGGTATCTGCGTTTCGCGCTGGACGACGACGAGGGGTGACAGAGATCACCCGAGCGCCTCGCTCATAATTGCCCGCCTCATGAGGAATTGACGTTCTATCGGGCGACTGTCTTCCACTGTCGGGCGCCTGTCCTCCACATACCTTTCCCTTTGGCAACACATCTGTGATGCCGCTGGGGACACTGTTGCGGAAGGTGTGCGCGTCGACATGAGACGTCGTTGGTGGGGGGCGGCCGCGTTGACGGCCGCGACGGTGACCGGGGCACTGGTCGTCCAGGGCATGACCGGCGGTCCGGCGGACAGCGCGGCGGACGACGGCAAGTCACGGCCCGTCAAGAGCAGCACCCGCACGGCGCAGCTGTCCGTCGCCGCCGACGGCACCTCGGCACAGCTCGGCAAGCGCGACACCGCGTCCTTCAGCATGCTCGGCCTCACCTGGTCCGACACGTCCGCGCGCGTGAGCGCCACGATCGAGGCCCGCACCCGGGACGCCGAGACCGGCACCTGGTCCAAGTGGCTGACGCTGGAGGGCGACGGCGGCGAGGGAGAGCAGGGTGCCACGCGTGCCGGCACCGAGCCGGCCTGGGTCGGGGCGTCCGACGGCGTGGAAGTGCGGGTGGACGGCACGTCCTCGGCCAAGCTGCCCAAGGGGCTGCGCCTCGACATGGTCGACCCGGGCTCCGGCACGGTGTCCGGCCTGGAGCCGGCCGCCTTCGCGATGGACGCCGTCACCGAGTCGCCGAGCGCCTCCCCCACCGAGAGCTCGACGGAGGTCTCCTCCGAGCCGTCGACCGGCGAGACGGACGGCACGGGCACGCCCAGCGCGTCCACGAGCCCGACCGATACGCCCACGACCACCGAGCCGACGACCGGTACGCCGAGCGCCTCCACGTCGCCGACGGCCTCCCCGTCCTCGACGGCTCCCTCCGCCCCGCCGTCCACCGTGCCGGAGCCGCCGATCACCTCGCGGGCCGGCTGGGGCGCCGACGAGTCGATCAGCCCGGAGGAGCCGGCCTATCTGCCGGGCGGGAAGATCAAGGCGGTCACGGTCCACCACACCGTCGACTCCAACGACTACACCTGCGAGCAGGCCCCGGCCGTCGTCCGCGGCATCTACGCGTACCACGTGAAGACGCTGGGCTGGAAGGACATCGGCTACAACTTCCTCGTGGACAAGTGCGGCACGGTCTACGAGGGCCGCAAGGGCGGTGTCGACCTCCCGGTGCTGGGCGCGCACACCTACGGCTTCAACAGCCAGACCACCGGTATCTCGGTGCTCGGCACCTACACGGACGCGGCCCCGAGCACGGCCGCGATGACCTCCGTGGCCCGGATCGCCGCCTGGAAGCTCGGCCAGTACGGGGTCGACCCGGGCGGCACCACCACGCTGACGGCGGGTGCGGACGGCAACAACTACTTCGGCAAGTCGTGGACCCTGGGCACGCAGCTGACGTTCCCGACGATCATCGGTCACCGCGACGGCTACAACACCGAGTGCCCGGGGGACGCCTTCTACGCCAAGCTCTCCACGATCCGCGGCTGGGCGGCGGGACCGGTCTCCGACCTCGCCCTCAAGTCGGTCACGGGCGCGGGTGCCGTCGGCTCGACGACGTACGCCAAGGCCTCCGTCACCCTGAACTGGTCGGCCACCACCCCGTCCGCGCTGATGGCGAAGTACGAGATCCTCGTCGACGGCAGGGTCGCCGCGACCACCGCGGGCACCGCCACCAGCGGCAAGGCGACCCTCACGGCCGGCAGCCACAAGGTCGCCGTACGGGCCGTCCACCAGTCCGGCGCCACGGCGTCCACCCCGACGGCCACGGTCGTCGCGGAGACCACCGCGCCCACCTTCTCCACCAAGCCGAACCTCGCCCTGCGCACCGGCACGGTGAGCACCACGGCCGTCCCGCTCACGCTGAAGTGGAAGGCCACCGACACGGCCGCGCTGAAGGAGGTCAGGCTGACCGCCCCGGTCGCCAAGACCTACGGTCCGACGACGATCAGCGCCTCCCACACCGCCAAGTCCGGTACGGCGACGGCCTGGTCGATGAAGGCGTACGACCAGGCCGGCAACACCGCGACGGCCTCGGTCAGCGGCACCCCGGTGATCCTCCAGGAGACCTCGGCGACGAAGTCGGGTACCTGGACGGCCAAGTCGTCGACCAGCTACCTGGGCGGCAAGTCGTACACCAGCAAGACCAAGAACGCCTCCCTGAGCTGGACGTTCACCGGCCGCTCGGCGGCCTGGGCGGTCTCGCGGGCCTCGACCTCGGGCCAGGCGTACGTCTACGTGGACGGCACGAAGGCCGCCACCGTCGACCTCAAGTCGACGACGACCAAGTACCGCGACGCCGTCTGGACGAAGACCTGGTCGAGCAGTGCCAAACACACCGTCAAGATCGTGGTCGTCGCCACCAGCGGCCGCCCGACGGTGACGACGGACGGGCTGATCTACCTCAAGTGACGGGCCCGAAGTGACGAGAGGGGGCGGGGAGCGATCCTCGCCCCCTTCTCCGTCTGCTCAGTGGAACTGCGGCACGATCAGATGGATCCCGTACGCCACCACTCCCGGTCAGCGTGATGACGCCCATGGTCTTCTGCGCGTCGTTCGTGCCGTGCGCGAGCGAGACCAGTGAGGCCGAGGCGATCTGCCCGAGCCTGAAGCCCTTGGTCACCGACTCCTTGCGGGCGCGGGCGGTGAGCCGGTAGGCGAGGTAGGTCGCGATCAGGGCGGCGACACCGGCCACGAGCGGTGAGGCCACGGCCGGGATCAGCACCTTCTCGACGACCTTGTCGAAGTGCACACCGGAGACTCCCGCGCCGACCCACACGGCCCCGATCAGCCCGCCGAACAGCGCGTGGGAGGAGCTCGACGGCAGCCCCACCAGCCACGTGAGCAAATTCCACAGAATCGCCCCCACCAGACCCGCGAAGATCATGCCCGGGGTGACCAGGGTGTCGTCCACGATCCCGCCGGAGATGGTCTTGGCTACCTCGGTGGTGGACAGGAAGGCGCCGACGACGTTGAGAACTCCGCTGATCAGTACGGCTGTTCGCGGTTTCAGCGCGCCGGTGGCGATGGAGGTGGCCATCGCATTCGCCGTGTCGTGGAAGCCGTTCGTGAAGTCGAACGCGAGGGCCGTGACGATGACGACCGCCACGAGGAACGTGATGTGGTCCATTCCTGAATGCACACAAGCCCAGACCAATGCGGGGCGAACTGAAGGCAAAGGCTCTACCAGGAACGCTGTACCGGGAACCTGTGCCTCCGTGCGATGCTGGCGACGTGAACCGTGAGGATCTCGTCAGACTGCGCAAGGCACGCGACCGCATGGACCGCGAGTACACCGAGCCCCTCGACGTGACCGCCCTCGCGCGCACCGCCCTGATGTCCCCGGGCCACTTCCAGCGCAGCTTCAAGGAGGCGTACGGCGAGACGCCGTACGGCTATCTCATGACCCGTCGCGTCGAGCGAGCGAAGATGCTGCTGCGCCGGGGCGACCTCTCCGTCACCGATGTCTGCATGGCGGTCGGCTGTACGTCCCTCGGCTCCTTCAGCTCCCGCTTCACCGAACTGGTGGGCGAGACGCCGAGTTCCTACCGAGCCCGCTCGCACGAGGAGATCGCGGAGATCCCGCCCTGTGTGGTGCGGGCGTACACGCGCCCCAGACGGACGTGACGCCGTTCTGACCTTAGGTTGGTCCCATGGACCTGAAACTCCACACCTGTTTCATCGCCGTCGACGACCACGACAAGGCGATCGCCTTCTACTGCGACGTCCTGGGCCTGGAGATCCGCAACGACGTCAAGTACGAGGGGATGCGGTGGACGACCGTCGGGTCGCCGCTGCAACCGGACGTGTCGATCGTCCTGGAGCCGCCCGCGGCCAACCCCGACCTCTCCCCCGCCGACCGGGACGCGATGGAGCTGCTGCTGGCCAAGGGCGTGCTGCGCGGGGTCAACTTCACCACCGAGGACTGCGACGCCCTCTTCGCCCGCGTGCAGGAATCCGGCGCCGACGTGATCCAGGAACCGACGGACATGCCGTACGGGGTGCGCGACTGCGCGTTCCGGGACCCCGCCGGAAACATGCTGCGGTTCATGCAGTCCCCCTGATCTACGATCCCCGGCATGAGCATCCGCTGGACGTACGCCTTCGTCGACCGTCGCATCGAACTCCTCGACCGAGCCCATGAGTTCTGGACGGCGGTCACGGACACGCGACTGTCCGCGCCGCGTGGCTCGCGGGGCGAGTTCGTGACCCTGGTACCCGACGGCGCCGACGCCTGCGTGAAGGTCCAGGGTGTCGACGAGGGCGGCGGCGGTGCCCACCTCGACTTCTCCGTGGACGTGGACGGCCTGCCGGAGTTCGTGCGGTCTGCTCTGCGGCTGGGCGCGACCATGGCCGCCGAGCACGAGGGGTGGGCCGTACTCCGTTCCCCCGCCGGGCACTTGTTCTGCGCGGTGCCCTGGCACGGGGAGTCGGTCCGCCCGCCCGTCGTCCACGGCAGCCGCCTCGACCAGGTCTGCCTCGACCTCGCGCCTTCGCGCTACGACGCCGAAGTCACCTTCTGGAGCGCCCTGTTGCCCGGCTGGGAGTCCCGCCCCGGCTCCCAGCCCGAGTTCCACGTACTCGTGCCGCCGCCCGGCCTCCCGGTCCGCATCCTGCTCCAGCGGCTCGGCGAGGAACGCGCCGGCTCCGCCCATCTCGACCTCGCCTGCGCGGACATCGAGACGACCCGGGTCCGGCACGAGGAGCTGGGCGCGCAGACGGTCGCGCACGGCAGGCACTGGACGGTGCTGCGGGACCCGGCGGGCGGGACGTACTGTCTGACGGGCCGGGATCCGGAGACGGGCGGTCTGCCTAGGGCGTCATGACGACGCACAGGACCTCCGTCCCGGCACCGTCCTCCTCCGGCGGGCTGGGCGTGGCGAGCCCGCAGCGCTCCTTCCGGTCCTCCGGGAGCGACGGCTGCGGGCTGAACTCGCCCCGCCCCACGGGTTTCGGCGGCTCTTCCGAGTCCTGAAGCCACCAGGTGAGTCCGCCCCCGACGACCGCCAGGACCGCCCACGCGATCACGACCCCTGCCACCATCGGGGCCGGCGTGTCACCCCCACGGCTCCACGTCGACCACTGCCGCCACCGGCAGCGGCCCGTAGATGTGCGGGAACTCCTCGGCGCCCGGCTCCGGGGCCTCGTACTTCAGCGGGACGCCGAGCCGGTCGGGGTCGATGACCAGGAGCACCAGTTCGTCCGGGCCGTCGTAGGAGCCGTAGAGGAAGGCCGCGACCTTCGGGAGCTGGGCGCGTGTCGAGCAGTGGATGAAGCCCTCCTCCTGGAGGGTCTTGCCGCGGGTCGACATCTCGTACGTGCCGCGGGCGCGGGCGGCTTCCCAGAGGGCGCGTTCGGTCAGGTGCACGATTGGCGTGGACATGGACTCACGTTAAGCCCTGAGCCGTGCCGCCCGCCCGTGCAAATAGCGCTGCTCGGGCAGGCTCAGCGTCTGCGCGGCCGCCGACTCGTAGGCGGCGCGGGCTTCGTCGTACGATCCGGCGCGCTCCAGCAGATGAGCCCGTACCGCATCCCGGCGGTGCCCCAACTCGCCCTCCAGGGCGTCCACTTCGGCGAGACCCGCTTCGGGCCCGTGGACCATGGCGACGGCGACCGCGCGGTTGAGGAGTTCGACGGGGCCGGGGACGAGGCGGACCAGGACGTCGTAGAGGCCGAGGATCTCCCGCCAGTCGGTGGCCTCGGCGGAGGGTGCCTCGTCGTGCACGGCGGCGATGGCCGCGCGCAGTTGGTACGGGCCCGCCGGGCCGCTGCTCAGGGCGTGGGTGATGAGGGCCACGCCCTCCTCGATCGCGGCCTGGTCCCAGCGGTCGCGGTCCTGTTCGTCGAGGGGCACGAGGTCGCCGTGCGGGCCGGTGCGGGCCTCGCGGCGGGCGTCGGTGAGCAGCATCAGGGCGAGCAGTCCGGTGACCTCGCCGGTGTCGGGGAGGAGGCGGTGGACGGTGCGGGTCAGCCGGATCGCCTCGCCGGCGAGGTCACGGCGTTGCAGCGCCGGGCCGGAGGTCGCCGTATAGCCCTCGTTGAAGATCAGGTACAGCGTGTGGAGGACGGCCGGCAGCCGCTCCACCCCGTGGTCGGGCCGTCCGAAGCGCACCCCCTTGATGCGCTGCTTGGCACGGCTGATGCGCTGGGCCATGGTCGCCTCGGGCACCAGGTGGGCGCGGGCGATCTCGGCCGTCGTCAGACCGCCGACCGCGCGCAGGGTGAGGGCGATCTGCGCGGGTGGGGGCAGGTCGGGGTGGCAGCACAGGAAGAGGAGGGAGAGGGTGTCGTCGTCCTGCGGGACCCGCTCGGCCGGTGGCAGGGCGAGCGCCGCCGCCTTCTCCTCCCGCGCCCGCCGCGCGTCCTCCGCCCGCAGCGCGTCCACGAGCCGCCGCGAGGCCACCTTGATGAGCCAGCCGCGCGGGTTGTCCGGCACCCCGGCCTCGGGCCACTGCCCGGCCGCCGCGAGGAGTGCCTCCTGTACGGCGTCCTCGGCGGTGTCGAAATGGCCGTAGCGCCTGATCAGCGCGGAGAGGACCTGCGGCGCGTGCAGGCGCAGCAGGTCCTCGACGTCGGTCGTCCGTCGCACGCGGCTCAGATGTCCCCGGCGCCGTCAAGGATGGGGCGGATCACCACGGGGTACTCGGGGGCGCCCGCGGGCTGCGGGCAGCGGGCGATGCGCTCGGCGATCTCCGTGACCCGTTCCAGGCTCGCGCAGTCCAGCACCCAGTAGCCGGCCAGCAGCTCCTTGGTCTCGCTGTACGGCCCGTCGGTGATCACGGCCTTGCCGTCCGCGCCGAGGCCGACGTGCCGGACCTTCGCGGGCTCGGCGAGACCCTGGCCGTCGACCATCTCGCCGCTCTCGGCCAGATCGTCGTTGATCGCGCTCATGAAGGCGTACATCGCCTGGATCTCCTGCTCGCTCCAGGCCGGGGAGTTCGCGGAGGCCTTGCCGCGCATGGCCTCGTAGTCGGCCTGGGTTCCCTGCACCATGACCAGGTACTTCATGAGTCCACTCCTTCGGCTCCGGCCACCCCTTACGGGCGGCTCTCACAGGGAACGTCGGAGCCGGGCCCGGGTTCTCGACAGGGTTCAGGATTTTTTCGCGGCGGATTTCCCGCCGATCTTCTTCGCGCGCCCGCCCTCGGGCTCACTGCCCTCCTCGACGTGCGTCTCGCAATGGGGATTCCGGCATGGCCCGGCCACCCAGACCGGGACCCACGCGCCCAGCGTCTTGTGACGCTTGACGACTGTCTCGACAGACTGTCCACAGGCGGGACAGGCATGTTTTTCGCTGTCCATGCCTTCAGAGTAGGGCGGACAGGGCGTCAGCGCTTCCTGTTGTACGTCCGCACGAAGACGCCGTTCTTGAAGGTGCGGACGTCGTCGAGCCCGAACTCGGTGATCGCGAAGCCGGATCCGAACATCGGCATGCCCGAGCCGATGGTGACCGGGTACGTCTTGATGACGAGTTCGTCGATCAGGTCGAACAGTTCGCCCGCGATCTGGGATCCACCGCACAGATAGATCCCCAGCTCCCCTTCCTCGGCCTTCAGTTCGCGGACCTTGCCGACCAGGTCGTCGGCGACGATCTCGACGTTGGGGTCGGGCGACTCGGTCAGGGTGCGCGAGGCGACGTACTCGCGCAGGTGGGCGTAGGGGCTGGTGATGCCCTCCTTCAGGCCCTCGTTGTAGCTGCCGCGCCCCTGGACGACGGTGTCCCACCGCTTGTTCTCGAGTCCGTCGAGTCCGAGGGCCCTGCGGCCCGCGGTCGCCAGGGTCTCCGGGTACTCGGCCGCGAGGAACGCCAGGAACTCCTCGTCGACGAACGGCATCATGAACGTCGCGTCGCCGTTCTCGTCCCCGATGAAGCCGTCGATGGAACAGGCGATGAAGTACGTGAGCTTGCGCAAGCTGGTCTCTTTCCGTCGGCTGTGTGCTGGCTGTGTACTGCCCGTTGAACGACTTCATTTGTAGTGCTTCACTTGTAGTGGTTGCAAGGTGTTTTCGGCATCGGGCACAAGTAGGAAAGGGGATTCCGCATGGCGAGCAATCCGGAGCGACGGGCGGCGCTGGTCGACGCGGGCGTCGAGGTGCTCTCACGGGAGGGTGCGCGGGGGCTGACGTTCCGTGCGGTGGACGCCGAGGCCGGGGTGCCGGTGGGGACCGCCTCCAACTACTTCACCGGGCGCGACGACCTGCTGCGCCAGATAGACGCCCGGCTGCATGTACGACTCGCTCCCGATCCCTCGGTGCTCGCCGAGCTGATGACCGGACCGAAGGACCGCGCGCTGGTCACGGCCTTCATGCACGACCTCATGGCCCGCGCGACCCACGACCGCACCGGCTATCTGGCCCTCCTGGAAATGCGCCTCGAAGCCACCCGCCGCCCCGAACTCCGGGAGTCCTACACCAAGTCGGTGCGCGGAGACCTCGACCACGGCATGCAGTTCCACCGTGACGCGGGACTCCCCGGCGGCGACGAAACGGTCGTGGTCCTCTACCTCGCGATGCTCGGCCTGATCCTGGAACACCTGACCCTGCCGGGAGTACTGGCCGGGGCGCTGCCGGGAGTGGGGGTGCCGGAGGGAATGGTGGAGCGGGTTGTGGGGGCGGTGGTGCCGGAGGGGTAGCCGGGCCCCGCACCGCGGCCCCCGGCGTCCCCCAGGCCCTCGCGGGTGCGTCCCGCTCGCGTCGGATCAGCCGCGCGGCTCGCGCCACATCGGCCACATCTGGGGGCCGGCCGGGAGGTCGAGCGCGGGGCCGGTGGGCTGGAAGCCGAGGCGTTCGTACAGGGCGCGGCTGCGGGCGCTGCTCGCCTCCAGGTAGGCGGAGAGGCCCTCGCGGTCGCAGCGGTCGAGGACCGAGGCGATGAGCGCGGTGCCCAGGCCCTGGCCCTGGTGCTCCGGTGCCACGCCGATCATCCACAGGTATTCGTGGGCGCGGCCGGCGGGGTGGATGTCCGCCGTCAGCCGGCCGATCAGCTCGACGCGCTCGTTGTCCGGGTCGACCTCCGCGCGCAGCTCGGCGGGACCATCGGCGCCCTCCTCGTCCGCGTGCTCGCCGTCCGGCACCGGCAGCCACAGCGCACAGGCCGTACCGTCCTCGGTGACGTCGACGCGCCCCTCGGCCAGCACGATGTCGGTGAAGGCGGCCATGAGCCGAGGGTGGGTCGTACGACGGTGCTCGTCGCCCGGGAACACCCACCGGCTGACCGGGTCGTCCTGGAACGCCGCGTCCAACAGTCCGACGACCAGCTCACGATCCTCTTCGCCCGCCGCCCGGATCGCCACACCCATGTTCCGCCGCCCCTCGAATCAACTGACCGTGACCGTACGGGCGTTGACTCTATCGGGGTCCAAGTGGCGAGTGAGCCCAAAAAAGGGCGGGGCCCGCACGCCGTGGGGATGTGCGGGACCCGCCTGACCGGAGCCCCTCGGGGCCGTGCGGGGTCAGGAGCCGCACGGCCCCGGGGGCTCCGGGGTCCGGGTCGACTGCTTTCGCAGAGCAGTACGGACTACTGAGGTACCAGCGCTCAACTGGTGCGCCGTGTCACGAACTCGGCCAGGGCCAGCAGTCCCCCCGCCGCCGCCGGCTCGGGCACCGCACGGGACAGCTCCGCCATCGCGCGGGCCATCCGGTCGGCCGCCTGGGCCTGCGCCCAGTCACGTCCACCGGCCCGCTCGACGGCGAGTGCCGTCCGGTCCAGGTCCTCCTTCGCGTACGGAGTCGCGTAGAGCTCCGCCAGCTCCGCGCCCGCCGGGGTGCCGGAGGCCAGCGCGGCGACCACCGGCAGGGACTTCTTGCGGACCGCGAGGTCGGCCCCGGCCGGTTTGCCGGTGTGGCGCGGGTCGCCCCATATGCCGATCACGTCGTCGATGAGCTGGAAGGCGAGCCCGGCCTCCCGGCCGAACGCGTCCAGCGCCTCGACGTCCTCCCGCGACGCGCCCGCGTACAGCGCTCCCAGCGCACAGGCGCATCCGAGCAGTGCGCCGGTCTTGGCCTCGGCCATGGCGAGCACCTCGTCGAGGGTCACCTCGTCGGGGCCCTGTGTCTCCATGGCCGTGTCCGCGTGCTGTCCGGCGCACAACTCGACGACACAGGCCGTGAGCCGGGCGGCCGCGGCACCGGCCGCCGGGTGCGGGTCCTGGGCGAGCAGCCCGAGGGCGAGCGCCTGGAGGGTGTCCCCGGCGAGGATCGCGTCGGCGTCACCGAACACCGTCCACGCGGTGGGCCGGTGCCGTCGGGTGGTGTCCCGGTCCATCACGTCGTCGTGCAGCAGCGTGAAGTTGTGGACCAGCTCCACCGCGGCGGCCGCCCGCACGGCCACCTCCCGCGCCGCCGCTCCCCCCAGTGCGGCGGCCGCGGTGAGGACGAGTGCGGGCCGTATCGCCTTGCCGGCATTGCCCGCCGCCGGGGTGCCGTCGGCGTGCTCCCAGCCGAAGTGGTGGAGCGCGATCCGGCGCATGGAGCCGGGCAGCGACTCGATCGCCTCGCGCAGCACGGGGTCGACCGACGCCCGTGCCCGCTCCAGGATCACCGCCGCCTCGTGCCCGTCGAGCGGCTCCGTCCCAGCGGGGTGCTGTGTCGCCTCCCTCATGAGCTCGGCCATGGAGGTCCCCTCGGAGAGTCCGCGGACGGTGGCGTTTCCGCTGCGACTGGGCGCATACGACCGGGGTGTACCCGCCCGCGGGGGCGGGGACACGGTTCCCAGCTGCAGAAACGTCACCTCCACCGGCCGATCTCGACGTTCTCCAGCACACCGAGCGCGTCCGGCACAAGCACCGCGGCCGAGTAGTACGCCGTCACCAGGTACTTGATGATCGCCTGCTCATTGATGCCCATGAACCGCACCGACAGGCTCGGCTCGATCTCGTCCGGGATACCGGCCTGCTGCAGACCGATGACACCCTGCTCGGCCTCGCCGGTACGCATCGCGATGATCGAGGTCGTACGGGCCTCGGTGACCGGGATCTTGTTGCACGGGTAGATCGGCACCCCTCGCCAGGTGGGGATGCGGTTGCCGCCCACGTCGATGGTCTCGGGGACGAGTCCGCGCTTGTTGAGCTCACGCCCGATCGCGGAGATCGCGCGCGGATGCGCGAGCAGCAGCTTGGTGCCGCGCCGCCTGCTGAGGAGCTCGTCCAGGTCGTCGGGGCCGGGCACGCCGTCGTGCGGCTGGATGCGCTGGTCGTACTCGCAGTTGCTGAGCAGCCCGAACTCGCGGTTGTTGACGAGCTCGTGCTCCTGGCGCTCCCGCAACGCCTCCACCGTCAGCCTCAGTTGCTGCTCGGTCTGGTTCATCGGCTGGTTGTAGAGGTCGGCCACACGCGAGTGGATGCGCAACACGGTCTGGGCCACGCTCAGTTCGTACTCACGGGGCCGGGCCTCGTAGTCCACGAAGGTGTGCGGGATGTCCGGCTCACCGCTGTGGCCGGCCGCGAGGTCGATCGCCTTCTCACCGTATTTGTTGGTGCTCTGCTCCGGGATCGCGCGCAGCGCCTGGAGGTGCTCACGCAGGGAGTCGGTGCGCTCGGCGACCTGCTCGACGGCGTTCCGCGGAAGGACGAGCACCGTGCAGCCGGTGACCGCGCGCGCGGTGTACTCCCAGATGGCCTCGGGGTCGAGCAGCGCCTGGTCGCCGAAGTAGGCGCCGTCGGCGAGAGCTCCGAGGACGGCGTCGTCGCCGTAGGGGCCCGTGCCGATCTTCTCCACCCTGCCGTGCGCCAGCAGGAAGACCACGTCGGCCTGGCTGCCGAACGAGGCGATCACGTCCCCCGCCGCGAACTCGCGCTGCTCACACCGCCGGGCGAGCTCCGTGAGCACCTCCTCGTCCTCGTACGACCGAAGCGCCGGCAGTTCGCACAGCTCCTCCGGGATGACCTCGACCCGATCGCCCGTCTTCACAAAAGTGACCCGGCCGTCCCCCACGGCGTAGGTCAGCCGCCGGTTCACGCGGTACGTACCGCCTTGAACATTCACCCAGGGCAGCGTGCGCAGCAGCCAACGAGAGCTGATCTCCTGCATCTGGGGTGCGGACTTGGTGGTGGTGGCCAGGTTCCGCGCGGCCGCCGTGCCGAGACTCTGCTGCGGCCGGCCCTGCTCGGTGCGGACCTCTTCGCCTACCGACATATGAGAATTGCCCTCCCGGTCATACCCCGGCGCCGGTCTGCACCGAGGCATCGATCTGCGGACCAGCCTTCCATCACGGAGCGTGCCGGTGCTATTACACGAAAGAGTTGGAATGGATCTTCGATAACTGGGCAATACCGAGATCTCGCACACCGTTCCCGGCCCGGTGTCCGAAACGGCTCGCACACCGTACGAACCAGGTGGTCCCGGCTGTCCGCCCCGGGTACAAGCAGCGGTACGAGCCGGTCGCGACAGGCGGTCGCCGCGCAAACGAAGGAGGCGGCATGGCCCCACCCATGTCCGCGAGCACGTTCCTGGACGCACTGCGGGACGAGGGCGTCACCGTCGTCCAGGTCGGCGACTGGAGACATCACAACCGCAATCACAAGGGCCCTTGGGGCCCGGTGCACGGCGTGATGATCCACCACACGGTGACCAAGGGCAGCGAACGCACCGTCGAACTCTGCCGCGACGGCTACGAGGGACTCCCCGGCCCGCTCTGCCACGGCGTGATCACCAAGGACGGCCGCGTCCACCTCGTCGGCTACGGCCGCGCCAACCACGCGGGCCTCGGCGACGACGACATCCTGCGCGCGGTGATCGCCGAGAAGGCCCTCCCGCCGGACAACGAGGCGAACACCGACGGCAACCGCCACTTCTACGGCTTCGAGTGCGAGAACCTCGGCGACGGCCGGGACCCGTGGCCGGCGGCCCAACTGGACGCGATCGAGAAGGTCGCCGCCGCGATCTGCCGCCACCACGGCTGGACGGAACGGTCGGTCATCGGCCACCTGGAGTGGCAGCCCGGGAAGGTGGACCCTCGCGGCTTCACGATGGCGTCGATGCGGGCACGGATCAGGGACCGTCTGAAGTGAGGGGCCGTCCGAAGTAAAGGGCCGTCCGAAGTAACGGCACGGATGTTCCGGGGGCGACCACACAGGCGACAATGGGGCGTGACCAGCACCGACCTCGCCGCCCTGCACCCCCGGCTCCCGTCGCCGCTGCAGGAGATCGAGGACGACCGCTTCACCCGCCGGGGCGTCCGCCTCCTCCTGAAACGCGACGACCTCATCCACCCCGACCTCGTCGGCAACAAGTGGCGCAAGCTCGCCCCGAACCTCACGGCCGCGGCGGGCCGCACGCTGCTCACCTTCGGCGGCGCCTACTCCAACCATCTGCGCGCGACGGCTGCCGCGGGGCGGTTGCTGAGCCTGCCGACGGTCGGCGTGGTCCGCGGCGACGAACTGGCCGACCGCCCCCTGAACCCCTCCCTGACCCGCTGCGTGTCCGACGGCATGCGGCTGCTTTTCGTCGACAGATCGACCTATCGCCGCAAGAGCGAGCCGTCGACTCTGGCAGCGGTACTGCGCGCGGCCGGCGCCGAGGACGCGTACGTCGTGCCCGAGGGCGGGAGCAACGCGCTTGCGGTACGGGGCTGTCGGGCACTCGGCGAGGAGTTGCGGGGGCGGGCCGACGTGGTCGCGGTGGCGTGCGGGACGGGCGGCACCTTCGCGGGGCTGGCGGCGGGACTGGGGCCGGGTCAGCGGGCGTTGGGGATACCGGTGCTCAAGGGCGGTTTCCTGACGGCCGACATAGAGGGTCTGCAGCGGGAGGCGTTCGGGGGCCGTCGTGGTGAGTGGTCGCTGGACGACCGGTTCCACTTCGGGGGGTACGCACGGACGACACCCGAACTCGAGGCCTTCGCGGAGGACTTCGAAGGACGGCATGGGGTGGGGGTGGAGCGGCTGTATGTCGCCAAGTTGCTGTACGGACTTGTCGCGTTGTCGGAAGAGGACACGTTCCCGGCGGGGACCACGGTGGTCGCGGTGGTCACCGGGGCTCCGTTCCCCGAGTGACTATCGGGACTTCTTGCGGAACCCTCGCTTCGTCGCCGACTTCCCCATCAGCTTCTGGGCCTGCCGGCCCTTGCCGATCTTCGTGTAGGCCTCGGCCAGATCGCGGCGGGCGACCCGCGTGTCCGAGTGAGCGTCTCCGTAGATGCTACGGAGAGCGGCGTACGCGGCCTCCAGCAACGGCACGGCTTCACGGAAGAGACGCAGCTCATACAGAGTGACGCCGAGGCTGTGCTCTGTACTGACCGTGTCCTCGTGGTTCGTACCGAGGACACGACGCCGTCTCTCCAGCGTGTCCTCGAACAGGCGACGGGCCTCGTCGTACCTGCCCAGCCCGTGCAGGGTGGCAGCGAGCCCGTGGGCCGCCTCCAGGGTGTCGGGGTGCTCCTGCCCCAGAGCACCCCGTCGCCAGGCGAAGACATCCACGAGGAGGCGATGTGCCTCGTCGTACTCACGCAGCTCGTAATGGACCTTGGTGAGAGCGTGGATGGATCTCACGGTGTCGTGATGGTCGTCTCCATAGGCACGGCGCCGCCGGAGGAGCGTGTCCTCGCACAGGGGCCGGGCCTCATCATGTCTGCCCAGCTCCATGAGGCTGATGGCCAGACGCTCGACCGCGGTGAGCGTCAGAGGGTGATCGTCACCGAGAGTGCTGCGGCAGCGTTCCCGGGTTTCACTTTGCCGGCGATGGGCCTCGGCCACATCACCGAGCAGGCGGAGGGTCTCCGCCTGGTTGAGGGACGAGCGGAGTGTGTCGGGGTGGTTGTCCCCGAGAACGCGCCGCCGACGGGCCAGTGTGTCCTCGTCCATTTCGCGTGCCACGACGAACTCTCCCCGCGAGTGGAGGGACGCGGCCACGTTGTTGGCCGACTGAAGTGTGTCTGGGTGGTCAGCCCCCAGAACGCGCTCACGACGGGCCAGGGTGTCCTCGTACAGGCGCCGCGACGCCACACGCTCACCGAGGATGGAGAGAATCGCGGCAAGGTCGTTGGCGGAGTGCAGCGTGTCGGGGTGGTCGTCGCCCAGTGTCCGCCGACGACGGGTGAAAGCGTCCTCGATGACCGTTCTGGCGCCCTTGAGGTCGCCGAGGTCCGATGTCGCGTGCCCCAGGTACTGCGTGCAGGTCAGGACATCGGGGTCGTCCGGGCCGAGTTGGGCGGTCCATGCCTCGCGCAGTGTGGCGGCGAGTTCGGCGGCGGCCTTGGGCTGGGCGCTGCGGATGAGGAAGTGCACCGCGTCGCGGAGCACAGGGCGCAGCTCGGGCCGGCCGGCGACGTCGATGTGCGGTGAGACGAGGTGCGAGGACAGAGTCGCCCACATGGGCCAGTTGGCTGGGTTCTGCGGATCACCGGGGGTGACAGCGGCCAGGACGGCAGCCGTGTCGTCGTGGACCGCCTCCGCCTGCGTCACATCGACCTGGTCACGAAGGACGGCCTGCGTCAGCCGGTGCACCTGGAAGGCCCCGCCGTCGATACGGACCAGGCTGTAGCGGCGCAGGGGTTCGAGCGTGGATCTCATCCATGTCAGCTCGTCCGGATGGGCCGGAACCGTGGTCAGCCGGGCGCGCGCGTTCACCAACCAGTCGGTCGGGATCGGATCCGGGCCGAGGAACGCCGTGAGCCGGAGCAGGGCCGCGGCGTCAGGGTGCTCGTCCGCGAGATCCCCGGCGGCGATACCCACCGCGGCCGCCAGCGACACGGGGTAGTCCGGATCCTCCCCCTCCCGCAGGATCCTCGTGTTCTCGCGCAGCAGCCGCAGATAGAGCCCGGCATGCGTCCCCTTCTCGATCATGTCCGCCGCCTGAGCCAACGCCAGCGGAAGATCACCGAGTTCAGCGGCCAGCGCATCGGCCTCGCCCTCGGTCACACTCGGGACGCGGTTCTTGAAGTACGCCAGTGAGTCCGCCCGCGTGAACACGTCCAGGGACATCGGACGGGCGAGCCGGCGCCAGTTGGGGTTGCGGGACGTGATCAGGACGTGCCCGGAGCCTTCCGGCAGCCAGCGTTCTACCTGTTCGGGATCCTCCGCGTTGTCGAGGATGATCAGCCACCGTCGCCGGTCACGCAGTGCCGTCAGCAGCGTGCGGGCGTTGTGCTCGGCGCCCGCTTCCTTCAGCGCGATGCCGAGCCGGTCGGCCAACTCCGTGTAGTGGACGGGGATCTGGTCGGACTGTTCCGCGTCGATCCACCACACCAGGTCGTACTCGCCGGCGAACCGGTACGCGTATTCCAGGACGATCTGCGACTTGCCGATGCCGCCCATCCCGTGCAGTGCCACGACGGAGTGCCGGTCGGCGGGCAGGCTGTCGCGGAGCTGGGCGATCTGGGTCTCACGGCCGGAGAAGTCACGGTTGCGGCGGCGGCTCACATTCCACACGCCGGACTCGCCGGTGCCGCCGGGCAGCGGGGGCTTCGGGCCGTGCGGCACGACCGGCTCCTCGGGCACCTCGGCCGTGTTCCCCGGGAACGCGGGGCGTTCGGTCGGCCGCCGGTTTCCGGTCACCGCGGTCCGCAGCGCCTCGACGGCGGCCTTCTCGTCCAGCCCGTACAGGTTCTTGCGGATCCTCGCGGCGAGCATCGCGGGTACGTCGACACCGGCGAGCGGCTCCACGGCCAGGGGTATCAGCCGGTCCCGCCGGGCGACCACGGCCGACCACTCCTCCTGCGTCCAGCGCCCCCGCTCGAAGTACGACGTGGACAACAGCGCGACGACCGCTTCCGCCCGCCTCAGCCCCTCGTCCATGCGCTGGACGAAGTCGTCCCCGGTGTCCCAGTCCCACACGTCGAGGACCGTCGAGTGGCCGCTCTCCTCGAGATGCCACGCCACCCACTCGGCCCACGGCCGGTCCGCTCCCGCGTAACTGATGAAGTAGGTGTCGGCCACTCCGCCCCCCGAGTCACCCCGTGCCGATCGTGTCCCGCCTATGATCCCCCGTCAGACCGCCGCGGGAGTACGGAAATCGTCACGCCGCCTCCCGATACGCCGCCGCCTCCTCCAGGTCCAGCCTGCGCAGCAGGGTCCGCAGCATCTCGTCGTCGATGTAGCGCCCGTCCCGCAGCTTCACGAACACCTCGCGTTCGGCGCCGATCATCTCCCGGGACAGCCGGCGGTACGTGTCGTCGACGGTCTCGCCGGTCACCGGGTTCACCGAGCCGAGACGCTCCCAGACGGCGTTGCGGCGGCGTTCCAGGACCGTGCGGAGGCGGTCGGCGAGGGGTTGTGGGAGGGAGTTGCGTTCGTCGGAGAGAAGGCTGTCCAGGGTGCGTTCGGCGGCCCGGGAGGCCTGTGCCTGGGCGTTGGCCTCCGCCAGGGTCTCGGCCTGGGCGTCGCGGCCGGGGAGCTTCAGCAGGCGGATCAGCGGGGGCAGGGTGACGCCCTGGACCACCAGGGTGCCGATGACGGTGGTGAAGGTCAGGAAGAGGATGAGGTTGCGGCCGGGGAACGGCTCGCCGCCGTGCATGGTCTCGGGGATCGAGAAGGCGATGGCCAGCGAGACGACACCGCGCATGCCGGCCCAGGCGATGACGAACGGCGCCTTCCAGGTGGGGTTGTCCTCACGCTCCCTGATCCGCGCGGAGAGCAGGCGCGGCAGGAAGGTCGCGGGGTACACCCAGACGAACCTGGACACGACGACCACCGCGAAGACGGCCACCGCGTACCAGGCGGCGTCGCCACCCTCGTACTCCCCGAGACCCTTCACCACGACGCGCAGCTGCAGGCCGATGAGGGCGAAGACCGACGACTCCAGGACGAAGGCGACCATCTTCCACACGGCGTCCTCCTGGAGGCGTGTGGCGAAGTCGACCTCCCACGCGCGGTGTCCGAGGAAGAGGGCCACCACCACGACCGCGAGGACTCCGGAGGCGTGGAACTGCTCGGCGGCGGCGTAGGCGACGAAGGGGATCAGCAGGGAGAGGGTGTTCTGGAGCAGCGGTTCCTTGAGGTGGGTGCGCAGCCAGTGGATCGGGACCATCAGGATCAGACCGACCGCGACGCCGCCGACCGCCGCGAGCAGGAACTCGCCGATGCCGCCCGCCCAGGACGCGCCCTCGCCGACCGCGGCCGCGAGGGCGACCCGGTAGGCGGTGATCGCGGTGGCGTCGTTCACCAGGGACTCGCCCTGGAGGATCGTGGTGATCCGGGACGGCAGCCCCACCCGGCGCGCGACCGCCGTCGCCGCGACCGCGTCCGGCGGCGCCACCACCGCGCCCAGGACGAGTGCCCCGGTCAGCGACAGTCCGGGCACGATCTGGTAGGCGGCCCAGCCGACGACGAAGGTCGCGAAGAGCACGTACCCCACGGACAGCAGCGCCACGGGCCGCAGTTGCGCGCGCAGGTCGAGGTAGGAGCTGTCGGTGGCCGCCGAGTGCAGCAGCGGGGGCAGCACGAGGGGCAGGACGACGTCCGGGTCGAGGGTGTACTCCGGGACCCCCGGGACGTACGAGAGCACCAGCCCCACCGCGACCAGCAGCAGCGGTGCCGGCACCGGGGTGCGCCGGGCCGCCGCGGCCACCGCGGCGCTGCCCGCCACCAGCAACAGCAGTGGCATCACGTCCATGATCCTCGCCCGCCCTCGTTTTTCTGCGCGGCCTTCCGCGCAGCCGTCGTAATCTGGCAATCATGAAACAGTGCACGCATGCCGACGCGCTGCCGCACCCGGAACCCGCCCCGCTGAGCGACACGTGTGTCGAGTGTCTGCGCGAGGGCCGGCACCCGGTGCAGCTGCGACTGTGCCTCGACTGCGGCCACGTCGGCTGCTGCGACTCCTCGCCGGGCAGACACGCCACCGAGCACCACAAGGATTCCGGACACCCGATCATGCGGACATTCGAACCCGGTGAGAGCTGGCGCTGGTGCTTCGTGGACCACGTACTCGTATGACCTCGGACCGCTCCGGTTTTCGACGGTTCGACCGTCTGACGTCTGGGTACGTCAACCCGGCGCGCGTTCTTCCCAATTGGAGCCGCAGACCTCTAGACACGGAGCGTATCCACAGTTTTACTGTGAGTGACGCCGAGGGGTTGGGGTCCTGGGGACAGGAAAGTTGAGAGCGCGATAGCGTCACCGCTGAACCACACTTCGCGTTACCCCGGGGGGCGACCCTCGGCCCCGAAAAGCTTGTACCACCTTGGAGGTGAGGGTGTCCCAGATCGCAGGCGAGCCCGCGACCCAGGACTTCGTGGAAGTCCGGCTGCCGGCTGCCGGTGCCTACCTGTCGGTGCTGCGTACGGCGACAGCCGGCCTCGCGGCCCGTTTGGACTTCACCCTCGACGAGATCGAGGACCTGCGCATCGCGGTGGACGAGGCCTGCGCGATCCTGCTCCAGCAGGCCGTGCCCGGCTCGGTGCTCAGTTGCGTCTTCCGCCTCGTCGACGATTCACTCGAGGTCACCGTCTCGGCGCCGACCACGGACGGTCACGCCCCCGCGCGTGACACCTTCGCCTGGACCGTCCTGTCCGCTCTCGCGGGCAAGGTCTCCTCCGCCGTGGACGACGACAAAACCGTTTCGATCAGCCTCTACAAACAGCGCGGCGCGGGACCCGGGCCGGCGTGAGGACAGGGGACGGGCCGGTGCGTGACGAAGAGCGCGGCACACGGGAGCCGTCGGCCGAGGGCACAGGCGGGTCCCGACGTACGGGGGACGGTGTCAACGGCATCCCCGAACAGGCCCGGCCGCATCCGGAGGACGACTCGCCGGAGGCCGGCTTCCTGGACGACGGGCAGCGGGATCAGGAAGGCGCCGTACAGAGCGTGCCTCTGGACGGACGGATCGGGGTCTCCCCTGTCCGAGCAGAGACGAGGGCTCGGGGAAGGGCGACGGGCGGGACGATGAGCGAGCACCAGCGAGACGACCAACAGGGCGCACAGAGTGGGCAGGCCACGCAGCACAACCCTCAGGACCGCAGCGGAGCGCGGGCACTGTTCATCGAGCTGCGCAAGCTGCACGACGGCAGCACGGAGTACGCGGACCTGCGCAACCGGCTGGTCCGTATGCACCTGCCGCTCGTCGAGCACCTCGCGCGCCGCTTCCGCAACCGCGGCGAGCCGCTGGACGATCTGACCCAGGTCGCCACCATCGGCCTGATCAAGTCGGTCGACCGCTTCGACCCGGAGCGTGGCGTCGAGTTCTCGACGTACGCGACCCCGACGGTCGTCGGCGAGATCAAGCGGCACTTCCGGGACAAGGGCTGGGCGGTCCGCGTCCCGCGCAGGCTCCAGGAGCTGCGCCTCGCGCTGACCACGGCGACGGCGGAGCTCTCGCAGCGGCACGGCCGCTCCCCCACGGTCCACGAGCTGGCCGAGAAGCTGGGCATCTCGGAGGAGGAGGTCCTGGAGGGCCTGGAGTCCGCCAACGCGTACTCCACGCTGTCCCTGGACGTCCCCGACACGGACGACGAGTCCCCGGCGGTCGCGGACACCCTGGGCGCGTACGACGAGGCCCTGGAGGGCGTCGAGTACCGCGAGTCCCTCAAGCCGCTGCTCGAGGATCTGCCCCCGCGCGAGAAGCGGATCCTGCTGCTCCGTTTCTTCGGCAACATGACGCAGTCGCAGATCGCGCAGGAGGTCGGCATCTCGCAGATGCATGTCTCCCGGCTGCTGGCGCGGACGCTGGCTCAGCTGCGGGAGAAGCTCCTGGTGGAGGAGTAGTCGAGGGCCGGGCCCTACTTCTCAGCACCGCCGGCGTTGCCGGGCCCGCGGATTCCGAGGGCCCGGGTCGTCTCTCCGTTGACGAGCAGGACGAGCGCGGTGACCGCGACGACCGCGAGCACGATCCCCGCCGGGATCGCCACACTGTCGGCCTGCAGCAGGTTGTAGGCCACGGGCAGCGCCAGGATCTGTGTGATGACGGCGGGCCCCCGGCTCCAGCCACGGCGGGCGAGCAGCCCCCGTGCGGCGAGCAGCGGCAGCAGGGCGAGGACGATCACCGTGATGCCGCCGGTGACACCGGTCTGCCTGTTGTCCGGGTCGCCCGTGAACCCCGCCACGAGCATCCACACGCCCCCGACAAGCAGTGCGAGCCCCTCCAGCGCGGCCAGCGCGGCAGCGTAGGTCAGCCGCCGCGGACGCGGACCGACGGTTTCCTCGGGAACGGGCGTCTGCTCACTGGTCACCTGTGAAGGGTATCCGCCGCCCACGGCGCCCCCATGGCGGGCCCGAGCGTCTCTCCGGCGGATCGGGAGGCATGGCCGACACCCACCGGCGCCTGCTCGACAGCTCCGCGCACCGCTCCCGGCGGACCCGGAAACTCCCCCGCGGAGCCGGGCGCACCCGGCGGGCGCGAGTGCCTCCGTGGCGAGGTTCACGTGCTCATCTCTTACTTGATCCCTACCTCGGCCTGTGCCGGGTACCACCCAGTAGGTACCCTGCAACTCATGCGTGCACTTCTCGTGGTCAATCCGGCAGCTACCACCACAAGCGCACGTACGCGCGATGTGCTGATCCACGCGCTCGCGAGCGAGATGAAGCTCGAGGCGGTCACCACCGAGTACCGAGGGCACGCGCGCGACCTGGGCAGGCAGGCGGCGGAGAGCCGGGACGTCGATCTGGTGGTCGCCCTCGGCGGCGACGGGACGGTCAACGAGGTCGTCAACGGCCTGCTGCACGCCGGGCCCGATCCGGAGCGGCTCCCCCGTCTCGCCGTGGTCCCCGGCGGCTCCACCAACGTCTTCGCACGCGCCCTGGGCCTGCCCAACGACGCCGTGGAGGCCACCGGCGCGATCCTGGACGCACTGCGCGACGGCAGCGAGCGCACGGTCGGCCTGGGCCTGACCTCGGGCACGCCCGGCACGGAGGACGAGGCGGTGCCCGCGCGCTGGTTCACCTTCAACGCGGGCCTCGGTTTCGACGCCGGCGTGGTCGGCCGGGTCGAGCAGCAGCGGGAGCGCGGCAGGAAGTCGACGCATGCGCTGTACGTCCGCCAGGCCATGCGTCAGTTCTTCGGCGAGGCCCACCGCCGGCACGGCACGATCACATTGGAGCGCCCGGACGCCGATCCGGTGACCGATCTGGTGCTGTCCATAGTCTCGAACACTTCTCCGTGGACGTTCCTGGGCAATCACCCGATGTACGCGTCGCCTAAGGCCTCGTTCGATAAAGGCCTCGACGTACTCGGTCTCAGCCGAATGACGACGACCGCGGTTGCCCGGTATGGCACCCAGTTGCTCACTTCGTCCCCCGAGCGTGGCCCGCATGGCAAGCATGCGTTCTCCCTGCACGACCTGGACCAGTTCACCTTGCATTCCAAGGTGCCCCTGCCCCTTCAGATGGACGGCGACCACCTCGGGCTGCGTACGAGCGTGACGTTCACAGGCGTACGCCGTGCACTGCGTGTGATTGTGTGAGCAGAAAGGGCTGAAGTCCTTTCACTCGAACGTTTAGGCCAGGATCCACCCCATGGAAGTACGGCTGTGACCTAGTCGACACCGAGGAATCAAAAAAAACTTTCCGGAAGGGGTTGTATCCGCCGCTGAGGTTTGCGAGTCTCTACGTGGCGATCGGGACAGCCCGCAACACCGGCTCCACAGATCACCGGAACCCCTCTTCAATCACAGGACCTCGTCAGGGAAACCCGACTGGTGGCCCTTCACTTGTTGAGGGATTCGTGAAAGCGTTCACATTCACAAGCAACTTGCATGTAATACCAAGGAGAGGTAGCAGCCATGGACTGGCGTCACAACGCCGTTTGCCGCGAGGAAGACCCCGAGCTCTTCTTCCCCATCGGCAACACCGGTCCTGCGCTGCTGCAGATCGAGGAAGCCAAGGCCGTCTGCCGCCGCTGCCCCGTCATGGAGCAGTGCCTGCAGTGGGCGCTCGAGTCCGGCCAGGACTCCGGCGTCTGGGGTGGTCTCAGCGAGGACGAGCGTCGCGCCATGAAGCGCCGTGCCGCCCGCAACCGGGCCCGTCAGGCTTCTGCCTGATACACCCACCCCGCCTGAGCTTGGCGGCGCGTACAGCAAGTACGCATCTCCCGCCCCCGAGCCGCAGCGCGCAGTACCCCCCGATGCGCAGCACAAGCTGGCAACGAGCATTCGAGCCCCGGACCACTTCAGGTCCGGGGCTTCTTGCTGTGCCCGTTTACTGAACACAGCGCGTTTCACTCCTACTTGTTCGCGCTCACCGGAACGTCCAGGATCACCCGGGTGCCGCCCTCCGGCACCGGAACCATGTCGAACGTTCCGCCCAACTCGCCCTCGACCAGCGTCCGTACGATCTGGAGACCGAGGTTGCCCCCGGTGTGCGGGTCGAAGCCCTCGGGCAGACCGACCCCGTCGTCCTGGACCGTGACCAGGAGGCGGGCGTCCTTCGTCGTACCACCGCGGACGGCCGAGACCTCGACCGTGCCGGTCTCACCCTCGCGAAAGCCGTGTTCCAGGGCGTTCTGGAGGATCTCGGTCAGCACCATCGACAGCGGGGTGGCGACCTCGGCGTCGAGGATGCCGAAGCGACCGGTGCGCCGGCCGGTGACCTTGCCGGGCGAGATCTCCGCGACCATCGCCAGGACCCGGTCGGCGATCTCGTCGAACTCCACGCGCTCGTCCAGGTTCTGAGACAGCGTCTCATGCACGATCGCGATCGACCCGACCCGTCGTACCGCCTCCTCGAGGGCTTCGCGGCCGCGATCGGATTCGATACGGCGGGCCTGGAGGCGCAGCAGGGCCGCGACCGTCTGGAGGTTGTTCTTCACCCGGTGGTGGATCTCCCGGATGGTCGCGTCCTTGGTGATCAACTCGCGCTCGCGGCGCCGCAGTTCGGTGACGTCACGGAGCAGGACCAGCGAACCGATGCGGGTGCCCTTGGGCTTCAGCGGGATCGCCCTGAACTGGATGACCCCGTCACCCGACTCGATCTCGAACTCGCGCGGCGCCCAGCCGCTGGCGACCTTGGCGAGCGCCTCGTCCACCGGGCCGCGGGTGGGGGCGAGTTCGGCGGTGGTCATGCCGAGGTGGTGGCCGACCAGGTCGGAGGCGAGGCCGAGACGGTGGTAGGCGGACAGCGCGTTCGGGGAGGCGTACTGGACGACACCGTCGGCGTCGAGGCGGATCAGGCCGTCGCCGACGCGTGGGGCGGCGTCCATGTCCATCTGCTGGTTCGCGAACGGGAAGGATCCGGCCGCGATCATCTGCGCGAGGTCCGACGCGCTCTGCAGATAGGTCAGTTCGAGACGGCTCGGGGTGCGCACGGTGAGCAGGTTGGTGTTGCGCGCGATGACACCGAGGACGCGCCCCTCCCGTCGTACGGGGATCGACTCGACCCGTACGGGGACCTCTTCGCGCCACTCCGGATCGCCTTCGCGCACGATCCGGCCCTCGTCGAGCGCGGCGTCGAGGAGCGGGCGGCGGCCGCGTGGGACGAGGTGGCCGACCATGTCGTCCTGATAGGAGGTGGGGCCGGTGTTGGGGCGCATCTGCGCCACGGACACATACCGGGCGCCGTCCCGGGTGGGCACCCACAGCACGAGGTCGGCGAAGGAGAGGTCGGAGAGCAGTTGCCACTCCGACACCAGCAGATGGAGCCACTCGAGGTCGGAGTCGTCGAGGGCGGTGTGCTGGCGGACCAGTTCGTTCATGGAGGGCACGTGTGCGAGCGTACCTGGCGGTATGTGGATGGCCTAAAAGCGCCGGGGATCGTACGGCCGTACGCACCGAGCCGGTCCGAACGAGCCCTGAGAACACCCGCGGGCCGCGGCGCCTGAGAGGGACCCTCAACCCTCTCGGCACCGCAGCCCGGAGCAACATCGGCCGCGGGGTGTGCGGTCCCGGTCGGCCGAAGGATGAGGAGCCGGGGCAGTCAGGGCAGAGAGCACCGGTTCCTCGGTCCGTCTTCCTGTGCGGGGAAGACGGAAGTCTGTGTATTCAGTTCTCTGCAACGCATTGTGGACTAGACCACTCGATGTGTCCATGCGTTGGAGGCTGTTCGTTGTTGTCAGTTCTCCGAGGGTCTCCGAAGTGGCTCGACCCCCGCTGGAGAACTGATCGGACGCCCTAGCATCCACCACGCAGCCTAACCCGTGTGGGTTCATGTGCGGGGCCAGATGGCCATGGCAATTTCCGCGAGCGCCTCCCGTTCCGCCCGGATACGACTCTCGAAGGCGGCGATGGTGGCGTTGCGCCGGTCGCGCGGGGAGTCCGCGACCTCCGGGGTCGACCGGGGGTCCCTGCTGAGCCTGCACCGGCTCCCCGGCCGATCGCCCCCGTCAGCGGGTCTCCGTCACCTTCGCCAGGGCGCGCGGCGCGTCCGGGTCCTGGCCGCGGGCGATCGTGACCTCGTAGGCGAGGAGTTGCAGCGGGAGGATCTCCAGGACGGGCTGGAGCTCCTCGGGGACGCCCTCGGTGGGCAGGACGAAGCCGGCCGAGGCCTGTTCGACCTGGCCGGCGGGGCCGATGACGACCAGGTCGGCGCCGCGGCCGCGCAGTCGGTCGAGGACGGGCTGGAGAGCCTCGCCGCCCTTGCCGTCGGTGACGACCGCGATGACCGGGGAGACGTTGTCGACCATGGCGAGGGGACCGTGCAGAAGGTCGGCGCCGGAGTAGGAGAGGGCGGGGATGTAGCTGGTCTCCATCAGCTTGAGGGCGGCCTCCTTGGCCGTGGGGTAGCCGTAGCCGCGCGAGGTGATCACCATGCGCTCGGCGAAGCGGTAGCGGGAGGCGAGGGCGCGGACCTCGTCCTGCCGGCCGAGGAGCTGTTCGGCGAGGTCGGGCAGGTTTTTCGCGGGGGCGCCGTCGCCGCCGCGCAGGCCCTCGACGAAGAGATAGAGCGCGAGGAGGGAGGCGGTGTAGGTCTTGGTCGCGGGGAGGGCCTTCTCCGGTCCGGCCATGATGTCGACGTGGTACTCGGAGACGCCGGCCAGCGGTGAGTCGGGGTTGTTGGTGACGGCGAGGGTGATCGCGCCGGCCTCGCGGGCGGCCCGGGTCGAGGCCACGAGGTCCGGGGAGCCGCCGGACTGACTGACGGTGACGACCAGGACGTCGGTGAGGTCGGGGCGGGCGCCGTAGGCGGTAGTGGTCGACATCGAGGTCAGACCGCAGGGCAGGCCGAGGCGGATCTCCAGGAGGTACTTGGCGTAGAGCGCGGCGTTGTCGGAGGTGCCGCGGGCGGCGAGCAGGACGAAGCGGGGGTTGCGGGCGGCGATCTCCTGGGCGACCTGCCGGATGCCGGGGGCGCCCTCCTCCAGGATCCGGCGGAGCACGGCAGGCTGCTCGGCCATCTCACGGGCCATGATCCGGCCGGGGAGTTCGCTCTGGGGCTCCGATGTCGTGGCGGTCATGCGAAGGTCCTCCCGGGTGGGGCCGTGCGTCCGGTTCTCGAGTGGCCGGCGGCCTCTCCTATTCCACTCCCCCGGGCGCGGAGACGCCTGTGCGGGGTGCGGATCCGTCCGTCTCGGCATCTCGTCCACACCTGTTCGCAGCCGTCTCGTACGGGCCGCTTCACCTGGGCAGGGAAAGCTGATTCTGTTAAATTGGTCTAAACCACATAGCCCTTTCAGAACGGCAGGCCCAGCGTGGAAGTTGTCATCGTTCCGGACGCCAAGTCGGGCGGCGAGCTCATCGCCGAGGCCATGGCGCAGCTTCTGCGGCGCAAGCCCGACGCGCTGCTCGGCGTGGCCACCGGCTCGACACCGCTGCCGATCTATCAGGCACTCACCACGAAGGTGCGGGCCGGTGCGGTGGACGCCTCGCGGGCGCGGATCGCCCAGCTCGACGAGTACGTGGGGCTTCCTGCCGAGCATCCGGAGTCGTACCGGTCGGTGCTGCGGCGCGAGGTGCTGGAGCCGCTGGGGATCGGGATCTCCTCCTTCATCGGGCCGGACGGTACGGCGGAGGACGTTCAAGGGGCGTGCGAGGCGTACGACGCGGCGCTGGCGAACGCCGGGGGTGTGGATCTGCAGTTGCTCGGGATCGGGACCGACGGGCACATCGGGTTCAACGAGCCGTGTTCTTCGTTGGCCTCACGGACCCGGATCAAGACGTTGACCGAGCAGACTCGGGTGGACAACGCGCGGTTCTTCGACGGGGACATCTCGCAGGTGCCGCATCACGTGATCACCCAGGGGATCGGGACGATCCTGGAGGCCCGGCATCTGGTGCTGCTCGCCACGGGCGAGGGGAAGGCGGACGCGGTGGCGGCGACGGTGGAGGGGCCGGTCGCTGCGGTGTGTCCGGCGTCGGCGTTGCAGTTGCATCCGCATGCGACGGTTGTGGTCGACGAGGGTGCCGCGTCCAAGTTGAAGCTGGCGGACTACTTCCGGCACACGTATGTCAACAAGCCGGAGTGGCAGGGGATTTAGCGGGGTCTCGTCTGCCGGGTCCGGTTTGCTGCCGGGTGCGGGTCCGATGTGGCTGGTCGCGCCCACGCGGCGGAGCCGCGAATCGATACAGCCCCGCGCCCCTGAAGGCACACACAGGCGCCGGTTCCCTTCCGAGGAACCGGCGCCTGTCTCGTCGTAGCGACTACTCCCCCGCGATGATCTCCGCCGCCGCCCTGCCGCACACCCTTGCCGCGCCGTGCGTGGCGATGTGCAGGGCGCCTCGTGCGGGGGCCTGGGGGACGCCCATCTCGACCACGATCGTGTCCGGGCGGCTGCGGAGGACGCTGTCCAGGGCCGCCGTCATCCAGGGGTGGCGGTGTTCGTCGCGGACGACGGCGACGATGCGGCGCCGACCCGCTGCCGCCAGTGCGGCCATGCCGGCGCCCTCGCCCGCGAAGCTGCCCGTCTCCGTGCCGGGCAGGAGGCGGGTGAGTTCCGCCGCCACTCCCCACGGGGTCTCGTCGCCCACCGCGAAGTTGGCGACCGGGGTGAAGGCGGCGACGTAGGGCGGTTCGGTGAGGGGGGTGGAGTTCTCGGCGCCGGTCAGGGTGAGGGCTCGGCGGGCTGCGCGGAGGCCTACCTCCGGGTCCGCCTCGGCCTCCGTGTCGGCCGCCGATGCCGCCGCGGTCCAGCGGGCCAGGGAGCGGACGCGTTCCGCCGCGTCCGCCAGGCGCTCCTCGGGGAGTTCGCCCGAGCGGACCGCCGACACCAACGCGTCGCGCAGACTTCGTACCGTCTCGTCGTCCGCCAGGCCGCCGCCCACACAGATCGCGTCCGCGCCGGCGGCGACGGCCAGCACGCTGCCGCGTTCGATGCCGTAGGTGCCCGCGATGGCCCGCATCTCCATGCCGTCGGTGACGATCAGGCCGTCGTAGCCGAGTTCGCCGCGAAGAAGGTCCGTCAGCACTTTGCGGGACAGCGTCGCCGGGTACTCGGGGTCCAGGGCCGGCACCAGGATGTGGGCGCTCATCACCGCGCGGGAGCCGGCGGCGATCGCGGCGCGGAACGGGGAGAGTTCACGGGACATCAGCACCGGGAGGTCCACGTCGATACGCGGCAGGGCGTGGTGGGAGTCGATCGCCGTGTCGCCGTGGCCCGGGAAGTGCTTCGTGCAGGCGGCGACTCCGGCCGACTGAAGGCCCGTGACGTAGGCCGCCGTGTGCCGGGCTACCAGGTCCGCGGAGGCGCCGAAGGAGCGGACGCCGATCACCGGGTTGTCCGGGTTCGAGTTCACGTCGGCCGACGGGGCCCAGTTGAGGTTGACCCCGCAGGCGGCGAGGCGGCGGCCCAGTTCGGAGGCCACCTCGCGCGTCAGGTCCGTGTCGTCGACCGCGCCGAGTGCGTGATTGCCGGGGAAGGAGGAGCCCGTCCGCACCTCCAGGCGTGTGACATCGCCGCCCTCCTCGTCGATGGCGACCAGGACGTCGTCGCGCTCGGCGCGCAACTGGGCGGTGAGCGCGGACAGTTGGTCCGGGGACGCGATGTTGCGGCCGAACAGGCCCACCGAGGCGAGCCCCTCCCCCAGGCGGCGCAGCAGCCAGTCGGGGGCGGTGGTGCCGGTGAAGCCGGGCTGGAGGACGGTCAGGGCGTCGCGGGTGAGTGTGTCTGTACCGCTGGCGAAAGTCGTCATCGGGTGGCGTTATCCCTTCACCGCGCCGGCGGTCAGACCCGCGGCCATCTTGCGCTGGACGAGGAGGAACAGGACGACGATCGGCACGGCCATCAGGGTGGATCCGGCCATCATCGGGGCGTATTCGGTGCCGTGCTTGGTGGTGAAGTTGCCCAGCCAGACGGTCGCCGTCTGGTTCTCCTGGCTGAGCAGCATGAGGGCGTAGAGGTACTCGTTCCAGGCCTGGATGAAACCGTAGACCGAGGTGGCGACCATGCCGGGGGCGAGGAGCGGGAAGACCACGCGCAGGAACGCGGTCGTGCGGGAGCAGCCGTCCACCATCGCCGCCTCCTCCAGCTCCTTCGGGATGTTGACGATGAAGCCGCGCAGCGTCCACACCGTGAAGGGGAGGATGAAGGTCAGATAGGTGAGGACCAGGCCGGACAACCGGTCGTACTGGCCGAGGTCGTTGAGCAGCAGGAAGACCGGGATGATCATCGCGACCAGCGGGACCATCTGGACCGCCAGGATGCCGACGATCACGATCTTGCGGCCGCGGAAGGCGAACCGGGAGATGGCGAGCGCGGCCAGCAGGCCGATGACGATGCCGATCGCCACCACCGAGAGGGACACGACGAGGCTGCGGCCGACCGGGCCCCAGAAGTCGGCGATGTTCAGCGCCCGGTCGAAGTTGGAGAACGTGATGCCGGTGGGCAGCAGGCTCGGGTCCGGGTCGATGGCGTCCTTGGCCGGCTTGAAGGCCGTGTTGAGCATCCAGTAGACGGGGAAGCCGGCGGTGACGAAGACGAGGAGACCGAGGAGGTTCCAGCCGGCCTTGGACTTCCGGCGCCCTGAACGGCCCTGCGAACCGCGCCCCGACGTGGCGCTCGCGCTCATGCTGGTCATTCGACGTCTCCGATCTTCAGCATCTGACGCATGTAGACCGCGACCACGCCGAGCAGGAGCAGCACGGTGAGCAGGGCGATCGCCGAGCCCTGGGCGTAGTCGTTGACCACGAAGGCACGGTCGTAGGAGTAGGTGGTGAGGAGCTGGAACTCCGCCTCCGGATGCCCGTTGCGCATCACGAAGACCTGCGGGAAGACACCCATGTCCCAGATGACCGAGAGCGTCGTGAGCATCACGATGATCGGCTTGAGGATGGGGAGGGTGACGAAACGGAAGACGCCCCAGGCGCCCGCGCCGTCGAGGCGGGCCGCCTCCTCCAGCTCGGCCGGGACCTGGGTGAGCCCGGCGCTGAGGGTGATCACGACGAAGGGGACGGCTCCCCAGACCACCAGCAGCATGATCACGGCCAGGCCCTGCGGCCCGCTCGCGAACCAGTTGTGGCCGACCATCTCGACCCCGGGCAACTTGCTGAGCAGCGCGTTGAGGATGCCGTAGTCCGCGTCGAAGAGCCACTTGAAGACCGTGGTGGCGACGATGATCGGCATGCCCCAGCTGGCCACCAGGGCGATGTTGACGAGGGTCTTCACCCAGCCGGAGACCCGCTGGAGCAGCAGCGCGATCAGCATGCCGGCGACCATCGTGAAGATGACGCAGCCGGCCGCGAAGACGACCGTGCGCACGACGACCGCCCAGAACTCGCCGTCGCCCAGCACCTTGCCGAAGTTGTCGAACCCGACCGACTCGGCCGGCTTGAAGCCCCACAGCTGGGACTGCCCGAACTCCTGGAAGGACAGGGTGACCAGGCGGACCAGCGGATAGCCGAGGACGAGCGCCAGGATCAGCAGACAGGGGGCGAGCAGCAGCCAGGGGGTGCCGGCTCCGCCGGGACTCCGCCTTCTGGCCGGCTTCTTCCCCACGGCCGGTGCTGGTGGTGGTGACTGCCGCGCCGGCGGCACTTTGGCAGTGGTCGTGTCTGCGGCACTCATCCGCGCGCTCCTCAGCGGTCCCTCAGGTCGTACGAGAAGCAGGGCCCCGTCAGGCTCAACGGGGCCCCGCCGATGGTCACTTGGTGTTGATGACCTTGTCGATCGCGGCGTCCGCTTCCTTCGCGGCGTCCTCGACCGACTTCTTGCCGGTGCCGATGGACTGCAGCATGGTCTGCAGGACCTGGGCCTTCTCGACCTGGCCCCAGCCGGGCGCCATCGGGACGAACCAGTTGGACTCGGCCGCGGTGGCCGGGACCGCCGTCGCCGGGTCGTTCTTCAGGGTGGCGAGGTCGGTCTTGTTGTTGGGCAGGTTGCCCTTGGCCATCAGGCCCTTCTGGCCGGAGGAGCCGGTGAAGGCGTTGATCCACTCGGCGGCGACGGCCTGCGCGTCGGACTTCACCGGAACGGCGAGGTCGGAGCCGCCCAGGAAGACGGGGAGGTTCTTGCCGGACGGGCCGGGCATCACGAAGTTCTCGACGTTGCCCTCGAGCTTGCCGGTCTTGTCGTTCTCCTTCGCCGCGGCGGTGGCGCCCTCCCAGGCGGGGGCGAAGATCATGCCGGACTTGCCCTGGCCGTAGACGATGTAGCGGTCGGACTCGTCCTTGGTCTTGTCGCCGTGCATGTACGTGTCGACGACGTTCTGGAACGCCTTCAGGCCCTTGACGGACTCGGGCGAGGAGAGGTTGGCCTTCCACTGGCCGCCGGACTCGACGGCGATGGAGCCGCCGGCGTCGTAGACGAAGGACATGGCCGCGTACCAGTCACGGGTGGGCTGGTACCAGGCGTTGAACTTGTCGCCCTCCTTCTTCTGGACCTTGTCCAGGGCGGCGGTGAGCTCGTCGTACGTCTTCGGCGTGGACTTGACGCCGACCGAGGCAAAGAGGTCCTTGCGCCAGTTGGCGACGCGGCCACCGGCGTAGTAGGGGACACCGTAGGTCTTGCCGTCGTAGGTCACCGAGGCCTTGAGGCCGTCCAGCCAGGCGCCCGAGTTGTCGAACTTCGCCGCGTCGACGGGCGCGAAGGCACCCTTGACCATGTAGCTCAGCATCTCGGTGTTGCCCATCTCGACCACGTCGGGGGCCTTGTCGGTGGCGAGGACCGCGTCGAGCTTGGCGTTCTTGTCCGGCCAGCCGTAGTACTCGTGCTTGATCTTGATGCCGGGGTGCTTCTTCACGATCGCCGCGTCGGCGGCCTTCACCAGCTCGGGCCAGTTGTTCTGCGCGTCCACGGTGAGCCAGACGGTCAGTTCCTTGGCGTCGGCGCCGCTGTTGTCCGAGCTGCCGCTGTCACTGTCCCCACATGCCGCGATGGAGACCATCATGCCCGCGATACCGATCGCGGCTATCAGCTTGCGCTTCACGCCACCCTCCTCAGGGATGCCACAAACCCCCCTGCCTCCCCGCACGAGCGTTGGGCCGGGACCTGGACCAATGGTGTAGACCAGTACCGGGAGCTTGGACCAGACCAGGAAGCCTGTCAAGGGTGTCCGAATAGGCTCTGACCAGCCGTTATCCGACCTACATATGCAAGAACCTTTAAGTAAGAAGCCAGCGAAATCAGCACCGCCGGAGTACTGTCTTCCACTAGACCACCTGGGGCTATGGACTAGACCAAAAGAGGCGGCGACGGTATACAGAAGGGATCACGATGTGACCCGCATCCGGAGCCGGGAAGGCAGAGCATGACTACCGACGTCAGCAGTGCGGAGAACGAGGGTGGGGCCGGCGTCCGTACCGCGCGCGTGCCCAAGTACTACCGCCTGAAGAAGCACCTGCTCGACATGACGGAGACACAGTCGCCCGGTACGCCGGTCCCGCCCGAGCGCACCCTGGCCGCGGAGTTCGACACCTCCCGCACCACCGTCCGCCAGGCCCTCCAGGAGCTCGTCGTCGAGGGCCGCCTCGAACGCATCCAGGGCAAGGGCACCTTCGTCGCCAAGCCGAAGGTCTCCCAGGCGCTCCAACTCACCTCGTACACCGAGGACATGCGGGCCCAGGGCCTCGAACCCACCTCGCAGCTCCTGGACATCGGCTACATCACCGCCGACGACCGTCTCGCCGAGCTCCTCGACATCACGGCCGGCGGCCGGGTGCTGCGCATCGAGCGCCTCCGGATGGCGAACGGCGAGCCGATGGCCATCGAGACGACCCACCTCGGCGCCAAGCGCTTCCCGGCACTGAGGCGCAGTCTCGTGAAGTACACGTCGCTCTACACCGCGCTCGCCGAGGTCTACGACGTCCATCTCGCCGAGGCCGAGGAGACCATCGAGACCTCGCTGGCCACCCCGCGCGAGGCCGGCCTGCTCGGCACCGACGTGGGCCTGCCGATGCTGATGCTCTCCCGCCACTCCCTGGACCGGGACGGGCAGCCGGTGGAGTGGGTGCGGTCGGTGTACCGGGGCGACAGGTACAAGTTCGTGGCGCGGCTCAAGAGGCCTGTCGAGTAACGGACTTCAATACCGCACGCGGTGTAGCGCAACTCCACATCCTGCTCTACGGTCCTCCCGTCTCCGTATGGACGGGAGGACCGCGCTGTGCGTACCGCGAACGTCCGAACCATCGCCATCTGGACCGTCGTCGCGCTGATCGCCGCCACCGGCTGGGCCGTGCTCGCACTCTCCCGCGGTGAGGACGTCTCCGCCGCCTGGATGGTCGCGGCCGCCCTCGGCTCGTACGCGATCGGCTACCGCTTCTACTCGAAGTTCATCGCGTACAAGGTCCTCAAGGTCGACAGGACCCGGGCCACCCCGGCCGAACGCCTCGACAACGGCATCGACTTCCACCCCACCGACCGGCGCGTCCTCCTCGGCCACCACTTCGCGGCGATCGCCGGCGCCGGACCGCTCGTCGGCCCCGTGCTGGCCGCGCAGATGGGGTATCTGCCCGGCACGATCTGGATCATCGTGGGCGTGGTCTTCGCGGGCGCCGTCCAGGACATGGTGGTGCTGTTCTTCTCGACCCGGCGCGACGGCCGCTCGCTCGGCCAGATGGCCCGCGAGGAGATCGGCCCGTTCGGCGGCGCGGCGGCGCTCATCGCGGCCTTCGCCATCATGATCATCCTGCTCGGTGTGCTGGCCCTGGTCATCGTCAACGCCCTCGCACAGTCGCCCTGGGGCACCTTCTCCATCGCGATGACCATCCCGATCGCCCTGCTCATGGGCTTCTATCTGCGGGTCCTGCGCCCCGGCCGGGTCGCCGAGGTCTCGCTCATCGGCGTGGCGCTGCTGCTGTTCGCCCTGATCGCGGGTCGCTGGGTCGCGGAGTCCTCGTGGGCCGGCACCTTCACCCTCGCGCCCTCGACACTGGTCGTCTGGCTGGTGGCGTACGGCTTCATCGCCTCGATCCTGCCGGTGTGGATGCTGCTCGCACCGCGCGACTACCTCTCCACGTTCATGAAGATCGGCACGATCTTCCTGCTCGCACTCGGTGTCGTCGTCTCCCTGCCGACCCTGAAGATGGACCCGGTCACCGACTTCGCCTCGCGCGGCAACGGCCCTGTCTTCGCGGGGTCGTTGTTCCCCTTCGTCTTCATCACCATCGCCTGCGGCGCCCTGTCCGGCTTCCACTCCCTCATCTCCTCCGGCACCACGCCGAAGATGATCCAGAAGGAGACGCAGGTCCGGATGATCGGCTACGGCTCCATGCTGATGGAGTCGTCGGTCGCCGTGATGGCGCTGGTGGCGGCGAGCATCATCGACCCGGGCCTGTACTTCGCGATGAACGCGCCTTCGGGAGCGATCGGCACGACCGTGCAGGAGGCCTCGCGGGTGGTGACCGGGTGGGGCTACGCGATCTCCCCCGACGACCTGGCCCGGGCGGCCGAACGGGTCGAGGAATCAAGCCTGTTGTCCCGGACCGGCGGGGCGCCCACCCTGGCCGTCGGGGTCTCGGAGATCTTCTCCAAGGTCACCGGCGGGAGCCTGAGGGCCTTCTGGTATCACTTCGCGATCATGTTCGAGGCGCTGTTCATCCTGACCGCGCTCGACGCCGGCACGCGCGTGGGCCGGTTCATGCTCCAGGACATGCTGGGCAACGTCATCAAGCCCTTCAAGAACATCAGTTGGAAGCCCGGCCTGGTCATCACCAGCGCGATCGTGTGCGGACTGTGGGGGTACTTCCTCTGGGTGGGCGTCCACGAACCCCTCGGCGGGATCAACCAGCTGTTCCCGATCTTCGGCATCTCCAACCAGCTCCTCGCCGCCGTCGCCCTGGCCGTCTGCACCACGCTGCTCGTGAAGTCCGGACGCCTCAAGTGGGCCTGGATCACCGGGATCCCGCTCGCCTGGGACGCCACGGTCACGCTGACGGCGAGCTGGCAGAAGGTGTTCTCCAGCGATCCCAAGGTCGGGTTCTTCAAACAGCGCCAGATCTTCCAGGACGCCATCGACCGGGGCGAGGTGCTGCCGCCCGCCAAGAGCATGGACGACATGCGCACGGTGGTCACCAACTCCACGGTGGACGGCGTACTGACGGCCGTCCTCGCGCTGCTGATCGTCGTGGTGATCGCCGACGCCCTGCGGGTCTGCGTCCGGCACGTACGCCGTCCCGCGCTCTCCACGCTCAGCGAGTCGCCGTACGTCGAGTCGAAGATCGTCGCCCCGGACGGGCTGTTCCCGACCCGGGAGGAGAAGGAGGAGGCACGCCATGAGGTCGGCACTGCGGCGGGCAGTTAGGGGCGTGCGCTGGTACGTGCGCGAGCTGACCGACGAGTCGGCGTACGACCGCTATGTCGCGCACGTCCGCCGGGACCACCCGCAGGCGGACGTGCCGACCCGGCGGGCGTTCGAGCGGATGCGGACGGACCGGCAGGAGGCGGACCCACGGCAGGGATTCCGCTGCTGCTGACACCGATGTCGGACCTTCACTGAATCGACATACCGATATGCGGACGAGGTCTTCCACTCCTGTCACACCGTGACCTAGATTGCCTGCGCGTTACACGGTGATCAGTGAGGGGATCGGAGCCGCCGTATGTCAACAGATTCGCCCGAGGCCAGACCACCGGTGGTGACACCCGTGCGGGTCGTCATCGCCCTGTGCCTCCTGGCACCGTTCGTCGCCATGCTGTGGGTCGGCTCGTACGCCAAGGTCGACCCCACGTTCATCGGCATCCCGTTCTTCTACTGGTACCAGATGCTGTGGGTGCTCATCTCCACCGCGCTGACGATGGTCGCGTACAAGCTGTGGCAGCGTGACCAGCGCGCCCGCCGGGAAGGTGCCTCCAAGTGAACGACGGCGTGAACGGCGTGGCACTCGCCGTCTTCATCATCTTCTTCCTGGCCGTCACGGTCATGGGCTTCCTGGCCTCGCGCTGGCGCAAGGCCGAGAACGAACACACGCTGGACGAATGGGGCCTGGGCGGCCGGTCGTTCGGCACCTGGATCACCTGGTTCCTGCTCGGCGGCGACCTCTACACCGCGTACACCTTCGTCGCCGTACCGGCGGCGATCTACGCGGCGGGCGCGGCAGGCTTCTTCGCGGTGCCGTACACGATCCTCGTCTACCCGCTGATCTTCACCTTCCTGCCCCGCCTCTGGTCGGTCTCCCACAAGCACGGCTATGTGACGACGTCCGACTTCGTGCGCGGCCGGTGGGGCTCCAAGGGCCTGTCGCTGGCGGTGGCCGTCACGGGCATCCTGGCGACGATGCCCTACATCGCCCTCCAACTCGTCGGCATCCAGGCGGTGCTGGACGTGATGGGCGTCGGCGGCGGGGAGAACACCAACTGGTTCGTCAAGGACCTCCCGCTCCTCATCGCCTTCGGTGTGCTGGCGGCGTACACCTACTCCTCGGGTCTGCGGGCCCCCGCGATGATCGCGTTCGTGAAGGACACGCTGATCTACATCGTCATCGCGGTGGCGATCATCTACATCCCGATCAAGCTGGGCGGGTTCGACGAGATCTTCGGCGCGGCGAACGACAAGTACACCGCCGCCAAGGCGGGCGGCCTGATCCCGCCCGAGGCGGGACAATGGACGTACGCCACGCTGGCGTTGGGCTCCGCGCTCGCGCTGTTCATGTACCCGCACTCGATCACCGCGACGCTCTCCTCCAAGAGCCGTGAGGTGATCCGCCGCAACACCACGATCCTGCCGCTGTACTCGCTGATGCTGGGCCTGCTCGCCCTGCTGGGCTTCATGGCGATCGCGGCCGGCGTCGACGTCACCAACCCGCAGTTGGCGATCCCGCAGCTCTTCGAGGACATGTTCCCGAGCTGGTTCGCGGGCGTGGCCTTCGCGGCGATCGGCATCGGTGCGCTGGTGCCGGCGGCGATCATGTCCATCGCGGCCGCGAACCTCTTCACCCGCAACATCTACAAGGACTTCATCAAGCCGGACGCGACGCCGGCGCAGGAGACGAAGATCTCCAAGCTGGTCTCGCTGCTGGTGAAGGTGGGCGCCCTGGTCTTCGTCCTCACCATGGACAAGACGGTCGCCATCAACTTCCAGCTCCTGGGCGGCATCTGGATCCTCCAGACCTTCCCGGCACTGGTCGGCGGTCTGTTCACCCGCTGGTTCCACCGCTGGGCGCTGCTCGGCGGCTGGGCGGTCGGCATGATCTACGGCACGGTCGCGGCGTACGGCGTGGCCTCCCCCACCCAGAAGCACTTCGGCGGCTCGTCGAAGGAGATCCCGGGCATCGGCGAGATCGGCTACATCGGTCTGACGGCGTTCGTGCTCAACGTGGTGGTCACGGTGGTCCTCACATTCGTCCTGAGGGCCGCGAAGGCCCCCGAGGGCGTCGACGAGACGCGCCCCGAGGACTACACGGCGGACGCCGGCGACCCGGGCGTACAGGTGGAGCTGCCGCCGGCGACTGCGGACTCCGCTCACTGAAGAGACCTGGGGGCGCGGGGAACTGCGCGACCAGCCACGAACCACCCGCAGCGGGCCGCCGACAGCACCACCAACGGCGGCCCGCTTTCGTGCACACTCACCTGCATGGACATAGAGATCCGGCCGGCGAACCCCACCGAGTACGCCGTCATCGGCGAGATCACAGCCCAGGCCTACCTCCTGGACGGCCTCCTGACCTTCGGCGAGAGCGACTGGTACCTCGGCGAGTTGAGAGACGTCACCAAGCGGGCCGCCGCGGCCGAAGTGCTCGTGGCCTCCCTCGGCGGCGAGCCCGTCGGCACCGTCACGTACGTCCCCGCCGGCGGCCCCATGGCGAACCTCGCCCGCCCCGGAGAGGCCGAGATCCGCATGCTGGCCGTGTCCCGGGCGGCCCGCGGCAGAGGAGCCGGCGAAGCCCTCGTCCGCGCCTGCGTCGACCGGGCCAGAGCAGCCGACGGCTGCACCGGCATGGTCCTGTCGACGCAGCAGATCATGCACGCCGCGCACCGCATCTACGAACGTCTCGGCTTCACCCGCGTCCCCGCACGCGACTGGAATCCGATCCCGGGTGACGAGTTCACGCTTCTCACCTACGAGTTGACTCTCTGAAGTCGCTGCGACACAACATCTAGGGGTGCCAACAGAACCCGGCACAAGATGTATGCTCATGCTCGCTGTCGCCGCAGGGGAATCCGGTGCGAATCCGGAACTGTCCCGCAACGGTGTACTCATGCGTGCATAAGCACATATGAGAGTCAGTCCGAGGACCTGTCGACAGTGTGCCCAGGCCGCCGTGGCCCGGGTGCCAAGACGTCCGGGCCTCGTGGAGTGGGCCGGTGGACGCGACGCCCCGTGCGCTCGTGTGCTGCCCCCTGCCCTCCGCAAGGCCCCCGTGCCGAGCGAGGGAGAGCCCCCACGTGACCATCGCGCCAGTCGACCCGGCTTCAGTGACGCAGGCGGAGACCGACGGTCCCGGTACCGCGCTGCTGCGGACCCTGACCGAGCTGACCGCCGACCTCCCCGACGCCGACCCCGGACGGGTCGCCGCCGCCGCGCTGCGCGGCCGGTCCGCCCGGGCCGACGAGTCGGAGCTGCGCGAGCTGGCGACCGAGGCGGCCGCGGGGCTGATCTCCGAGGACCCTGCCTACTCCCGGCTCGCCGCCCGGCTGCTGACGATCAGCATCGCCGCCGAGGCCGCCTCGCAGGGCGTCACGACCTTCACCGGGTCGGTCGCGGTCGGCCACCGTGAGGGCCTGGTCGCGGACCGCACGGCGGAGTTCGTCCGGGTGCACGCCTCCAGGCTCGACGCCTTGATCGACGTGCACGCCGACGACCGCTTCGGCTACTTCGGGCTGCGCACCCTGCACAGCCGTTACCTCCTGCGGCACCCGATCACGCGTCAGGTCATCGAAACCCCCCAGCACTTCATGCTCCGGGTGGCGTCCGGCCTCGCCGAGGACGACACGGCCAGGGCCCTGGACGAAGTCGCCGCGCTCTACCGGCTCATGAGCCGCCTCGACTACCTCCCCTCCTCCCCCACGCTCTTCAACTCCGGCACCCGGCACCCCCAGATGTCGTCCTGCTACCTCCTCGACTCCCCGCTGGACGAGCTGGACTCCATCTACGACCGCTACCACCAGGTCGCCCGTCTCTCGAAGCACGCCGGCGGCATCGGACTGTCGTACTCCCGTATCCGCAGCCGCGGTTCGCTGATCCGCGGCACCAACGGGCACTCCAACGGCATCGTCCCGTTCCTGAAGACGCTCGACGCCTCGGTCGCCGCCGTGAACCAGGGGGGCCGGCGCAAGGGTGCGGCCGCGGTCTACCTGGAGACCTGGCACTCCGACATCGAGGAGTTCCTGGAGCTGCGGGACAACACCGGTGAGGACGCCCGGCGTACGCACAACCTGAACCTCGCGCACTGGATCCCGGACGAGTTCATGCGCCGGGTGAACACCGACGGCCAGTGGTCCCTGTTCTCCCCCGCCGACGTGCCCGAGCTGGTCGACCTGTGGGGCGCGGAGTTCGACGCGGCGTACCGCGAGGCGGAGACCAAGGGCCTCGCCAAGAAGACCATCCCGGCGCGTGACCTGTACGGCCGCATGATGCGCACCCTCGCGCAGACCGGCAACGGCTGGATGACCTTCAAGGACGCCGCCAACCGCACTGCCAACCAGACGGCCGAGGCGGGCAGCGTCGTCCACTCGTCCAACCTCTGCACGGAGATCCTGGAGGTGACCGACGACGGGGAGACGGCGGTCTGCAACCTGGGGTCCGTCAACCTCGGCGCGTTCGTGCTCGGCGACGACATCGACTGGGAGCGGCTGGACGAGACCGTCCGCACCGCCGTCACCTTCCTCGACCGGGTCGTCGACATCAACTTCTACCCGACCGAGCAGGCGGGCCGCTCCAACGCCCGCTGGCGGCCGGTGGGCCTGGGTGCGATGGGCCTCCAGGACGTCTTCTTCAAGCTGCGGCTGCCCTTCGACTCCCCGCAGGCCAGGGCGCTCTCCACCCGGATCGCCGAGCGCATCATGCTCGCCGCGTACGAGGCCTCCGCCGACCTGGCCGAGCGCAACGGCCCGCTGCCCGCGTGGGAGAAGACCCGTACCGCGCAGGGTGTCCTGCACCCCGACCACTACGACGTGGAGCTCACCTGGCCGGAGCGCTGGGCCGCGCTGCGGGAGCGTGTCGCCGCGGTCGGCATGCGCAACTCGCTGCTGCTGGCGATCGCCCCCACGGCCACCATCGCGTCCATCGCGGGCGTGTACGAGTGCATCGAGCCGCAGGTCTCGAACCTCTTCAAGCGCGAGACGCTGTCCGGTGAGTTCCTCCAGGTCAACTCCTACCTGGTGGCCGAGTTGAAGCAGCTCGGCGTCTGGGACGCGCAGACCCGGGAGGCGCTGCGCGAGTCCAACGGCTCGGTGCAGGGCTTCACCTGGGTGCCGCAGGACGTCCGCGACCTGTACCGCACGGCGTGGGAGATCCCGCAGCGCGGCCTGATCGACATGGCGGCGGACCGGACCCCGTTCCTCGACCAGTCGCAGTCCCTGAACCTGTTCCTGGAGACGCCCACCATCGGCAAGCTCTCCTCGATGTACGCGTACGCCTGGAAGCAGGGTCTGAAGACGACGTACTACCTGCGCTCGCGCCCGGCGACGAGGATCGCCCGCGCGGCCCAGGCGCAGGCTCAGCCCGAGAAGACCATTCCCGTCCAGCAGGTGACCTCCGAAGAGGCCCTCGCCTGCTCCCTTGAGAACCCCGAGTCCTGCGAGGCCTGCCAGTAATGCCCAGCAACCAGAACCTGCTCGACCCCGGCTTCGAGCTGACTCTGCGCCCCATGCGCTACCCGGACTTCTACGAGCGCTACCGGGACGCCATCAAGAACACCTGGACCGTCGAGGAGGTCGACCTCCACTCGGACGTCGCCGACCTCGCGAAGCTGTCCGAGGGCGAACAGCACATGATCGGCCGCCTGGTGGCCTTCTTCGCGACGGGCGACTCGATCGTCGCGAACAACCTCGTGCTGACCCTCTACAAGCACATCAACTCCCCGGAGGCGCGCCTGTACCTGTCGCGCCAGCTCTTCGAGGAGGCCGTGCACGTCCAGTTCTATCTGACCCTCCTGGACACCTACCTCCCCGACCCGGAGGACCGTGCGGCCGCCTTCGACGCGGTGGAGAACATCCCCTCCATCCGCGAGAAGGCCGAGTTCTGCTTCAAGTGGATCAACGAGGTCGAGAAGCTGGAGAGCCTGCAGACGCAGGCCGACCGCCGCCGCTTCCTCCTCAACCTGATCTGCTTCGCCGCGTGCATCGAGGGCCTGTTCTTCTACGGCGCCTTCGCCTACGTCTACTGGTTCCGCAGCCGGGGTCTGCTGCACGGCCTCGCCACCGGCACCAACTGGGTGTTCCGGGACGAGACCATGCACATGTCCTTCGCGTTCGAGGTCGTCGACACCGTCCGCAAGGAGGAGCCCGAGCTCTTCGACGACCAGCTCAGGGAGCAGGTCGTCGACATGCTGAAGGAGGCCGTCGAGGCCGAGCTCCAGTTCGGGCGCGACCTGTGCGGTGACGGCCTGCCGGGCATGAACACCGAGTCGATGCGCCAGTACCTCGAGTGCGTCGCCGACCAGCGCCTCACCCGCCTCGGCTTCGCCCCGATCTACGGCTCCGAGAACCCCTTCTCCTTCATGGAGCTGCAGGGCGTCCAGGAGCTGACCAACTTCTTCGAGCGGCGGCCGTCCGCCTACCAGGTCGCTGTGGAGGGCACGGTCGATCTGGACGAGGACTTCTGACCGTAGAACGTGGATCCCTCCTCGCCGCTGTTACGTCACAACGGTGAGGAGGGATTCTTCATGCGCCGTATCGCGACTCTCGCCGTCACAGCCCTGCTGCTGGCCGGGTGCGGAACCCAGACCGGTGGTGACCGAGGTGACAGCGGTGACTCCGTGTCGCCGTCGCCGTCGTCTTCCGGCTGTACGTCCGTACCGGAACTGCACGCCGCCGACAGCGGCCGCACGGTCTGTCTGGCGGTGGGCGGCACGGTCCGGGTCGCCCTGGACGGGGCGAGGAACCGACCGTGGGCACCGGTCACCACCGAGGGCAGCGGGCTGGAAGCCGCCAACAGCGGCATCGTGCTGCTGCCGGGTGACGCGAACGCCGCGTTCGAGGCGGTCGCGGCGGGCACGGTCCGGCTCGGTTCGTCCCGCCCGCTGTGCGCCACCGAGACCGGCAAGGTGTCCTGCAAGGGCATTCAGGACTGGTCGGTCACGGTCGTGGTCACTTGAGCGGGACCGCGTCGCCCACCGACACCACACGTGCGGTCGTCGTCAGACAGTGCGGGCCATCCGGCGTGAGGTGCGCCTGTGGTGCTGGGCTTCCTTGATCTGGCGGTCCATGCGGCGGTCGCGGACGATGCCGGTCACGGCGGGGGCGACCAGCAGGACCAGGATTGCGAGAACGATGAGCATTCCGATCAGTCCTTCTGTCTGTGCGGTAGTCATGACACCACTGTCGCGCCGTACACTCCTTACCGACAGTGGCAGGACTGCCGTACAACCTCGATTTACTGCCACTTCCGAGGCATACTGAGAACATGCTGAAGAACGTGGCGGCCGTCCTGCTCGACGGCGTGCACCCCTTCGAACTCGGGGTGATCTGCGAGGTGTTCGGCATCGACCGCAGCGACGAGGGACTGCCGACGTACGACTTCGCGGTCGCCTCGGCGGAGGGCCCCTCGCTCACCACCCATGTCGGCGGCCTCACCGTGGGCACGCCGTACGGCCTCGAGCGGCTGGAGGAGGCCGACCTGATCGCGGTACCGGCGGGGGCGGACTATGTCGTGCGCGACTATCCGCCCGAGCTGCTCGACGCGCTCAGAAGGGCCGTCGACCGGGGCGCCCGGGTGCTCAGCGTCTGCTCAGGCGTCTTCGTGCTCGGCGCCGCCGGACTCCTCGACGGGCGGCGCTGCAGTGTGCACTGGCGGCAGGCGGACGAGCTCGCCGTGCGCAACCCGCGGGCGGTCATCGAGCCCGACGTCCTGTACGTCGACGAGGACCCGGTGATCACCTCCGCCGGCACCGCCGCCGGCATCGACGCCTGTCTGCACATCGTGCGCAAGGAACAGGGACCCGAGGTCGCCAACAAGATCGCCCGGCGCATGGTCGTACCGCCGCACCGGGACGGCGGACAGGCGCAGTACATCGAACGGCCCCTGCCCAAGAACTCGTGCGACACCGTCGGCGAGGTGCTGGTGTGGATGGAGCACCACCTCGACGAGGACGTCACCGTCGAGCAGCTCGCCGACCGCGCCCACATGTCCCCGCGCACCTTCGCCCGCCGCTTCCAGCAGGAGACGGGCACCACCCCCTACCGCTGGATCCTGCGCCAGCGCGTACTGCTGGCCCAGCGGCTGCTGGAGGGGACCGACGAGACGGTGGACGCGGTCGCGGGTCGGACGGGATTCGGCACCGCGGCCGCACTGCGCCACCAGTTCGTCAGGGCACTGGGGACCACCCCGAACGCCTACCGAAGGGCGTTCAGGGGGCCCGAAGCGGCCTGAGCGGTCACCTCACGACGGGCCGCAGCAGCAGCTTGTGCGGGCGGAGCGTGATACCCACCCGCGTCCCGTCGTCGGAGCCCGACACCTGCTCGAAGCGGTACTTCGTCGCGACCGCCGCCGTGATCAGCGACAGCTGCGCCATCGAGAAGTGGTCGCTGGGGCACTTGCGGTTGCCCACGCTGAACGGGCTCATGGCGTATTTCGGCACCTCCTTGACCCGCTCCGGAAGCCAGCGGTCGGGGTCGAACTCCAGGTTGCCCTTGTACGACTTCGCATCGCGCTGGATCGCGTACGGGCTGTACACGATGTCGGCACCGGCCGGAATGCGATACCCACCGAGTTCCGTGTCGGCGACCGCCCGGCGCGTCAATATCCACACGGCGGGGCGCAAACGCATGGCCTCGACGACGACATTGTTCGTGTGGGTCAGCGCCCGGACATCCTCGAATGCGACAGGACGGCCGCCCGTTACGGATTGAACCTCCTCGCGCACCCTGTCCGCGTGTTCCGGATGTTCCGCGAGCACTTGGAGCAGCCACATGATCGTGGAGGCCACTGTTTCGCTGCCCGGGGTGAGTATGGCGACCACCTGGTCGTGGATCTCCTGTTCCCCGATGGGGTCGCCATTGTCGTCCTTCGCCTCCAGCAATGCCGTCAGCAAATCGTCCGGCTTTTGACCAGATGCGCGGCGCTCGGCGACGATCTCGTCGACCAGCAGATGCAAATCGGCCAGGGCCGCGTTGAATTTGCGGTTGGGCGGCAGGGGGAGGTTGTACAGCGGTCCGAGCGGGACGACCATCCGCCGGTACATACCGCGGAAGACGGTGGCGAGTGCCACGCACAGCCGCTCGGCCCGCTCGTCCATGAAGTCGCCGCGCAGCAGACAGCGGGCCGCGATGCGCACCGCCACCCGGAAGGACTCGGAGGTGCAGTCGACGGTCTCCCCGGGCTGCCAGCGCGTCGTCAGCGCGTGCGCCTCCTCCTCCATGATCGCCCCGTATCCGGGTATCGCGTCGAGGCGGAAGGCGGGCTGGATGGTGCGCCGCTGCCGCCGGTGGCGCGGACCGTTGGCGGTGGCCACGCCCTCCTTGCCGAGCAGCCCCTCCAGGGACTGCCACAGCGGCCCGTCGATGACGTAGTCGGGGTTGAGTGCCATGGCCCCGGTGAGGGCCGGCGTGGTGACGGCGTACACCGTCTTGGGGCCGAGCTTGAGCCGTACGACGTCGCCGTGGTCACGCAGCTGGGACATGAAGGCCAGCGGATCCCTCAGCAGCTTCAGCCCGTGCCCGAGGACCGGAACGGCCCCTCCCGCGAGGACCGGCTCACGCGGCCCGGTCCTCGGTGTCACCGGGGCTTCGGGCTTCACAGACTCGACGGTCATTTCTCACCTGCCGCTTCGTTGTTGACGTACGGGGGTGTGGACCGGTCGTCCCAGCTGTCGACCATGTAACGGCCGGACTCGTGGTGGAACCAGTAGACGGTGCTGAACCAGTTGCGCATATTGCCGACACAGGCCCGCACGGTGGCGCTCAGGTCTTTTCCGCGCCGGGTTCCGTCGTCGAGCGACGCGGCGAGCCGCAGGGCTGATTTCTCGGCGACAAGGAATTCACTGATGCATTCCTCGACTCGTCGCCGGACTTCCCTTATGGCCTCCTCGAGCGTCAGCCCCTCGTGTTTGATGAGGCTGATCCCGAGATTGTGGACCTCGTCGCCCGCTATTTCCTTCGGCAGCGAACAGAGATCGTTGTACCAGGCGGCGAATTCCTGGCTCAGGAGTGCCGCCCGCCGAAATGCCGGGTGTTTCCGTACCCGGTCCGGGAGTTCCCGGCCCGCGCTCGGCTCCAGCAGGTCGGTCCAGATCCAGTGCGCGAAAGTGAGGCGCCGGAGCGCGAGGTATTCCTCGACGGTCGGCACGACACCTTCGGTGCGGTTGCGGAATTCCCGGTCGTACGCCTCGATCACCGAGTGGAAGTGCCGGGCGAACCGCGCGTTCCATGTGCCGGGCAGGAACGCGTACAGCCGCACCATGGTGTCGGCGAACGCGGCGACCAGGGGATCCTCGTGGTGCAGGTGCTCCTCGGGGGAGTCGAGTGCCGCGTGCAGCCGGTACCTGAGCTGCCGCCAGGCCTCGCGCCGGTGGTGGACGATGTCGCGGTCGTGCCGGTCGTCCCAGACGAAGAACCACGCGCTGTAGTCCGCTATCGCCTGGAGGACCTCGTCGGGGGCGCCCAGGTAGTAGCCCGCCATGAGGTCGGTGTAGCAAAGACCGTCGGCATATTCCTCCACCTTGTCCGCCGGCATGAGCCGCTTTTCCAGCAGCCAGGTGCGTGTCTTCTCCTGGAGCTGGGGCCAATACGAGTGGAGTTGCCGGGGAAACGCCGCCTCGATCACCGGGAGAGAGAGCGACGGTGGGACCGCGATCGCTGTCGGTGTGGTGCCGTGTGAGAAAGCATGCACGAACTAACCCCTCTCAGCCGCCAGTTGCGCGCGCCCCTCCCGCAGTGCCGGGCGTGCGCCGTTGCGTATCCCCGCACTTCCCATTCAGCACCACAACTGACCGATCTGGGAACGGATTTGCACCATTCACTACCCCACAGTGCCGAGAATCTCCCCTTGTGTGACTGAATCTGGATCACTAAGGGAGCACATGCGATCGAACGTGCGACGGACAGACGAACGGCGCCTGGTCAGAGAGAGGAACCTGAACAGACGCCGTGCGCAAGGGACTTGTGTGACCCAGAGAGGTCTCAGTCGTTGGCGACCACGGGGTAGCGGGGCTCGTTCTCGGCCATCTGCCGCAGCGCGTCCTTGCGTTCACGCTTGGAGAGCCGGTCGATGTAGAGGTATCCGTAAAGGTGATCGGTCTCGTGCTGCAAACACCGAGCGAAGTACCCGGTGCCGCGGACCTTGATCGGGTTGCCCTTCTCGTCCTGCCCGGCCAGCTCGGCGTAGTCGGGGCGGGCGAGCGGCGCGTACGCGGTCGGCACGGACAGGCAGCCCTCGTTACTGTCGTCCAGGACGCGCCGGTCGGCGGGCAGGTCGACGAGCTTGGGGTTGCAGACCACGCCGACGTGCCGCTTGCCCTCGTCGTCCATGCAGTCGTACACGAAGACCTTCAGGTCGACGCCGATCTGGTTGGCGGCCAGGCCCACACCCTCGGCGGTGCGCTGCGAGGCGAACATGTCCGCCACCAGCTGGTCCAGCTCCGCGCCGAACTCGGTGACGTCCCTGCACTCCTTGTGCAGCACCGGGTTCCCGACGACGGTGATGGGCCGCGAGGTCCCACGCTCCCGCCAGCCGTTCTCCCGCTCCTCGGTCTCCTCGGTGTCGATGACGAAGCCCTCGTCGTCCACGGGGAGCACGCCCGCGTGCTGCTGATCGGTGTCCTGCTGCGCCATGACCGACGTATGCCTTCCTGAAACCATGGGAATTCTGCGAATACAGGGTAAGGGGAGCGCGCCCCGAAGGGGCGCGGGGCTGTGCCCGATATGCGGCTCCGCCGCGTGGGCGACGACCGGCCACGACGGACCCGCAGCCGAAATCCGTCAGCACACCTCTTCAAGATCACGCCAGTCCCGCGAATCCGGGCTGTCGGCAACCCACCCGTCCAGCAACCCCCGGACCAGCGCGGCCGGCGCAGCCACCCCGCACTCCCGCTCCGGCACCCACAGCTGCCCGTCCGTCCGATGCCCCAGCGGCCCCGGATGCCCCGGCTCACTGTGGTCATGCGGATCGAGATGGTCCCCGTCGCCCTCGTCGGACGGCATCTGCGACTCGGAGCACATCCGGCACAGCAGCCGAACGGACGACGACCAGTCCTCCGCGGCGAACCCCGCGTCGGCGGCGAGCTGCTCCAGGGCGTCCCGGTCGGCCTCCGTCGCGGCCTCCAGCAGCACCACCCACGTCGGCACCGGCGACGGCGCCCACAGCTCGATCTCGTCGAACACGGGGTACGAGTGCCCGGCGGCAGTGGTCCGCTCGCCGTGCGGCACCCCGTCGTGGAGCACGACCTCACCCCAGCGCCGCCCGGACGACGGCAGCGGGATCGACAGCACCTCGATGCGGGCCGGATCCAGCCGCCGGCCCCACACCACCTCGGCCTCCCCCTCCGGGGACAGTCGTACGGCGGCGCTGCCGAGGTCCATGCCGACCGGCTCCCCGGGGTCCGCGGCCCCGCCCTGCACCCGCAGCCCGTAGGCCTGCCAGGCACGCCGGGCCAGCGGCCAGTCCTGGAGGGCGGTGGCCGCGATGCCGACGTTCCACCAGTCGGGTGCGCCCGTCTCCCGGTCGAGCAACGCGACGGCCCTGAGACCCGCGGCCCGCGCCTGCTCCCAGTCGTGCCGGAACTTGTGCAGCAGGGCGAGGTTGAACCAGGACTCGGACAGCCAGGGCTCCAGGTCGGCGGCCCGCGTCAGCAGCGCGCCCGCGTCCTCGTACCGACCGTCGCCGATCAGCGTGAACGCGCGGTCTGTGGCCTGCCGCCAGGAGGCGGAGGGCCGGTGCCGTCCCTTGCCGAAGATCCTCACGATTCCCGCCTGCCAGTTCCGTTCAGTGGGCTGGCCACTGCCCCCGGACACCCTCTTCTTCGCATCCAACCATGCGCGGCTGGAAGGGCGCTCATTACCCATGGGTTACCCAACCGAGGGCAGGGTAAGACAGTCCCTCGCCAGCACTCGGGCCAGCGCCTCCACGACCTCGGGCGCGTAGTCCCCCGCGGTGGCGAGCCGTAGCTCCTCCAGCGCGGTGAGGGGCCCGCCGGGCCCGGCGTCCCGCGCCTTCTCCTCGTAGGCGTTCACCGCCCGCACGATCCTCGCGGCGACGGGCTGCTGCCGATAGGGGTCGGCCTGCCGCTCCACGACCAGGGCGACCGTCCCGTCCACCCCCGTCTGCCGTACGACGGCCCCGCCGAGCAGGGCGATCCGCCGCTGCTCCTCGGTGGGCAGCCCCGCGGTGGCCCCCGCCGGGACCGGATCGATCAGGCTGAGCTGTCCGATGTCGTGCATGAGGGCGGCGTACTCCAGGACGGTGAGATCGGGTCCGGTCAGCCCCAGGTCCCGCCCCACGGCCTTGCTGAGCTCGGCGACGCGGCGGGCATGCCCCGCGGGGGTGTAGCCGGCGATCTCGGTGGCCCGGGCGAGGGAGGCGATGGTCTGCCGGTAGGTGGTCCGTACGGCGGCGTACCGCCGGAAGGCCAGCTGGGTGAGGAGGAGCGGCAGGGAGAAGACGGGCAGCGCCCACAGTCCGACGACGGCGACCGCGAGGGCCATCACCGCGCCGGTCGCGCAGACGGCGGACCCGATGCCGAGCAGGGCCCGCAGCTCGTGCCTCAGCAGCGGGGCGAAGGGCCAGCGGGTGCGGGAGTGCGCGAGCGCGGCGGCGAGCACGGCGTCGCAGAGTGCGGTGAGGGCGAGGAGCGCGATGAGTACGAGGGCGTACGCCGGTCCGCCCCAGGCGTCGAGGACGCCCTGGTTGTAGAGGGGCTGGAAGCAGACGGCGCAGAACGCGGTGCTGAGCAGGCGTCGCGAGAGATGGTCGACCATCGGGCCCTGCCCGCGCGCGATGTGCGGCACGCTGCCGAGGAGGGCGGCGGCGAGCACGACGGTGACCACCTGGAGGACCCCGTGCGTGGTGGGCCGCCCGGCGTCCGCCCCGAGCAGCGCGTACGCCAGCGCCCCGGCGGCCCCGAGCGGCGCGGCCTCCCGGACCCGGGCACCGGTCCACCGCGCGAGCTCACCGCCGGTGATCAGCACCCCGAAGGCCAACGCGACCCCGCGCTCCTCCAGCCCCGTCCAGAGGATGACCCCGAGCGAGACAAGCGCAAGAAGCCCCGCCGAGCCATGCACAAGCAGCCGGGGCCACCTCATCCGCACCCCCCACCGGACCGGAGCCCGGGCCACCCCACCGAAACGCTCCCACCAGGCCGGACACCGGGCCGCACGACCGGAGCACCCACGCCGGACCCGACTCCCAACCACCCCACCGGAGCACTCCCACCAGGCCAGACACCGGACCGCCCCATCACCGCACTCCCACCAGACCGGAACCGCGACCACCCGACCGACGCACCCACACCGGATTCAAACCCCCGCCGCCCACCGATGCACCCACGCAAGACCCGAACCCCGGCCACCCCGCCCCCGCCGGACCACAGGCCCCGCCGCCTCATCGGTGTGCTCCGGGGCGGCTGGAGACCGGTCGTCGGGGGCGCGGTGGGCGTTCCTCGTCCGCGGTCACCGCGGGGTGCCAGCCGTGTCTGCTCAGCGCGCGCACCAGCGCCGTGACCATCCGCGGATCGAACTGCGACCCCGCGCACCGCTCCAGCTCCTCCAGCGCGGTGGCGACAGGCCGCGCCCGGCGGTACGACCGCGTCGACGTCATGGCATCGAAGGCGTCGGCGACCGCCACCACCCGCGCGGACTCGGGGATCTGACTCCCCACCAGCCCGTACGGATACCCGCTCCCGTCCAGCCGTTCGTGGTGGTGCAGGACGGCCGCCCGCGCCTCCCCCAGAAACGAGATCCCCCGCACCATCTCGTGCCCGTACTCGGGATGCAGCTCGATGACGCGCCGCTCCTCCGGGGTCAGCGGCCCGTCCTTGCGCAGCAGCCGCGTCGGCACGCCCAGCTTGCCGACGTCGTGGAGGATCCCGGCGAACCGGAGCACCTCGATGCGGCCCGCGTCCATGCCGAGTTCACGGGCGATCATCATCGATGCCTGGCCGACGCGCTCGCTGTGCCCGCGGGTGTACTCGTCCTTGATGTCGACGGCCTGCACGAGTGCGCGGATGGTGGCCTGATGGGCGGCCTGTTCCCGGTGGTACTGCGCGAAGGCCCACCAGGACACACACATCGGCAGCAGCACGAGCAGCGCGGCGACGGGCCCGTACGGGCTGCGCCACAGCACGGCCATCATCAACCCGGCGAGCCCGTGCACGGCGATCGGTGCGAGGGAACGTACGAACAGACCGCGCCAGGCCAGTCGTACCGGCACCCCCTCGGCGAGCACCAGGATGCCCCCGTCCAGAACGGTCAGCACCAGACAGAAGGCGATGACGGCCGCCCCGGCCGGGAAGAGCACATAGGGAAAGTCGGGGGCCACGACGGCGTCCCTGCCGCCCAGCCCCCAGTGCACCCGGGACGCCGCCCAGACGGCGACGGCGAGTTGGGCGGCCCGCCAGATCCGACGGATCGACCGCGGCCGCTGCGCGACCGGGGAGAGCAGCGCCCCCGGCAGCGCGACGAGCGCGGCGGCGGGGGGCGGCAGCAGGAAGGCCCCGGCGAGCAGCACGGGATAGCACGTGCCGGAGAACCGCTCGCCCCCTGCGTAGAGGGCGGCGAGCAGGGCCACCGCCCACCAGGGGGCGGTCACCGCCGGCAGCGCGTGCACGCAGTACAGGGCACCGAGGGCGACACCGACCACGTACACGCGTGCCCGTGCCGCTGTCCCCTCCATGACGCCCCTTTGAGATCTCCCGAGCCGGCTCAGCTTCGGAGCCTAGGAGGGCAAGAGGGGGTTCCGCGGGCCGATTACCCGCGGATTAGCACGTTCGAGTGACGACAGCCCGTTCCCAGAAGGGAGTTCAGGCCTCCTGGGCCGGGGCCGCGGTGATGTCGTGCTCGGGCACCGCCTGCCCGGAGCGGATCAGGTCGAGCCGCCCCAGGACCTTGGAGCGCAGGTCGGTGGGGACGTCGTCATGACCGCAGCACCGCTTGACCAGCTTCTTCACGGCCTCTTCCAGGCCGTACTTCTCCAGGCACGGCGAGCACTCCGTGAAGTGCTGCTTGAACTTGTCGCGGTCGACGTCCGGCATCTCACTGTCGAGGAACTCGTAGAGATGATCGAGTACCTCACTGCAGTCCGTCTCGTGCGGCTCTCCGCAGCTCATGAGCCCGAACCTTTCGCTTCGTTCGACTCTCCGGCGCCGGCCGGGACCAGCCCGCGCTCACGGGCGTAGTCCTCGAGCATGCCGCGCAGTTGGCGACGGCCCCGGTGCAGCCGGGACATCACCGTACCGATGGGTGTCCCCATGATGTCCGCGATCTCCTTGTACGCAAAGCCCTCAACGTCCGCCAGATAGACGGCGATGCGGAATTCCTCGGGGATCGCCTGGAGCGCTGCCTTCACGTCCGAGTCGGGCAGGTGGTCGAGCGCCTGCGACTCGGCGGAGCGCAGACCGGTCGACATGTGCGACTCGGCACGTGCGAGCTGCCAGTCCTCGATCTCCTCGGCCGCGGAGCGCTGGGGTTCACGCTGCTTCTTGCGGTACGAGTTGATGAAGGTGTTGGTCAGGATCCGGTACAGCCAGGCCTTCAGGTTGGTGCCCTCGCGGAACTGGTGGAAGGACGCGTACGCCTTGGCGTACGTCTCCTGCACCAGGTCCTCGGCGTCGGCCGGGTTGCGCGTCATGCGCAGCGCGGCCGAATACATCTGGTCGAGGAATTCGAGCGCGTCCCGCTCGAAGCGCGCGCTGCGCTCCGAGGTGGTCTCCGTGCTCGTGCCCTGGCCCTCGGGCTGCTCCGCCTGGCCGTGTTCGGTCCCTGCGTCGGTACCGGGAACCGGACCCACCTCCTCAAGATTGCGGGCAGGACCGAAACCGATCCCACCAGAATCGGAGGATAGAACACGATCCGGTCCGCCCGCCGCCCGAATAGGGCCGGCCTTGGTCGCGTGCAGCACCGTCCAGTCCAGGTCAGCGCGGCTGCTGCGGCTCGGGCAGAAGGTCGAACCCATGCGGCGGACTTCCTCTCTACGACGGTCGGTGCTGGTTCTTCAGCACTTCTGTCCGCCACAACAGAGCTCCGGGGCTCAACATTCCCGAGCCTTTACCCGAGTGACCCGGCCCACTTCACCACCGCGTCGGTGATGAGTGTCACGGCCTGCTCCTGAGTGAGGTCCGCCTTCTTCGGCACCGCGAACCCATGATCCCCGTACGCCACCTCGACCAGCTCATAAGCGCCGTCCGGGAACTCCTCCGGCTTTCCGAAGGGGTCGTTCCCGCCCTGTACGACCAGTGTGGGCACCCCGGACCCGAGCAGCTCGTCGGCCCGGGACTTCTCGGGCCTGCCGGGCGGATGCAGCGGGAAGCTGAGGGCGAGCACGGCTGCGGCGCCCAGCTCGACGGCGGTACGGCAGGCCACGCGGGCCCCGGCACTGCGCCCACCCGAGATGACGGGCAGCCCCGGCTCGGCCACTGAGGGCCAGATCCCCCGCCATCCCACGTCGAGCGTCTTCGGCGGAGACGCCACCTTCCTGCCCGCCACCCGCCAGGGCTGCTCGACGAGGGCGACGGTCACGCCGTGGCCCGGGAGGGTCTGTGCGAGGGCCTGCAGATCCCGCGCCTCGATACCGCCGCCGGCGCCATGGCTGACGGCGAGGACGAGGCGTGCCTTCCTCGCGGGGTGCCAGGTGATGCGGGCGTCGCCGGCATCCGTACCGATGATCTCGGTGGTCACTTTGGTCACGTCAGAAGAGTGTGCCCTCTTCGGGCCCCTCCAGCTCGGTCAGCAGCTCCGGTCCGTTGTTGCGGACGTTGCTGACGGCCGTGGAGACCGGGTAGGCGCGCATCAGGCCGACCGGGGGCGGATCCAGGAGGGAGCGGAGGTCCTCGACGTCCGTGCGGGAGGGGTCCAGCCAGGAGTCCCAGCGGTCCGGGGTGAGCATCAGCGGCATCCGGGGGTGGATGTCGGCCAGCACGTGCGGTCCGTCGGCGGGGGCCACGGCGAGCGGGGTCGTCTCGGCCTCGGTGGTGATGACCGAGCAGGTGACCCACCAGGCCTGCGGGTGGTCGTCGGGGAGGGTCTTGTCGCGCCAGAACTCGTACAGCCCGGCCATCGCGAAGACGGACCCGTCGGCCGGCAGCACGAAGTACGGCTGCTTCCGCGGCCGCTTCTTCTTGCCCTCGACCTCCAGATCCCGTTCGGACTTCCCGGTGACCCACTCGTAGTAGCCGTCGGCGGGGATGATGCAGCGGCGGGTGGAGAAGGCCCGCTTGTACGACGGCTTCTCGTGGACGGTCTCGGCACGGGCGTTGATCATCCGGGCGCCGCCCTCGGGGGTCTTCGACCAGCTCGGCACCAGTCCCCACTTGAGCGTGCGCAGCTGGCGAACCGGGCGTGGATCATCCGCGTCCTTAAGAGGACGGTCGAGGACGGCGTAGACCTCCTTGGTAGGGGCCACGTTGTAATCGGGGGCCAGTGTCTCCTCGGGCTCCCACTTCTCGATCTCAAAGATTCCTGCGAGATCCTCGGGCCTACGACTCGCTGCATACCGTCCGCACATACGTGCCACACTGCCAGACTCCGTACGACCAGAGGGAGCCACCGCCGAACATGGACACCAACACAGCGACCTCTCTCTGGGACGAGCTGATCGGCACCCAGCCCGACCCCGACCTGTGGGTGGTTCTGGCCACCCTGGTCGCGGCGCTCGCCATAGTGGTCCCGCACGGCCTGTGGCGCGTCTCGCGCAACGCCATCACCATCGCCCACGAGGGCGGCCACGGTCTGATCGCCCTGCTCACCGGCCGCCAGCTCACCGGTATCCGGCTGCACTCCGACACCAGCGGCCTCACGGTCAGCCGGGGCAAGCCGCACGGCATCGGCATGATCCTCACCGCGGCGGCCGGCTACACCGCTCCCCCCTTGCTGGGCCTGGGCGGCGCGGCCCTCCTCGCCGCCGGCCGCATCACGCTGCTGCTGTGGCTGGCGACACTCCTGCTCATCGCGATGCTGGTGATGATCCGCAACGCGTACGGCGCCCTGACGGTGGTCGTCACCGGCGGCACGTTCGTGGTGGTCTCCTGGCTGGCGGGCCCTCAGGTGCAGGCCGCGTTCGCCTATGCGGCCGTGTGGTTCCTGTTGCTGGGCGGCGTCCGTCCCGCTTTCGAGTTGCAGGCGAAGAGGGTGCGGGGAGGCGCGGGGGATTCCGACGCGGACCAGTTGTCGCGTCTGACGCACGTACCCGCAGGACTCTGGTTGTTCCTGTTCCACGCGGTGAGCCTGTGCTCATTGATAGGTGGCGGTCGCTGGCTACTGGCGGTGTGACCAGCCGACCCAGGGGCGCGGGGAACCGCGCGACCAGCCACGATGGCGCCGCACCCGAAACACCACCCCCTACTAAAGTGGACCCCATGGCTTTGAACCCCGCAGACACCGTCCTCTGGCCCGCCCCCCATGCGAGCGGAGCCGTCGACGCAACGGTCCACGTGCCGGGGTCCAAATCCGTCACCAACCGTGCCCTGGTCCTCGCAGCCCTCGCTTCAGAACCGGGCTGGCTGCGCCGCCCCCTCCGCTCCCGGGACACTCTCCTCATGGCAGCCGCGCTCCGCGAAATGGGAGTGGGCATCGAGGAAGGCGTGGGCCCCGACGGCACGGGCGAGTCCTGGCGCGTCCTGCCGGCAGGCCTCCGCGGCCCCGCCACGGTGCACGTCGGCAACGCCGGCACCGTCATGCGCTTCCTCCCCCCGGTCGCCGCCCTCGCCGACGGCGAGATCCGCTTCGACGGCGACCCGAGGTCGTACGAGCGTCCCCTGAACGGCGTCATCGACGCCCTGCGCGTCCTCGGCGCCCGCATCGACGACGACGGCCGCGGCGCGCTGCCGCTGACGGTCCACGGCGGCGGCGCCCTGGACGGCGGCCCGGTGGAGATCGACGCGTCCTCGTCGTCGCAGTTCGTGAGCGCGCTGCTGCTGAGCGGCCCCCGCTTCAACCAGGGCGTGGAGGTCCGTCACATCGGCTCCACCCTCCCCTCGCTCCCCCACATCCGTATGACCGTCGACATGCTGCGCGCGGTCGGCGCCCAGGTCGACACCCCGGAGTCGGGCGGCGAGCCCAATGTCTGGCGGGTCACGCCGGGTGCGCTGCTCGGCCGGGACCTGACGATCGAGCCGGATCTCTCCAACGCCCAGCCGTTCCTGGCGGCGGCCCTGGTGACCGGCGGCAAGGTCGTCGTCCCCGACTGGCCGAGCCGCACCACCCAGCCCGGTGACAAGCTGCGGGAGATCTTCACCGAGATGGGCGGTTCCTGCGAACTCACCGAGTACGGCCTGGTGTTCACCGGTTCGGGTGCGATCCACGGCATCGACGTGGACCTGAGCGAGGTCGGTGAGCTGACTCCGGGCATCGCGGCGGTGGCGGCGCTGGCCGACTCCCCCTCGACGCTGCGCGGCGTGTCCCATCTGCGTCTGCACGAGACGGACCGCCTGGCCGCGCTCACCAAGGAGATCAACGAGCTCGGCGGTGACGTGACCGAGACGGCCGACGGACTGCACATCCGCCCGCGCCGTCTGCACGGCGGGATCTTCCACACGTACGAGGACCACCGCATGGCGACGGCCGGCGCGATCATCGGTCTCGCGGTGGAGGGCGTGCAGATCGAGAACGTGGCGACGACGGCGAAGACCCTGCCGGACTTCCCCGAACTGTGGACCGGGATGCTCGGGGCGTAGGGGCCTAGACATCATGCGTCGCTACGGCAAGCACACCGACGAGGACGACATCCGCAGCCGCCCGAACCGCAAGGGCAACCGGCCGCGTACCAACATCCGCCCCAAGCACGAGGAAGCGGTCGAGGGCATGGTCCTCACCGTCGACCGGGGCCGTCTGACCTGTCTGGTCGAGGACAGGGTCGTGATGGCGATGAAGGCCCGTGAGCTGGGCCGCAAGGCGGCGATCGTCGGAGACCGGGTGGCCATCGTCGGCGACCTCTCCGGCCAGAAGGACACCCTGGCCCGTATCGTCCGCATCGAGCCGCGGACCTCGGTCCTGCGACGTACCGCGGACGACGACGACCCGTTCGAGCGCGTGGTCGTCGCCAACGCCGACCAGTTGGCGATCGTCACGGCCCTCGCCGACCCCGAACCCCGTCCCCGCCTCATCGACCGCTGTCTGGTCGCGGCGTTCGACGGCGGTCTGACACCCCTCCTGGTCCTGACCAAGTCGGACCTGGCCCAGCCCGACAAACTCCTGGAGCTGTACGGCCACCTGGACATCCCGTACGTCGTCACCAACCGCGAGGAGCTGGAGAACGGCAACGCGGCGGACCGGGTGCGCGAGGAACTCGACGGCAAGATCACGGCGTTCGTCGGGCACTCGGGCGTGGGCAAGACGACGCTGGTGAACGCGCTGGTCCCGGAGGACCAGCGCCGTGTGACGGGTCATGTGAACGCGGTGACCGGTCGCGGGCGCCACACCACGACCTCAGCGCTGGCGCTGCCCCTGGCGGGCGACGCGGGCTGGGTGATCGACACTCCGGGCGTACGGTCGTTCGGCCTGCACCACGTCGATCCGTCCCGCGTGATCCTCGCGTTCCCCGACCTGGTGCCGGGAACCGAAGGCTGTCCCCGTGCGTGCAGTCATGATGAGCCGGACTGCGCGCTGGACCAGTGGGTAGCCGAGGGGCATGCGGACCCGGCGCGCCTGTACTCGCTCCGCCGTCTGTTGGCGACCAGGGAACGCAAGGAAGGCGACTGACCTCCGCGTTGTTTGTCTCCGTACAGGTTAGGTAAAGGCATAATCGCACCGAGCCGGACATACGGGAGGACAGCACATGGCGTGGCTGCTGGTGGTGGTCGCCGGGTTGTTGGAGACCGGTTTCGCCGTATGTCTCAAGCTCTCGCACGGTTTCACGCGGCTGTGGCCCACGGTCGCGTTCTGCATCTTCGCCCTCGGCAGCTTCGGTCTGCTGACCCTGGCGCTGCGGAAGCTCGACGTGGGCCCGGCGTACGCGGTGTGGACCGGCATCGGGGCGGCGGGCACCGCGATCTACGGCATGATCTTCCTCGGCGACCTGGTGTCGACGCTGAAGCTCGTCTCGATCAGCCTGGTCATCGTGGGCGTGATCGGCCTCCAACTGTCCGGTTCGGCACACTGAGGGCCGCTCGGACGGCATTCCCGGAGCCCGACTCGCCCATCAGGCCGAGGAGTTCACCCCCACGCCCACGCAACAGCCCTCACACCGGCTGTCGGTGCAGTGCGCTGCGTACCAGGTCCGCGACCCCGCCCTCGCCCGGCGGGGCGGCCACGCAGGACAGGGCGATCCGGACGGTCAGCTCGCAGGAGCGGGCGAGGTCGGCGAGGTCCGCCTTGTTCGCGCCGGGTCCGCCGAGCACCGTCACGGCACGGTCGCGGACCAGTGCCACGAAGTCGCCGGGCGACGGCAGCGGGCCGTCGGCCCGGCGCTGTGCCGGTACGGCCGAGGAGGACGGGACCGCGGACAGCGTCGGGGAGGGCAGGCGCTCGCTCCAGCAGCCGGTGAGCATGGCCCGTACGAGCGCGTTGTCCTTGGCGGTGGCAGCGGTCCACTCGGCGGTCGCGGTCAGCCGCTCACGCGCGTCGTTGTGGGTGGCGAGCGCGCGCTCGACGCCGGCGAGATATCCGTCGGCCTCCCTTCTCACCAGCGCGCGGGCCAGCCCTTCCTTGCTCCCGAACTCGTTGTAAAGCGTCTGCCGGGACACTCCTGCCGCCGCGGCGACATCCACCATCCGCACGGTGGACCACGGCCGGCGGGCCAGCGCCGTGTATGCGGCGTCCAGCAGGGATTCCCTCGCTGCAGGCATCATCGCCTCCTAGGGGCGAGCGGCTCTGGGCCCAGATTTGACGCGCGTGAGGGCACTGTCAAGGGTTCGCGAAGGCATCGGGGGGCGCCCTTGATCCACCGCACGCCGTCCGCACGGGTCCCGTCCGCGCCTTGGTCCCGTGTAGCCCCGTACCGACAACGGCAGATACCGTTCGCCCCATGCCGGACTACCTCGACGACCTCCGCTTCGCCCACGTCCTCGCGGACGCGGCCGACGCAACCACCATGGACCGCTTCAAGGCGCTGGACCTCAAGGTCGAGACGAAGCCGGACATGACCCCGGTGAGCGAAGCGGACAAGGCGGCGGAGGAGATCATCCGCACCCACCTCCAGCGCGCCCGCCCGCGGGACGCCATCCTCGGCGAGGAGTACGGCGTCCAGGGCACCGGCCCCCGCCGCTGGGTGATCGACCCGATCGACGGCACCAAGAACTACGTCCGGGGCGTCCCCGTCTGGGCCACCCTGATCTCCCTGATGGAGGCGGCGGAGGGCGGCTACCAGCCCGTCGTCGGCGTCGTCTCCGCCCCCGCGCTCAACCGCCGCTGGTGGGCCGCGAAGGGCCACGGCGCGTTCTCCGGGCGCAGCCTCACCTCGGCCTCCCGTCTGCATGTCTCCCGCGTCTCGAAGATGTCGGACGCCTCCTTCGCGTACTCCTCCCTGAGCGGCTGGGAGGAGCAGAGCCTCCTCAACGGCTTCCTGGACCTGACCCGCGACGTGTGGCGTACGCGCGCGTACGGCGACTTCTGGCCCTACATGCTGGTCGCCGAGGGCGCGGTCGACCTCTGTGCCGAACCCGAGCTCTCCCTCTGGGACATGGCCGCCAACGCGATCATCGTCACGGAGGCGGGCGGCTCCTTCACCGGCCTCGACGGCCGCCCCGGCCCGCACAGCGGCAACGCGGCCGCCTCCAACGGCCTGCTCCACGACGAGATGCTGGGATACCTCAACCAGCGCTACTGAGCGCGTACGCCCCCGATCGGCCGCACGCGCCCTCTTGTTGACCCTCGCTTTACCTGCGACTCTGGGGCGACCCTCATTTGTGAACTTGTGAATCCTCGAACTATCTCGAGGGTTCGTAGGAGGTGACTCCGCACCCATGCTCGTCCGTGACGCCATGAGCACAGTGGTCCTCACCATCGGCCCCGCCCACACCCTCCGCCAGGCCGCCGCCCTGATGTCAGCCCGGCGCGTCGGCGCGGCCGTGATCCTCGACCCCGATGCCGGAGGCATCGGCATCCTCACCGAACGCGACGTCCTCAACGCCGTGGGACTGGGCCAGAGCCCGGACACGGAACGCGTCCACGACCACACCACCACCGACGTCGTCTTCGCGGCACCGTCCTGGACCCTGGAGGAGGCGGCCCGGGCCATGGCCCACGGCGGCTTCCGGCACCTCATCGTCCTGGACCACGGCGAGCCGGTCGGCATCGTCTCGGTCCGCGACATCATCCGCTGCTGGGCACCGGCACGACAGCACGTCCCGGCCTGAGCGCAGTACGGGGGGTGGGCCGGGCGACCCGGCCCACCCCCCGCCACACTGGACATTGTCCAACTCAAGGTGCACTCTAAATTCACACCTATTCGGAGCCTGGTCCCCCTTGCTGTTAAGGTGACCCCTATGAGTGACCTTCTGGAACGACTGCGCGGCCGCGGATGGCGGATGACCGCGCAGCGGCGTGTCGTGGCCGAGGTCCTCGACGGCGATCACGTCCACCTGACGGCCGACGAGGTCCACGCACGGGCCGTCGCCAAGCTGCCCGAGATCTCCCGCGCGACCGTCTACAACACGCTGGGCGAACTGGTCTCCCTGGGCGAGGTGCTCGAGGTCGCCACCGACAAGCGCGCCAAGCGGTACGACCCCAACGCGCACCGGCCGCACCACCACCTGGTCTGCGCCCAGTGCGGCGCGATCCGCGACGTCCACCCGAGCGGCGACCCGCTCACCGACCTCCCCGACTCGGAGCGCTTCGGCTTCACGGTCTCGGGCGTCGAGGTGACGTACCGCGGCGTCTGCCCGAACTGCGCGGCGGCATAAGCCTGCTTCCGAAGCCCCGGCCCCTCTTGGGCGCCGGGGCTTTGTGCTGTCTACAGGCTTCCCGGATCTGACGGACCGTCATATGGTCAACGGCGCCCACCAGTCCGTTCCGCACTCCGCGAGGAGACCCCGTGGGAGAGCCGTATCCGAAACTCAGCGCATGTGATCTGACCCGAACCTTCGGCCGTGGCCCCGGCGCGGTGGCCGCTCTCGGCCCGCTCGACCTGTCCGTGAGCGCCGGTGAGTTCGTCTGTGTCGTCGGCCCCTCGGGCTGCGGCAAGTCCACCCTGCTGCGCATCGCCGCGGGTCTGCTGCGCCCCAGCACGGGCCGCCTGGAGATCCGTACGACCAGCCCTCGCCCGGCCGCCATGATCTTCCAGGACTACGGCATCTACGACTGGAAGACGGTCCGCGCCAACGTCCGCTTCGGCCTCGACATCCAGCGCGTCCCACGCCGCGAGGCCGACGCCCGCGCCGATGCCTGGCTGGCCCGCATGGGCCTGTCGGACTTCGCCACCGCCTACCCCTCGACCCTCTCCGGTGGCATGCGCCAGCGCGTGGCGATCGCACGGGCGTTGGCGGTGGAGCCCGAACTGCTCCTGATGGACGAGCCGTTCGCGGCCCTGGACGCCCAACTCCGCATGATCCTCCAGGACGAGCTCCTGGAACTCACCCAGACGACCCGCACCACCACCCTCTTCATCACCCACAGCCTGGAGGAGGCGATCGTCCTCGGCGACCGCGTCCTGGTGATGTCCGCCCGCCCCGGCCGCATCATCGCCGAGCACCGTCCGCCCTTCCCCCGCCCGCGCACCGGCGACATCCGCTCCGCGCCGGAGTTCACGGATCTGAAGAGCGAGTTGTGGGACCTGCTGCGCAAGGAGGCGGTGCCGGCATGACGACGACCGCTCCCGCACGGGAGTCCGTCCTGGTCCGCGCCCCGGGCCCGCACGAGCTCCATCCCGTACGCACGCACAGGCGCCGACGCGCCCTGGAACTGTCCCTGGCGGCGGCCGTCCCCCTGTTCCTGGTCCTCCTGTGGCAACTGGCCGCCGACCGGGCCTGGATCGACTCCCGTGTCTACCCGGCACCGTCCACGATCTTCGCGGACGGCTGGGACCGGGCCGCGGCGGGCGACCTGTGGCCGGACGTGTGGGCGACGTCGAAGCGCGTCGTGGCGGGCTACGCGGTGGGCACGGCCGCGGGATACGCGCTGGGCCTGCTGATGGGCTCGCTCTCCCTGGTCAGGGCGGCGCTGGAGCCCCTGCTGGACGCCCTGTACGTGGTCCCGAAGCTGGCCCTGCTGCCGATCTTCCTGAACATGTTCGGCCTGGGCGAGGGTCCGCAGGTGGCCCTGGTCGCGGCGACGGTCTTCTTCTTCGTATGGATCTCGACGATGTCCGCGGTCATGTCGATTCCCGCCGGCCACCGCGACGCGGGCCAGGTCTTCGGCGCCTCGCCCTGGCAGATGTTCCGCCACGTGCTGCTGCCGGCGTCACTGCCGTCGGTCCTGGTGGGCGCGCGCATAGCGGCGGGCGTGGCCGTGCTGGTGATCGTCGCCTCGGAGCAGATCGCGGCGACGAACGGCCTGGGCCATCTGATCTTCGACTCCCGCGCGCTGTTCCAGAACGACGTGATGTTCGTGGGGATCGTCTGCGTGGCGGCCCTGGGGGTCGTCTTCTCCGAACTGGTGCGGGTGGTGGGCCGGTTGCTCACCCCATGGGCGCCGCGGGACCGTGGACGGGGGCAGTCATGAGGGGACGTACGTACGTGGTGGCGGCGATGACCGCCGTCCTGCTGACCTCGGCGGCCTGCTCGTCGCCGTACGAGGACACCGCACCGCGGGCGGGCTCGGGGAAGCGCACGATCAGCCCCGTGGAGGGCTGTGGCGCCACGTCCTGGACGGACCCGGCCGACCTCTCCCCGAGCCGTCTGCCGGCCCGCTGCCAGCCCGGCGCACCGGCCCCGAAGCCGCTGGCGAAGACGCGGAGGCTGACGATCGCGACGGGGACGCTGAGCGCCGAGTACGTGGCACCGCTGCAAGTGGCCCTGGACAAGGGTGAGTTCGAGCGTGAGGGCCTGGACGTCACCCTCAAGGTCCTCCCGACGCCGGACGCGCTGCCCCTGCTCGCCAAGGGCGACCTCGACGCGATCTGGGCGGCTCCGGAGGCGGCCGTGATGAACGGCCTCCGGGGCGGCTTCGACATCAAGTGGGTCGCCGGGAACTTCTCACCGGACCCCGACTCGAAGAGCGGCCTGTGGGTGCGGCTGAAGGACGGCGAGAGCGCGTCGCAGGTGTCCATGGCCGGCCGCAGACTCGGCACGATGATCGGCAAGGGCTCCGTCATCGCGTACCCCATGGAGAAGGCCCTGGAGAAGCACGGCGGCGGCCTCGACAAGATCCAGTACCAGCAGCTGGGCTCCGCGGACGTCCTCACCGCCCTGGAGAACGGCGGAGTCGACTCGGCCTGGCTCCTGGACCCGGTGTGGCGCAAGGTCGACGGACGGCCCGCCTACGCCTTCCTCGGCGGCCAGCCGCAGGGCGAGCCGCTGGGCGGCATGCTGTACGGCCCTTCGCTGCTCCAGCGGGACGTGGACGCGGGAGTGGCCCTGCTCCGGGCGTACATCCGCACGGTGAACTCGTACTTCGCGACGGACTACAAGGACGACGAGGCCTACGTCACCTACCTGGCGAAACTCCTGAAGGCGGACAAGCAGATCCTCCGCTCGACCCCGTCCCTGCGGATGGACTGGGAGATCCGCGAAGGCACCACCGACCGTCTGCAAGCGGCATACACCGCGCAAGGAGTCTCCGAGGGCGACCCACTGCCGGAGTCCGAGACGGTTGACCGCACCCTGTACGAGGAGGCGGTGGGCCACCGGCCATGAACAAACACCGAGGGCCGGAATCCTTCTGGATTCCGGCCCTCGGCCTTCAGTAGCGGGGACAGGATTTGAACCTGCGACCTCTGGGTTATGAGCCCAGCGAGCTACCGAGCTGCTCCACCCCGCGTCGATGAAATGAACACTACGTCAACGCGGAGGACGGAAGCAAATCGCTTATCCACGGCACCCCCACCGTCAGGCCGACAGCTCCTGCCGCAGCGCGTCCCGCAGCCGAGCCGCGCGCTCCGACACCTCCCGCGGTCCCAGCGTCACCGCACGGTCAGCCCACCGCTGCCCCTCAGCGAGCTCCCCACGACGCGCGTAGACCAGGGCAAGCCGCAACGCCGCCCGCCCGTGCCCCGCGTCCGCCGCACGGGTCCACCACACCGCCGCCTCGGGCTCGCTCCCCTCCCGGGCCAGCAGCAGCCCGAGATTGAAGGCACCGTTGCGGGAGCCCGCCTCGGCCGCCTCCCGGTACCACCGGGCCGCCCCCACGACATCCCCCCGGGCGGCGGCCAGCATCCCCACCCGCACCTGCGCCCGACGGTGCCCCTGAGACGCCGCCCGCTCGTACCACTCCTCGCACTCGCTCTTGGACGAGTGCACCGGCTCCCCCAGCTCATGCGCGGGCGTGGGCGGACGCCGGGCGTCCAGCACGGTCGCCAGCCGGTACGCCGCCTCCGAACTGCCACCCCCCGCCGCACAGCGCAGATGCCGCTCCGCCGCCGCCTCGTCCCCGTCCCGCAACCGTGCGATCCCGACCTGGAGCGCCGCCTCGGTGTGCCCGGCGGCCGCGGCCCGCTCGTACCACCGCAGCGCGACGACGGCGCCCTTTTCAGTGCCTCGCCCGGCGAAGAGAATTCCGAGGTTGAACGCCGCGTCCACGCTCCCGGCCTCGGCCGCCTTGGAGAACCACGGCTCGGCCCCGGCGGTGTCCCCGCCCTGCAGCAGCAGGATCGCCAGCGCGTTCGCCGCCTCCCGGTGCCCGGCGTACGCCGCCCGCCGGTACCACTGCTCGGCCTGTGCGGTCCGCGCCTGCTCGGCGCAGAGCAGCCCGAGGTTGTACGCGCCGTTGACATCGCCGGCGTCCATCGCGGCCCGGTACCACCGCTCGGCGGTCTGCGTCTCGCCCCGCTCGGCGTGCAGTGCCCCCAGCGCGTTCGCCGCGTTGCCGTCCCCGTCCTGCGCGGCCCGCAGCCACCAGACCGCGGCGCTCTCGACGTCTCCCGCGTCACGCAGCAGGAAACCGAGGGCACAGGCGGCCCGCGCCTCGCCGTCCTTGGCGGAGGTCAGGTACCAGCGCCCAGCCTCCTTGAGCTCACCGCGCCGCTCCAGGATCGCGCCGAGATGGAGCGCGGCCCGCCGGTGTCCGCGCGCGGCGGCCTGGCGGTACCACTGCTCGGCTGCCGGGGAGACACCGTTGTCGGACCCGTCGTCCCCCTCGGCCGGCTCCTCGCGATCAAGAGCGCGCGCCAGCCGGTAGGCCGCCTCACGGTGCCCCCGCTCGGCCGCGGCCCGCATCCAGTGCCCGGCCCCGGCGTCCGCGCGGTGCTCCAGCAGATCGGCGAGCGCGTACGCGCCGAGGGCGTGTCCCTGCTCGGCGGACTGGCGCAGCCAGTACTCGGCGGCGGGCTCGTCGCCCTTCTCCCGGTGGTGGCGGCCCAGTGCGTGCGCGGCCGCGGCGGACCCGGCTACGGCGGCGATCCGCCACCATCCGGCGGCCTCGTCGGCGTATCCGCGCTGGTGCAGAAGGACACCCAGGTTGTTGGCGGCGGCCCGGTCACCCGCGGCGGTGGCGGCACGCAGCTGGGGTTCGGCTCCGTCGAGATCACCGCGGCGCAGCAGCATGGCCCCGAGGACGCTCATCGCCTCGACATCGCCGGCTTCCGCGGCGAGCCGCTGCCTTGCTTCCTCGGCGGCCTCACCGGTTTCGTCCCGGTCGGAAGGCTGCACAAGATCGACAGACTGCACAAAGTCAGCAGACTGCTCAAACCGCCCTGTCTCCAACAGAGTTGCCTTGTCCCCCATAACGTCCATCGTCGCACCACCTGCAACCTGGGTACACCTGGTATACCGCAGCCAGTGAGGTCACTTCAGCGTTTTGTCGACATGCCCACAGAGAGACAAGTCAAACACAGTTCGCCCAACTCCCCACGGCGGCACGGCCATCCCTCTTTCCGGCACATGCGTTCGCACACCACGAAGGCCCGGATCCTTGATCAGGATCCGGGCCTTCGTTTTCAGTAGCGGGGACAGGATTTGAACCTGCGACCTCTGGGTTATGAGCCCAGCGAGCTACCGAGCTGCTCCACCCCGCGCCGTTGTGTTCAAACCGTACCACGGCGCGGGAGGGGCATTTGACCAGCTCAGGAACTGATCAGCCGCTGGGACTGCTGCTCGGGCTCGGACTGCCGCTCGGACTTGGGCTGCTGCCGCCGGTCTTGTCTTCCGCGGCCTGTGCGTCCTCGGCCCGTCGCAGCGCTTCCTCCAGATCCTTCTGCGCCAGGCCGTACGCCTCCCAGTCGCCCTTCTTCAGGGCTTCCTGGCCGTCCTCGAAGGCCTTCTGGGCGTCGTTCAACGCCTCTTGGACCGTCGGGTTGTCGGAGGTCGGTGGCGGAGTCGTCGTGCCCCCGTCGTCGTCCTCCGGTGGCGTGGTGGTCTCGCCGTCCGCCCCGAACACCTTGTTGAGGGCCTCGTCGAGGGTGTCCTCGAAGGCTGTGTTGCCTCCGTAGGTCACCAACACCTTCCGCAGCAGCGGGTACTTCAGCCCGCCACCGCGTACGTAGACCGGCTCCACGTAGAGCAGTCCTCCGTCGAGCGGCACCGTCAGCAGGTTGCCGTACTCGACCTTGGAATCACCTCTGTTGAGGAGGCTGATGGTCTCGGCGATGTCCTGTTCGGAGTTGAACTGGCTCTGTACCTGTTTGGGGCCTTGGACGCTGGTGTTCGTCGGCAGTTTCAGGATTCTGATCTTGCCGTAGTCACTGGTGCCCGCCTCGGCGTCGACCGACATGAACGCGCTGAGCTGATCACGGCCGTTGGGCGTGAACGTCGTCGTGAGCGAGAACGCCTGCGCCTTCTGGTCGGGCATCTTCATGCTCAGGTAGTACGGCGGCACCGCGTCGCCCGACTGGTTGGTCGGGTCGTCCGGCACCTGCCACACCTCGGAGCCGCTGAGGAACGTCGTCGCGTCCTTCACGTGGTACCGGCTGAGCAGCTCGCGCTGGACCTTGAACAGGTCCTGCGGGTAGCGCAGATGGGCCATGAGCGAGTCCGAGATCGCGGTCTTCGCCTTCACCGTGCCCGGGAACGCCTTCATCCAGGTCTTCAGGACCGGGTCCTTGGTGTCCCACTGGTACAGCTTGACCTCGCCGGTGTAGGCGTCGACGGTTGCCTTCACCGAGTTGCGGATGTAGTTGACCTGGTTCTGCTGGGCCACCACCGCGCGCGAGTTGTTCGTCGCGGTCAGCGAGTCGGCCGTGGTGTCACCGAGGGTCGTACGGGACGAGTACGGGTAGCCGTTCGTCGTCGTGTACGCGTCGACGATCCACTCGATCTTCCCGTCCACGACCGCCGGGTAGGCGTCGCCGTCGATGGTCAGCCACGGGGCGACCGCCTCGACGCGCTCCTTGGGCGTGCGGTTGTACAGAATCCGCGAACCCTCGCCGATCGCGCCGGAGTAGAGGATCTGCGGCTCGTTGAACGCCACCGCGTACGCGGCCCGGTTGACCGGGTTGGAGAGGTTGACCCCGCTCTTGCCGGTGTAGCTGAAGGTCTTCTCGCCGCTGTCGTCGGAGTAGTCGATCTCCTTCTGGGGACCGCCGACGATCGAGTACTCGGTGGTCTTCTCACCGTAGTAGACCCGCTGCTGGTACGTCCCGAGGTCACCCTGCGAGGGCAGGTCGGACTCGGTGAAGACCGGGCGGCCCTCGGAGTCGGCGGTGGTGCCCTTGGCGGCGACCACGCCGTAACCGTGGGTGTAGCGGAAGTGGTCGTTGATCCAGTTGTTCTTCGGAATGCCGGCGAGGTTCAGTTCGCGCAGACCGATGACCGTGTCCTGGTCCTTGCCGTCCTTGGTGTAGCGGTCGACGTCCAGGTTGGTCGGGAACGCGTAGTAGTTACGCATCTGCTGGAGCTGCTGGAACGTCGGCGAGGCGATGTTCGGGTCCATCACCCGGATGCTGGCCGTGGTGTCGACGTCGTCGCGCAGCTTGGTCTTGTCCGTGGTCGTGGACGTGCCCGCGTACTCGCTGACGTTGGCGTCGTCGATGCCGTACGCCTCACGCGTCGCCTTGAGGTTCTTGGTGACGTAGGGCGCTTCCTTGGCCTGCTCGTTCGGCTGGACCTGGAACTTCTGGACGATCGCCGGGTAGAGACCGCCGATGAGGATCGCCGACAGCACCATCAGACCGAAGCCGATGACGGGCAGCTGCCAGGTGCGCCGCCACAGGGTGGCGAAGAACAGCAGGGCGCAGATGACGGCGATGCAGAACAGGATCGTCTTGGCCGGCAGATAGGCGTTCGCGTCGACGTACCTCAGGCCGGTCCAGTTGTCGGTCGCCTTGAAGTCGCTGGACTTGACCGCGAGGCCGTACCGGTCGAGCCAGTAGGCCACCGCCTTCAGGGCGACGAAGATGCCCATCAGCACCGACAGATGGCCCGTGGCGGCGGCCGTGGCGCGCGCTCCCGGGCTGGTGATCCTGAGCCCGCCGTACAGGTAGTGCGTCAGCGCGGCGGCGATCACGGACAGGATCGCGGCTGCGAAGCCGAAGCCGAGCAGGAACCGGTACCAGGGCAGGTCGAAGGTGAAGAAGGAGATGTCGAGCTTGAACTGCGGGTCCTTCTCACCGAAGGACACACCGTTGACCCACATCAGCCAGGTCCGCCACTGGCTCGACGCCGAGGCGCCGGCGATGAGGCCGACCAGCGCGGTGATCCCCAGGAGCAGCCACTTCTTGTAGGGCGCGATGCCCATGCGGTAGCGGTCGAGGTTCTGCTGCTCCATCGACATGGCACTCAGCGGTGGCCGCAGCCGGTGCGCCAGCCAGATGTTGAAGCCGACCGCCAGGGCCATCAGCAGACCGAAGACGAAGAACAGCCCGATCTTCGTCCACAGGGTCGTCGTGAACACGGACGAGTAGTTCACCGACCGGTACCAGAGCCAGTCCGTCCAGAACCCGGCGAACATGGTGAACGCCATGCCGAGCACGGCAAGGACGCCCAGTGTCATGAGCAGGGTCCGGACACGCCGGGACGGGCGGCCCACTCTGATCCGTGGCCCCGTCGGGCCTCCGCCGCGGTCCGGCATCTGGAAAGCCAAGGTGCGCACCTCGAAAGTCGCTGTTGGTCCGTCAGACCCGCGTCCCCGCGGGCCGTCCGTGGGCCACGTGATCGTAGGCCCTCACCTATGCAACTTACTCACGCTTTACTCGGTTCCCGATTCGGGCCATGAACGAGGCAGGATTGTGACCATGTCCAACACACCCATGGCAGCGAGCCCTCTGACCCGGGCCGTACTCGAGATCGACGAGTACGTTTCCGGCCTCGGCTGGGACCAGCCCGCTCGCCTCTTCGCCCTCGTAGACACCGCCCGGCTGCGCGCTCAGGAACCGGGCCTCGCGGCCCAGCTCGGCCTGGAGGACGAGCAGGCGACCACCGGCCTCACCCCGATCGAGCAGGAGGAGATCCCGGCGGGCAAGCCGCTGGACGAGTTCCTCGGCACGATCGCCTGGCCCGACCCGGTCGTCGGCTGCGCCCTGACGGTGGAGCGCCTGATGCTCCCGCCGTCCGCCGAGGCGTCGGTCCCGGAGGGCCTGAGCGACAAGAAGCTCTCCCAGTGGGTCGCGAAGCACCCCGACCGCCAGGAGGTCCGCATGACGGTCGCGGTCCTGCGCGACGGCACCCGCGACTCCGCCCTGCGACTGCGCGAGAAGGACTCCCCGACGGAGGTCCTCACGGGCGGCGCCCTGGTACCGGGGCTCGCGGAGGCGCTGTCGGCGACGTTCGAGGACTGAGTTCTTCCGGTACGACGGCCTCTTCTCGTACGTGAACGGGGGCGCCCCTGGTCTTGGGGCGCCCCCGTTCACGTACGCGCGCGTGTCTGTTCCGTCAGCCCTTGGTCGTGCACTTGGGCAGGTCGGCGGTGTCGCCGGAGCGGATGTCGTCGAGGGCGCCGAGGGCGTCCTCGATGGTCTTCACCTTGACCAGCGTGAGCCCGCCGGGGGTGTCCTTGGCGGCGGCCGCGCAGTTGTCGGCGGGCGTGAGGAAGTACTGGGCGCCCTTGTCGCGGGCCCCGACGGTCTTCATCTCGATGCCGCCGATCGGGCCGACCTTGCCGTCGTCGTCGATGGTCCCGGTGCCGGCCACGAACTTGCCGCCGGTGAGGCTGCCCGGGGTGAGCTTGTCGTAGATGCCGAGCGCGAACATGAGCCCGGCGCTCGGCCCTCCGACGTCGGCGAGCTTGATGTCGATGGTGAACGGGAAGGTGTGGTCGGTCCCGGCGGAGATCCCGACGATGGCGCGCTTCTCGCCGTCGTCGTCGGACGCCTTGGTCGTGACGGTCACGTCCTCGGTCCTGGTCGCCGTCCGCTGCTCCTTCTCCGCGGCGGCCTGCTCCTTGGCGGGCACGATGGTAAAGACGACCTTCTCGCCGGCCTTGTGCTTGGTGACCAGCTCGGCGACGTCGGCGGGCTCCTTGACGGTGGTCCCGTCGACGGCCTTGATGACGTCACCGGCGTGCAGCCTGCCCTCGGCCGGGGAGTCCTTGACGACCGTGGAGACGATCACGAAGGACTTCACGGGGACGTCCAGTTCCTTCAGGGCGGCGACCTTGGCGCTCTCCTGGGACTGGCTGAACTCCTCGGCGTTCTCCTGGGTGGACTGTTCCTCGGTCTTGCCGTCCGGGTACAGCGTGTCGTGCGGCACGACCTTGTTGTCGTGCGCGAGCCACCCGTACACGGCCTCGACGATGTTCATCTTGTAGTCGGCGCTGGTGACCCGCACGGTGGTCATGTTCAGATGCCCGCTCGTCGCGTACGTCTTCCGGCCGGAGATCTGGAGCACCGGCTCGCCGTCGTGATCGCCCAGGGTGTTCACCGTCGGCCCCGGGGACATCTCCGCGTACGGCACGGGGATCAACACACCCGCGCACAGGAGCGCGATCAGCATCAGGGTGGAGGCGAGCATCGTCGCGGTGCGGCGTGGCATGCCACGACAGTACGGGACGCCCCTGTCAGCGACCCGTCAGGGCTGCCTCAGGACTGTCTCAGGGTTGCTTCTCCATGGCCTTGCGGAACCGGGCGTACCCGTCCAGCTCGGGCCCGTCGCCGCGTGTCCTCCGGGTCCGGTTGGCCCAACTGCCCCATAGACCTGCGCCGATCGCAGCCAAAAGCGGAATCAGCAACCAGGCGAGCGCCGCCATGCTGTCCTCCCAACCCCGGTGCGCGACCGCAACTGACTGATCAGCAGATTAACCATCCGCACTGACAACGCTCATGCCAGGGGTGCGGTTACGCAACCGGAGGGGAGAGAAGGAAGGGTTCAGCAGAGGCCGTGGGGTTCAGCAGGCGCCGACCCACTCCTCGGTGCCGTCCGAGAACTTCTGGTGCTTCCAGATCGGCACTTCGTGCTTGAGGTCGTCGATCAGCTTCCGGCAGGCCTCGAAGGCCTCCCCGCGATGCGGACAGGACACGGCGACGACGACCGCGAGATCCCCGACGCTCAGATCCCCCACGCGATGCACCGCGGCCAGCGCCCGCACGGGGTACTCGGCGACGACCTTCTCCGCGATCCGCCGCATCTCCGCCTCGGCGCTCGGATGGCACGAGTACCCGAGCTCGTCGACGTCGGCCCCGCCGTCGTGGTTGCGCACGGTCCCCACGAACAGCGCGGTCCCCCCGGCCGCGTCGTCCCCGACGGCCTTGAAGACCTCGTCCAGGGAGAGCGCGGTCTCACGAATGGCGATGAGCTTGATCGCGTCCTGCGCGCCCCGCTCACCGGGGTGATCGTCGATGGCTGCCATGCCCCCATCGTGCCCCATGCCCGCGATCACACGGAATAGCGCTATCCACCGGCACACACGCGTTGGCGTTTGGAGCCTCCTACAGGCCCGGCCTCCTCGACCTCAGATCCGCCGCCGGGCCTTCCGGGCCCGCCGCACCACGGCCGCCGCGCCCAGCAGCGCCACCGTCGCGCCCGCGGCACCCGCGGCCGTCGCGTCCTTGCGACCCAGTCGGCGGCCCGCGACCGTGTGCCGTCCGGAGACCTCCTCCAGCAGCTCCGCGAGGACCTCCTCGTTGGTCCACTGCGGCCGCCATCCGGCGTCGTGGAGCCGGCTGCCGCTCACCACCCAGGGGTACATCGTGTAGGCGAGATCCCCGGCCGGAGACGGCGTGAGCCCGATCCGGTGCAGCCGGGCCGCCGCGCCCAGCGCGACGGCCGACGGCAGCTCCATGCGCCGGATCCCGCTGAGCTCCTCGACCTCCTCCTGCTCCAGCCATCCGTCACACCCGACGGCGAGCTCGCCCTCGACCTTCTCCAGGACGGCGTACTCCAGAGCACTGCACAGATCCTCGACGTGACAGAACTGCCAGGCGGGCCGGGAGCCGGCCACGACCAGCAGCCGCGGCGACTCGAAGTACCTGGTCAGCGCGGTGTCGGTGCCTCCGACCAGGACAGCGGGCCGCACCACGGTGACATTGAGCCCGGGGTGCGCCCGCGGAGCGCGCCGCGCGAGCCGCTCGACCTCCAGCAGGTCCCCGACCCCGGTGGCCTCCGCGGTCGCCCGCAGCTCCGCGTCCTCGGACAGCGGCAGCTCGTTGTCCGGAAGGGCGCCGTAGACCATGGCGGAGGTGCACAGCACGACCCGGTGCACGCCGGCCGCGGCCGCGGCGGTCAGCACGGTCTGCGTACCGCGCACGTTGTAGGCCGTACGGGCGGCGCCGTCGGTCTCCAGATCGAGATCGAGCGCCAGATGCACCACGACGTCCGCGCCCCGCAGCTTCTCCGCGATCGCCGGATCCCGCACATCCAGGATGTGCCACTGCGCCGCCGCGCACTCGCCTCGCCGCTCGTCGATGGCGATGACCTGCTTGATCTCCTCCGAGGCGGCGAGCCGCTCGGTGAGCAGCGCGCCGACACCGGCGGCGGCGCCGGTCACGGCGACGACGGGCCCGCGCACACCGGGATGGGTTGACTGGTTTCGCGCTGCGCGAACCTGTGGATCAGGGGAACTCACCGGGCGTCTCCAGCGGTTGTCTTCAGTACGGGCGCGAGTGACGCGTACGTACCAGGTGGCATCCATCCTGCCGCAGGCCGAGACTCGGCGGAGCACCGAGGCCCGATCCGCCCGCGGTGTCTAGGCTGGGTGGTGTTATCGGGCAGTCGCGCCGTCGGAGAGAAACCGGCGGCCTTACCAGCCGAGGAATCCCGTGAGTGACACCCCATTCGGATTCGGCCTTCCGCCGGAGGAGCCGGACGACGGCGACGAGGGCAAGAAGAAGGACCAGCAGAGCGGTGGTGGTCAGGGCCCGGCCAACCCGTTCGGTTTCGGCGGGCTGCCCGGAGCCGGCGGCTTCGGTGCCCCTGGTGCCGACAACCCGTTCGCTGCCATGTTCGGTTCCCTGAACCCCAACGACCTGGGCGCCGCGTTCCAGCAGCTGGGCCAGATGCTCTCGTACGAGGGCGGCCCGGTGAACTGGGACATGGCCAAGCAGATCGCCCGCCAGACGGTCTCCCAGGGCACCGCCGACGGCACCAAGGACGCGAGCGTCGGCCCCGCCGAGCGCACCGCGGTCGAGGAGGCCGTCCGCCTGGCCGACCTGTGGCTCGACGACGCGACGTCCCTGCCGTCCGGCGCGGGCTCCGCCGTGGCGTGGTCCCGCGCGGAGTGGGTCGAGGCGACCCTGCCCGCGTGGAAGGAGCTCGTCGACCCGGTCGCCGAGCGCGTCGGCACCGCCATGGGCGACGTGCTGCCGGAGGAGATGCAGGCCATGGCGGGCCCGCTGATCGGCATGATGCGCTCGATGGGCGGCGCCATGTTCGGCCAGCAGATCGGGCAGGCCGTCGGCGTGCTCGCGGGCGAGGTCGTCGGCTCCACCGACATCGGCCTGCCGCTGGGCCCGGCCGGCCGGGCCGCGCTGCTGCCGCTCAACATCGAGGCGTTCGGCAAGGACCTCGGCGTGGCCAAGGAGGAGGTGCGGCTGTATCTCGCCCTGCGCGAGGCCGCCCACCAGCGCCTCTTCGCGCACGTGCCGTGGCTGCGCTCGCACCTGTTCGGCGCTGTCGAGGGGTATGCGCGCGGGATCAAGGTCGACACCGCCAAGCTCGAGGACGTGGTCGGCCAGTTCGACCCGCAGAACCCCGAGCAGCTGCAGGACGCCCTCCAGCAGGGCATGTTCCAGCCGGAGGACACGCCCGAGCAGAAGGCGGCCCTGGCCCGTCTGGAGACGGCTCTGGCGCTCGTCGAGGGCTGGGTGGACGCGGTGGTCCACGCGGCCGCGAAGCCGCGTCTGTCGTCCGCGGACGCGCTGCGCGAGACCCTGCGCCGCCGTCGCGCCTCGGGCGGCCCCGCCGAGCAGACCTTCGCGACGCTGATCGGCCTGGAGCTGCGCCCCCGCCGCCTGCGGGACGCCTCCCGTCTGTGGGCCTCGCTCACGGACGCGCGCGGTGTCGACGGCCGGGACGGTCTGTGGGCCCACCCGGACATGCTCCCGACCGCCTCCGACCTGGACGACCCGGACGGCTTCGTGCACCGCGAGCAGCTGGACTTCTCCGAGCTGGACAAGATGCTCGGCGAGGCGGCGAGCGGCTCCGCCGAGAAGCCCGACCTCAAGAAGAAGGACGACGGCGACACCGAGTGAGCCTGCACGACGACGCGGTCCTCGTACTGAAGGGGTACGAGGACCAGGAAGAGCTGCGCCAGACATACCTCGACCACTTGGCGGCCCACCCGGACGGCATGTGGAAGGCCTGCGAGGACGGTCACATCACGGCGAGCGCGCTGGTGATCGACCCGTCGCGCGGACAGGTCCTGCTGACCCTCCACAAGAAGCTGCGGATGTGGCTCCAGATGGGCGGCCACTGCGAGCCGGGCGACGCGACGGTGGCCGCCGCGGCGCTGCGCGAGGCGACCGAGGAGTCCGGTATCGCGGGCCTGACACTGCTGCCGGGCGGCCCGGTCCGGCTGGACCGGCACCCCATCCCGGCGCCCTGCCACTGGCACTTCGACGTCCAGTACGCGGCACTGGCCCCGGCCGGAACCGTGGAGGCGATCAGCGACGAGTCCCTGGACCTGCGCTGGTTCGGCTATGACGAGGTGGCGGACGTGGCGGACGAGTCCGTCGTACGACTGCTGGAAGCGACGCGCGCGCGGCTGTGACGCGTAAGGGGCGACCGCAATAGGCGGTCGCCCCTTGCACAGGCGGTTCGGTCGCGCCCCTTCAGGGGCGCGGGGAACTGCGCGACCAGCCACGACGAGCCCGCAGCCGGCCTTCTGCCTTCCCCGCGGAGCGATCAGCTCCAGACGTTGCCCTGGTTCTGCCCCCGCGCCCCCTGCTGTCCCACCCCGTACTGCGCGGCGATGCCGGAGCCGATCTGGGCGTTCTGCGGTGGCAGCAGCTCGCTGGGCTGGACGATCGCGTAACCGCTGCCCATGAAGCTGAGCTCCCAGCCCTCACCGGTGTTGCCCCGGCGCCGGAACACCCCGGAGGAGTGCGTCTGGGCCTGCATCTGGACGCGCAGCGAGGTCGACCAGGCGACGATCGCGTCGGCGTCGCAGTTGACGTACTTGTCGGGCGTCACCTGCATCATCAGCGGCGCGCCGGAGGTCATGAGGGCGACCTTGCCGCGGCCGGTGATGTTGAGCTGGTACTTCCCCGAGCCGGAGATGCCGTAGAGGCTGTCGACGGCGATGACCTCGTGGTGCAGCGAGGAGTCCATGGCGAGGACATAGCTGCTGTCGACGGTCAGTCCGTCCTGCTCCACGTCCACCAGGTGCACGTGCTGCTTGAGGTTGGCGAGGTAGACCGTGCCCTGCCCGTGGCAGCGCATCAGATCCAGGCCCTCACCGGTGCTCGCACGCGCGCGTCCCTGCTGGTTGCTCTGGTACTCGGCGTCGAACTCCATCAGGCCCTGGTAGGCGACCATCGTGCCCTTGCGGGCGAGGATGTCGTCGTGGCCCTCCAGGCTGACGCGGAGCATCTGCTTGTTCTGCAGGCTCCAGCGGTCCTGGGTCTGCTGGTCGTTGTAGGCGAAAAGCGGACTCTGCATGACGTTCTGGCTCCCCCTCAGCCCCGGACCCGGAGACGGTCGGTGCTGTCCTCGCTGGGCTGGACGACGACGATGCCCTGGCCCGAGAAGGCCATCTGGTAGGCCTCACCGCTGCCCCGGCCGATGAGCGACTGCGCCTTGAAGCTGCGCTTGCCCTTCACCTTGAGGTTCGGGGACCAGGCGACGAGCGCGTCGGGGTCGACGTACGTCTCGTCCTCGCCGCCGCCGCAGTCGACGACGATCGGCTTGCCCCGGGAGGTCAGCGCGACCCAGCCCTGCCCGGAGATCTTGGTGTTCCACAGTCCCTGCCCGGCGAACTTCGCCAGGCCCTTCACGCGCTCGACACCCCAGGTGAGGTGCGCGTCGAAGGCGAGCAGGTTGGTGGCGTTGACGGAGATGCCGTCGCCGTTGAGGTTGATGACGACCACGTTGGCTCCGTAGTCGGCGAGATAGAGCAGTCCGTCGCCGGTGCACTTCATCAGGGGCGCGCCCTCGCCGGTCATCCAGTCCTTGGCGATCTGGCGCACGGCCGGCGGGTTGGGCTCGTACTGGACGAACCCTTCGTAGGCGACCATCGAACCCACGCGCGCGAAGAGGTCGTTCCCGGTCTGCATGGCGATCTTCGCCATGTGGTTGCCGTGGTTCTCCATGCGGGCCGTGACGGGTGCGGGAGCGAAGCCCGCGAGTGGCTGGTTCATGACGGACTCCCTCAGATCTCGTACGGCTGGACGACGATGAAGTTGCCGGGCGCGGCCCGGAACTGCAGGTTGACGCTCTCCCCGGTGTCGCCCGGGTAGGCGTTGCGCCGCATCCGGACCTGGCTGGAGACGACCACCTGGGCGGCGGACGACCAGGCGACCACGGCGTTGGCGTCGGCGAACGTCGTGGGCGTCACCGGCAGCACCACGGGCGTGCCGTGCGTCTTGAGGACGATCGTGCCGGTGCCCTGGAACAGCATCGTGAAGAGCGCGCCGCCCGGGATGCCGTGTCCTTCGATACGGCGGACCTCGTACTGGAGGCTCTCGTCGAAGGCGAGGACGTTCTCGGCGGAGACGCAGATGCCGTCGCCCTGGAGTTCGATGGGGTGCAGCATCGTGGAGTTCTCGGCGAGGAAGACCTGCCCCTGGCCGGTGCAGCGCATCAGCTGCATCTCCTGGCCGGTCGCGTTGCCGACGACCCGGCCGGCGAAGCCCGCGCCCTTGTAGCTGAAGTCGACCTTGCCCTGGTAGAGCACCATGCTGCCCTGCCGGGCCAGCACGGGTTGCCCGCCGACGCCGAGGTCGACACGGACGAGCTTCTTGTTCTGCTGCGTCCAGCGCTGACCGGTGGGCGTCTCCTTGAACTGCTGGAGAGCGCCGGCGACCCCGGCGGCCTGGGGTGCGCCCTGGGGCGCGCCGTAGGGGGCCTGCTGACCCGGGACCTGGCCGTACGGAGGCTGCTGACCGTAGCCCGGGGGCGGGGTCGGCTGGCCGTAGCCGGGCGGCGGGCCCGGAGCCTGGGGCGCCTGCGGGGCCTGAGGCTGGGCGCCGTAGCCGGGCGGCGGGGTGGGCTGGCCGTACGGGGGCTGCTGCTGCGGCTGGCCGTAGGGCGCGGGAGCCGGGGCCGGAGGCGGTACCGGGGCGCCGCCGGGCGGGGTCATGGGCGCGATGATGGTGGGCTGGGCGTGCATGTTCGGCGCGGGCGCCGGGGCCGGGGGCGGAGTCGCTCCGGGCGGGGGCGCGAAGCCCTGCGGGGCAGGCGCGGGGGCCGGGGCGGGCGCGGGCGCCGGGGCGCCGAACGCGGGCGGCGCGGTGGCCTGGGCCGGCGGGGCGAAGCCCGGCGTGGCGCCGGCCTGCGGCTGCGGCGGGGCCGCGGGGGCCTCCTCCTCGGCGACCTCGCCGCCGAAGTTCTTCAGCAGTGCGTCGAGGCCGCCGTCGAAGCCCTGTCCGACCGCGGCGAACCGCCAGACGTCCTTCAGGTAGAAGTCGCCCAGCATCACGGCCCGCTCGGTGGAGAACTCCGAGCCGTTGAACGAGTAGCGGGCCACTTCCTCGCCGCCCGCCACGATCCGGAGGTATCCGGGGGCGACCTGCGACATCTGGCCGGCGCCGTCGATCGTCGCCGTGAAGGACAGCTTCTGGATCTGCGCCGGGATCCGGTCGAGGGTGACCCGGAAGGACTCGGAGTCACCCGCCTGGGCGCCCAGAAGCTGGATGGACTCCTCAGGGGACTTCGGCTGGTTGAAGAAGACGAAGTACCGGTCGTCCGAGAGCCGTTCGTCGGAGTCGAGACCGAAGCAGCTGATGTCGAAGCTCAGTCCGGGGCCGGTGATCTGCACACCTACGTACAGATCCGTGCCCGCGGTGAGGTCACTGACCTTGGCCTTGTGGCCGCGTTGGAATTCCCTGGCCATGCGTAACGACCGTCCCCCATCCAAGTGCGAGTGCGTCGCGCCAGGCTAACGGCAAACTCGGACAGTGGACGAAGTCGGTACAGACCCGGTACACAATCCCCGGTCGGGGACGTCGGTCACTCTCCGCGCGCCCCGGGCAAATGGGGCAGCCGCTCGGCCGCGACCACGCCTTCGAGATAGCCCCGGGCCCGCTCGGTGCGCGGGTACGCCTCCAGGAGCCGCCAGAAGCGGGGCCCGTGTCCGGGGACGAGCAGATGCGCGAGCTCATGGACGAGGACGTAGTCGACGACGTATTCGGGCATCCCCTGCAGCCGGTGCGAGAGGCGGATGCTGCTCTCGGAGGGGGTGCACGAGCCCCAGCGGGTGTTCTGGTTGGTGACCCAGCGCACCGAGGCGGGCCGGGCGCGTCCGTCGAAGTACTGGGCCGACAGCCGTTCGGCGCGCTCGGCCAGTTCGGTGTCGCCGAGTACCCGCTTGCTCTCCTGGGCGGCCAGCTTGTCGAGCATGACGCTCACCCAGCGTTGCTCCTCCGCCTCGGACATCCGGGCAGGGATCAGCACGACGGTGCGGTCGCCCTCGCGGTACGCGGAGACCGTCCGGCGTCGTCGGGCGCTCCTGCGCACCTCGATCGCGCTCGCACCCGAGCCGCTGGGCGGCTGGCTCGACGTGCGTCGCTGTGGTGTTCCGGCGCGGTTCAGTGGGTCGGCGGACACGCCCCGACGTTACCCGCTGTGAGTGCTGGAAGTCCCGACTCCGGGACGGTTCGGTCCGGATCCCCCACCATGCGTTTGATTTGTACGACGAATACCCACCGCCTGTGGACAACTTTCGGCGGCGAATCGCCGATCCGGGCATGCTGGCATTCGCCGACGGAGCCACCACCGAGAACCGAGGGGCTCCGGGCGGCGGACGGGGATGTTCCACGAGGGCTACGGGGGCCTGTCATGCAGTCTTCACAAGATCCGCCGGTTACGGCGATCCCGCTGGTTCCGCTGGTGAAGCCCGCGCTGCGGCGCGGCTGGCGCGACCTGAACACCGTGCAGTTCGGGATGACCCCGGCGCACGCGATGACGCTGGGTCCGATGGACACGGCTACGGGCAGTTTCCTCGACCTGCTCAACGGCACCCGAGGTCCGGGGCTGCTGCGCGAGGAGGGGCGGCGCATGGATCTGCCCGACGGCCATGTCGACCGGCTCCTGGAGCGGCTGGCGCGGGCCGGGCTGCTCGACGACGCGCGGGGCGGCGGCCGGGCCGGTGACACCCTGCGAAGGAAGAAGCGGGTCCTCGACCGGCTCCGCCCCGATCTGGCCTCGCTGTCCCTGACGACGTCCGAACCGGGCGAGGGGATCGAGCTGCTGGCCGCCCGTCGCTCCCTGCGCGTACAGGTCAGGGGCGCGGGCCGGGTGGGCTCGGTGCTGGCCTCGCTGCTGGCCGGCGCCGGGGTCGGCGAGGTCGATGTGCGTGACGTCGGCGAGGTCGAGCCGTGGGACGTCGCGCCGGGCGGGCTGCCCGCCGAGGCGATCGGCGAGCGCAGGGACGAGGCCGCCCGCCGTGCGGCACGCCGGTCCGCGCCGGACCGCTCTCCCCGCCGGCCGGCCTCCGGGGACGGCGAGCCCGGTTTCTCCCTGGTGATCCTCGCCCCGAGGGACGACGTCGCGGTGCACGCCCCGCCACCCGCCGACCCCCTCGTCGACTCCGGTACGCCCCATCTGTACGCCGGTGTCGTGGAGGCGACCGGTGTCGTCGGCCCTCTCGTCCTGCCCGGGGTGACGAGTTGCGCGGGCTGTCTGCACGAGGGACGTGCGGACCGGGACCCGGTGTGGCCCCGGCTGGTCGCGCAGTGGCGGTCGGGTTCGGGGCGGTCGCGCCAGGTGCGTCCGTGCGACCTGGCGCTTGCCACTACGGTGGCGGGGCTGGCGGCCGCGCACGCCCTGTCCTTTCTCGACGGTCGGACCCCGTCGAGTGCCGGCGCCCGCTGGGAGGTCTCCCTCCCCGCCCTGAACTGGCATGCTCGGCCGGTCTGGGCGCATCCCGCATGCCGGTGCGGAGCCGCGCAGAAAGGTAAGGAGGAACACACCGTCAAGGACGGGGAGTCGCACGAGACAATGGCGGAGCAAGGGCCGTCGAAGGAATTGCGCCGCGAGGCGGATGCGGCACGGCCTGCTGGGACCTGGAGGGCGCATGTCTGATCTTCCCCGCAAGGCGGTCACCCGTACCGCCAAGCTCGCCGCGCTCCCGCTCGGCTTCGCAGGCCGGGCGACCTGGGGGCTCGGCAAGAGAATCGTCGGGGAGTCCGCGGAGATCGTCGGCCGTGAGCTGCAACAGCGCACGGCGGAGCAACTGTTCAAGGTGCTCGGCGAGCTCAAGGGCGGTGCGATGAAGTTCGGCCAGGCCCTGTCCGTCTTCGAGTCGGCGCTGCCCGAGGAGGTCGCCGGTCCCTATCGGGCCGCGCTGACCAAGCTCCAGGAGGCGGCGCCGCCGATGCCGACGCGCACGGTGCACCGGGTGCTGGAGGAGCGACTCGGGGAGGACTGGCAGGAACTGTTCGTGGAGTTCGAGGACAAGCCCTCCGCCGCGGCGTCGATCGGCCAGGTGCACCATGCCGTGTGGCACGACGGCCGCGAGGTGGCGGTCAAGGTGCAGTACCCGGGGGCCGGTGACGCCCTCTTGTCCGACCTGAACCAATTGAGCCGTTTCGCCCGACTTTTGGGCCCGCTGATCCCCGGCATGGACATCAAGCCGCTCATCGCGGAACTGAGGGACCGGGTCTCCGAGGAACTGGACTACGGCCTGGAGGCCCAGGCCCAGCAGGCCCATGCCGACGAGTTCGCGGACGATCCGGACGTCGTGGTGCCGGCGGTGGTCCACCAGTGCGACCAGATCCTGATCACCGAGTGGATGAACGGCGTCCCCCTGTCGGAGGTCATCTCGGACGGCACCCCGGAACAGCGCGACCGCGCCGGCCAACTGCTGGCCCGCTTCCTCTTCTCCGGCCCCGCCCGCACCGGCCTGCTCCACGCCGACCCGCACCCCGGCAACTTCCGCCTCCTGCCCGGCGGCCCCGGCGGCGAGGACGACTGGCGCCTGGGCGTCCTGGACTTCGGCACGGTCGACCGCCTCCCGGGCGGACTGCCCACCCCCATCGGCGACTCCCTGCGCATGACCCTCGACGGCGAGGCGGAGGCCGTCTACGAACTGCTGTGTCTGGAGGGCTTCGTCAAGGAGTCCATAGAGCTGGAACCCGACGCCGTGCTCGACTACCTCCGGCCGATCATCGAACCGGCCCTGCTCGACGAGTTCACCTTCACCCGCGGCTGGATGCGCAGCCAGGCCGCCCGCATCGCCGACATCCGCTCCCCCGCCTACCAGCTGGGCAAGCAGCTCAATCTCCCCCCGGCATACCTCCTCATACACCGCGTGACCCTGAGCACGATCGGCGTCCTGTGCCAACTGGGCGCGACGGTACGGCTGCGGGAGGAGCTGGAGGAGTGGCTGCCGGGGTTCGTGCTGGAGGAGGAGACCGAGGAATCGGCCGTAGAGGCGTGAGCCGCTGGTGAACCGGGGCGGCGGCAAGGCGTCATCGAGGCCCTACCACCAAGCCGAGTCCAAGCGCCCCTCGATCGCCCTGAGGTTGTCCCTCGAGCAGGTGTCGCAGAAGTACTGACGGACGCCGTTCTCCACGGAGCAGATCCAGGTGGGCCGCGGGCCGTCGGCGGTCGTGCCGCAGCGGGCGCACACGAGAGGCTGGGGCTCCGTGGCGGAGCCGCCGTCTTCGCTGCCCCCGGGAAGACTCGTCACGCGGCGACGATATCGCCGTGGTCGGCGGATCGGCGGGCGCAACGCACCGCGGGGGCCGGTCCGTGCGAACGGACCGGCCCCCGAGGGGAGCTTTCGCCTCCCGGAGTCCGGAAGGCCACTGCTTCAGGTGTTTTCGCTTACTGCATGACCGCGATGGCCAGCGCACGGCGGGCGCGCATCGAGGCGCGCTCGGCCCGGCGCTGCATGCGGCGCGCGGCCGCCAGGCTCACGGCCCGGCGTTCCTGCTGCGCCTCGTGCAGTCGCTCGTGCATATGCGCACGAGCCAGGGCTTCTGGTTGAAGTTGCATCTCTCGGGTCCTGTTCTGGCGCAAGTCACTCGCACCAACGGTGGTGAAGTCTGGAATCGCGGAGCCGGCGGGCTCGGTGGTGGACGGCTTCATCGGGGCCTGCTTCTTGGGGTCGAGCGTGAGGGGGCGGTCGATCGTTCCTGCGATGGTGTTCATGCCATGACCGGGTTCTTGCGCGGGCGACCACGCGGCCGCTTCCGGGCGACGACGACACCCTGGACGAACAGCTCGCCACCCCAGACGCCCCAGGGCTCACGCCGCTCCTTGGCGCCGGCGAGGCAGGCCTCCATCAGCGGGCAGGTGCGGCAGAGGGACTTGGCGTACTCGACGTCGGCCGGCGACTCGGCGAAGAAGACCTCCGGGTCGTACGAACGGCAGGGGACGGGTACGCCGAGGCTCTCGATGGCGTCGTCGAGCGCGGTGAGCGCAGTGAGCGGGATCAAGGTGGAGTCCTCCGTGAGGCCGGGCGGGGGGATCGTTTCGGAAGGCGGTACGGACGGGGCGTGCGCTTCGAGTTGCACGGTTCGTCTTCCTCGTCTGTCGGTCCGGCCCTGTTGGACCGGTAGTCGGCTTACTGGTCCCGAGGCCCCTTCGCTCCGCTGTCCAAGTGCTTGGACAAACAGAAGGGCCGCGGATCCCGGATGGGGTTCCGCGGCCCTGAAGGCGCCGGCCTGATCAATCAGGCTGGATCACTCCAGGGTTCTGGCCCACGGAAGGCCCACATCAGGTGGTGCTGCGTCGCCTGCTTCCGGCTTCCGGCACCGGCTGCCGTAAAGGCATAGGCATGCGCCTGACCCTCTACTGCTTCCAGTGCCTTCGTCGGTCGCTCATTGCGCTCACGAACGGGAAGACCGGCGCGAGACACGGAGGCTGCCGGACCGGCGACACGAATGCCGGACAGACCGGTGCCCTGGTTCGAGACAGCGAGCATGCACAGGGAGGCGACGACCGAGCGATCGGTCATTTTCGCGGTGAAGCTGGCGTTGATGCTGGTCACTGGACTCGCCTCCTCTCGGCGTCTCGGGAGACCGGCGTGAACCGGTCCTGCGGGTATGTAAGTAGAGCACGGAATCGGGGCCTTCGAGAAGGCCTCCGTTCCCGTGGCTAAGAACCTATGGGGATTGCCGGGGCATGCGCAAACTATTTTTTCGACGAGTTCGGATCAGTTCCCCGCTTCTTCCGCCCCGGGCTCCTGGCCTGCGCAGATCGCCAGCACATCGGCTCCGAAACGGTTGAACTTGCGGACGCCGACCCCGGGGATCCGCGCGAGCTCGCCCTCGTCGTCGGGGACGGCCTCGGCGATCGCCATCAGTGTCTTGTCGGTGAAGACGCAGAACGCGGGCTGTCCGCTGCGGCTCGCCTGCTCCGCCCGCCACTCGCGCAACCGCTCGTAGAGGCCCTCGTCCATGTCGGAGGGACAGTCCTCGCACCGCATCAGCTTCATCTCGCCGGCGTCGGTGAGAGTGCGCCCGCAGACCCGGCAGCGGGCCGGGGTGCGCTGGGTCCGCCTGGGCACGGCACCGGCCGTACCGCTCGTGAAGCCGCGCTCCACGCCGCCGGGGCCGCCGGTGGCGGCGCGCGCGGCGGCGCCGGTCGAGCCGGGGCGCAGTCCGTCGAGGAAGCGGCTGGGGCGGCGATTGGGGCGTCCGCCGGGCGAGCGGGACAGTGCCCAGGAGACATGGAGGTGCTCTCGGGCACGAGTGACGCCGACGTAGAGGAGACGGCGCTCCTCCTCGATCTGCTCGTCGGTCTTTGCGTAGGTGATCGGCATCATGCCCTCGGCGACCCCGACCAGGAAGACGACGTCCCACTCCAGGCCCTTGGCCGAGTGCAGGGAGGCGAGAGTGACGCCCTGGACGGTCGGGGCGTGTTGGGCGCCCGCCCGCTCGTCCAGTTCCGCGACGAGGTCGGCGAGGGTGGCGCCGGATCTGGCAGCAGCGAAGTCCTGGGCCAGGTTCACCAGGGCGGCCAGCGACTCCCAGCGCTCTCTGACCGCGCCGGATCCTGCCGGGGGCTCGGTGGTCCAGCCCTCTCCGGAGAGCACGGCACGCACCTCGGAGGGCAGGTCGGGGGCGTCGTCCAGGAGGGCGTCGTTGCCGCCGAAGCGGGAGGCGGCGCGCAGCGCGATGCCGGCCTTGCGCACCTCAGGTCGGTCGAAGAAGCGTTCGGCGCCGCGCAGCTGATAGGGGACGCCCGCGTCGGCGAGGGCCTGTTCGTACGTCTCGGACTGGGCGTTCGTACGGAACAGGACGGCGATCTCGGCGGCAGGGACACCGGCGGACATCAGTTCGCGGATGCGGCGGGCGGCGCCCTCGGCCTCGGCGGGCTCGTCGGTGTACTCGGTGTAGACGGGCTCGGGGCCGGCAGCGCGCTGCGAGACCAGCTCCAGGCGGTGATCGGCGGCGCGGCCGCTGGCCTGGGCGAGCAGGCCGTTGGCGAGATGGACGACCTGGGGGGTGGAGCGGTAGTCGCGGACCAGCTTGACGACGGTGGCACCGGGGTGGCGGGTGCGGAAGTCGAGAAGATGGTCGGGAGTTGCTCCCGTGAACGAGTAGATCGTCTGGCTGGCGTCGCCGACCACGCAGAGGTCGTCCCGGTCGCCGAGCCACAGCTCCAGCAGGCGCTGCTGGAGGGGGCTGACGTCCTGGTACTCGTCGACGACGAAGTGCTGGTACTGGGCGCGGACCTGGTCGGCGATGTCGTGACGGTCCTGGAGGACGGCCACCGTCAGCAGCAGGACGTCCTCGAAGTCGATGACGCCGCGCTCGCGCTTGAGGTCCTCGTAGGCGGCGAAGAGCTGGGCGACCTCGGCGGGGTTGCGGGGGACGTCCCGGCCCGCCTTCGCGGCCGCGAGGGCGTAGTCGCCGGGGACGGTCTGGGTGACCTTGGACCACTCGATCTCGGCGGTGACGTCCCGCAGCTCGCCCCGGTCGAGGCGGATACGGCAGGCGGCGGCCGCGTCGACGACGAGCTGGATCTTGCGGTCGACGAGCCGGGGCATGGAACCTCCGACCGCTTTCGGCCAGAAGTACTGGAGCTGGCGCAGGGCGGCCGAGTGGAAGGTGCGGGCCTGGACCCCGGCGGCACCGAGCTGGCGGAGCCGGCCGCGCATCTCACCGGCGGCGCGGTTGGTGAAGGTGACGGCCAGCACGCTGGAGGGCTGCAGGATGCCGGCGCGCACTCCGTAGGCGATGCGGTGGGTGATCGCCCGTGTCTTGCCCGTACCGGCGCCCGCCAGCACGCACACCGGCCCGTGCAGCGCCAAGGCCACTTCGCGCTGCTCGGGATCAAGCCCTTCGAGCACCGCGTCGGCCGTGTCCGGGACCTGCGGGAAAAGGGTGGAGTGCGTTGCTGCTGTCACACCGCCATGCTGCCAGGTCGGCGGGGACGGCTGTGCCGGTTGTCCACAGGCAGGGGCTCGCAGTCGTACTAATGCGGCAGGCGTCACCCAGCCGGGCAGTGCGGTCGGGAATGGCGCTCCGGTCGCATACGTTCCACCGTGTGGACCACCTCGTCCCCGAGCCACCAGAGGAGCGCGCGAGACATGCAGGGCACTGTGACGATGTACAGCACCACGTGGTGCGGCTACTGCCAGCGGCTGAAGAAGCAGCTGGAGCGCGAGGGCATCGCGTACACCGAGATCAACATCGAGCAGGACCCGGCGTCCGCGGCGTTCGTCGAGAAGGCGAATGGCGGAAACCAGACGGTCCCGACCGTGCTGTTCGCCGACGGTTCGACGCTGACGAACCCGTCGCTCGCCCAGGTGAAGCAGAAGGTCGCCGTGTAAGCAGGCGTACAGCGCAACGCAGTGGACGCGCGTACGCCGTCGAACTCGCCGCCCGCCCTGACGGCCTCGACCACCGGATCGAGTGGC
>NZ_JBSFUY010000011.1:0-242755 GCF_053592055.1 Streptomyces sp. NPDC002817
CCCCGATCTTCGACCTCGTCGACTACGGCGTCGTCGGCGACCTCTTCGACGTCGTCCCCGCCCTCACCGAGGAGATCAACACCCGCAAGGGCTGATCGCACTCAGGCGTGACGAGGCCCCCGCGAACCGTTCTCCGAGCGGTTCGCGGGGGCCTCTCTCATGCCAGGGTGAGCGAGGCCTGCACCGGCAGATGATCGCTCGGGAACTGTCCGTCCCGCGCGAAGGTGTTGATCCAGGCGCGGTGGACGGTGGCGCCGGACGTGGCGAGGATCCAGTCGATGCGCTCGCCGCCGGGAGTGAGCGGCTTGTAGCCGTGGAAGGTCGCGTACAGCTCACCGCGCTCGGCCGCGGCGTCCCAGGTGTCGACGAGTCCGGCGGCCAGGAGTGTGTCGTGGGCCTGGTTGTTCCGAGCCGCCGCGTTGAAGTCTCCGGTCACGACGACCGGGGAGGAGCGGGCGAGTTCCGCGATCCGCTCGGCGACGAACGACGCGGAACGCTCCCGCGCGTACTGGCTCACATGGTCGAAGTGGGTGTTGAGGGCGTGGAACTGGCGCCCGCCACGGGCGCGTTCACGGAAGCGGACCCAGGTGACGATCCGGGGGAGGGCGGCTCCCCAGGTGTTCGAGCCGATGCTCCTGGGGGTGTCGGAGAGCCAGTACGTGTCGTGCTCGACGGGCGACAGCCGGCGGGTGTCGTAGAAGATCGCCGTGGACTCGTCGTGGCTGCCGCCCTCGCGGCCGGTGCCGATCCAGTCGTAGTGCGGGCCGAGGTCGGTGTGGATGTCCCGCAGTTGCTGGTAGAGGCCCTCCTGGGTACCGATGAGCGTGGGGGACTCGCGGCGTAGGAGCTCGCGCATCACCGGGCGGCGGGCGGCCCAGCTGTTGGGTTCGGAGGTGCTCGCGAAGCGCAGATTGAACGTCATGACCTCCATCCGGCGGTTGCCCGACCTGGCGACGGAGGCCGGCATCGAGGCCATCAGCGGCACGGCGACCGCGGCGGCCACCACGGTTCTCAGACCCATGCGGCGCGTCATCCTGTTGGTGTGCGACATGTAATCCCCTCCCGACGGGTCAGGATGAATGCCCGAACCGGAGTGCGAAAGAGGGCGTCTGGAATGACTGTGGTGACTCATGCTGCGGACGGGTGTTGACCGGCAGGAACTCCACGGATAACTTCGTTCTACGGATTGTTGATTCCGTAGAGCGGAAAATAGGAGGGTGTGGCATGGGTCAGGGCCAGCAGGAGCAGGTGGCGACGAGCCTCGCGGGTGCCGTCAGCGAGGAGATCAGTGCCTCCCTCGCGCCGGTCGACGCCGAGCTGGAGCGCCGCTACCCCGGTGACCCCGGCACCCGCCAGCCCGTCCACACCGTCTACGTCCCCGGCGACGCCTTCACCGCCGACACCCTGCGCTCCTGGGGCGACCAGGCCCTCGCCGCCCTCGACGAACACGCCCCGGACGCCGCGTCCTTCGCCGCCGTACTGGGCCTGTCCGACGAGCTGGCCGAGCCGGTGTACTCCCGGGTGCGCGCCAAGCTGGCGCGCGAGCCCATCGAGGACCTGCGGGTGGACTTCGAGGACGGCTACCAGGGCAAGGACGAGGACCAGGACGCGGCTCGTTCCGCCCGCCTGATCGCCGAGGCGTACCGGAACGGCACGGCGGCGCCGTACATGGGCATCCGTATGAAGTGCATGGAGACGGCGGTACGCGACCGCGGCATCCGCACCCTGGATATCTTCCTCACCGGGCTGATGGAGGCCGGTGGCCTGCCCGAGGGGCTCGTCCTCACGCTGCCCAAGGTGACCTACGCCGAGCAGGTCACCGCCATGGTGCGCCTCCTCGAGGAGTTCGAGAAGGCGCGCGGCCTCGAGCCCGGCCGGATCGGCTTCGAGATCCAGATCGAGACCAGCCAGTCCATCCTCGCCACCGACGGCACCGCCACGGTCGCCCGTATGATCCAGGCCGCCGAGGGCCGCGCCACCGGTCTGCACTACGGCACCTTCGACTACAGCGCCTGCCTCGGCGTCTCCGCCGCCTACCAGGCCAGCGACCACCCGGCCGCCGACCACGCCAAGGCGATCATGCAGGTCGCGGCCGCGGGCACCGGAGTACGCGTCTGCGACGGCTCCACGAACGTCCTGCCGATCGGCCCGACCGCGAAGGTCCACGACGCCTGGCGCCTCCACTACGGCCTCACCCGCCGCGCCCTGTCGCGCGCCTACTACCAGGGCTGGGACATGCACCCCGGCCACATCCCGACCCGGTACGCCGCCGTCTTCGCCTTCTACCGCGAGGGCTTCGAGCAGGCCGCCGCCCGTCTCGCCCGCTACGCCAACCACACCGGCGGCGACGTCATGGACGAGCCCGCCACCGCCAAGGCCCTCGGCGGCTATCTGCTGCGCGGCCTGGACTGCGGCGCCCTCGACATCGCCGAGGTCGCCCGCCTGACCGGCCTGACCAGGGCCGACCTGGAGGCCTTCGCGGCACCTCGGCGCGGTGACCTGACGATCTCCGGCCAGTAGGGGCCGTTGGATTGCGGCCATGGCGCTCGCACCCGATGACGAGAGACGCACCCGCGAGGAACTGGCCGCGTTCGTCCGCGTACTGCACGAGGAGTGTCTCCAGCGGGGTGACGCGTGGGAGAACCGCACCGTCGACACCTTCCTGGAGGCGCTCTCGGCGTGGATCGGCTCCGCGCCGGGCTGGTACCGGAACTTCGACAAGGACCTCCCCGCCGGGGGCGACTGGACCTTCCTGGCCCGGGCGCTGCGTGCGGCGACCGACTACGAGTGACGGGTGGCACCCGAGGAGCCGTGCGTGACGGATTAGTCTGGGCGACACGCACGGACGGGTCACAGGAACGGGGCAACGGTGTCATCGGGGGAGAACGGACGGACGGACGAGACCGGCCGAGTGCTGGCCGGGCGCTATCGCGTCGTGGCACAGCTCGGCCGGGGCGGCATGGGCGTGGTCTGGCGGGCCGTCGACGAGGTCCTCGGCCGTGAGGTCGCCGTCAAGGAACTGCGCACCTACAACGACTCCGAGGGCCCCGAGCTCGCCGGCCTGCGGCTGCGCATGCAGCGCGAAGCCCGCGCCGCCGCCCGGGTGCGCCATCCCGGTGTCGTCGCCGTCCACGACGTGACCGAGGTCGACGGCCGCCCGCTGATCGTCATGGAGTTGGTGGACGGACCCTCCCTGGACGACGTCCTGCGTGAGCGCGGCACGCTCGATCCTGCCGAGGCGGCCGGGATCGGCGCCAAGGTCATGGGCGCGCTGGCGGCCGCCCACCGCGTCGGAGTCCTGCACCGGGACGTGAAGCCCGGCAACATCCTGCTCGACCGGTCGGGGCGGGTCGTCCTCACCGACTTCGGCATCGCGACGATGGAGGACCCGGGCGACGGCTCCGCCACCCATCTCACCCACAGCGGCGAACTCGTCGGCTCCCTCGACTACTTGGCACCCGAACGGGCCCAGGGCGCCGACCCCGGCCCGGCCTCCGACATCTGGGCCCTGGGCGCCACGCTGTACGCCACGGTGGAGGGCTCCTCGCCCTTCCGTCGTACCTCCACCTTCTCCACCCTCACCGCGATCGTCACCGAGCCGCTCCCGGAACCCGGTCGCGCGGGAGCGCTCGGGCCCGTGCTCCGGCGGCTGATGGACAAGCGCCCCGAGGGCCGCCCGGGGGCGGAGGAGGCGCGGGAACTGCTGCAGGCCGTCGCGGACGCCGACGGCACGGATTCACCGACGACGGCCCTCCGGGGTACGGCGGGGCCGGTGTCGGCGGAGACGGAGCGCGGTGTGCCGTCGGTGCCGCCGGGGTTCGGGCCGGTGACGCCGGTCGCTCCGGCAGGACACGGCTTCGCGACGGGTGGACCGGGCTCGGAGGGTTTCGGCCCTCCCGGCCAGGGCGTCCCCGCCCCGCAGGGCTACGGTGCTCCCGGCCACGCGGGACCGCCTTCGCACGGCTTCGGGACAGCCGCCCCGGGACCGCAGGACCCGGCTGTCACCGGACCCGTGGACACCACCCGGCCGCCCCGCCGCAAGGGCCGCGTGCTCCTTGCCGCCGCGGCCGTCACCGTCGTCCTGGCGTCGGCCGGCGTCACCGTCGCCCTGCTGAACAACGGCGGCGACAAGGAGACCGGCGTGCGGCCCACGACGTCCGCCACCGGCATCGGAGCCACCTCCTCGGCGAGCGGCCGTGGCGGCGCCGTCCGCACGGACGACCCCAAGCCCACCGAGCAGGAGGACGAGAAGTCCCCGACGGCGACCGGGACACCGGGCCGCACGATCGAGAGCACCCCCACCGGCCGAGCCACCACGCCCTCCCCGACGAAGACCTCGGGCGGCGGCGACGGCGGGACCTCGGGCGGCGGCGGGACCTCGGGCGGTGGCGGCGAGACGACCCCCGCCCCGGCCTGCTATTCGATAGGCGGCGGCAAGTACAACTGCACGGTCTGGAAGACCGCCGCCTCCTACACCGCCTCCGGCACCGAGGTCGGCATCCTCAAAGCCGGCACCAACTACTTCTACTGCCAGCAGAATCTGGGCCGCCGCGAGACAGACGGTGAGTGGACCAACGTCTGGTGGGCCAGGACGGACGACGACAGCGGCAACACGAACGTCTACGTCAGCGACGTCTACATCAAGGGCGGCGACAACGACGAACCGGTGCCCGGGCTCCCGGTCTGCTGAGCCCGCACGTGGCGCTCCAGGCCGGAGGAGGTCACCAGTTTCTCCTCCTCGAAGAGCCGCGTGCCCTGCCGACACAGTTCTCGGTCGGCCCGTGCCCGGGCACAGAACTCCTCGGGCGTGACCCCGAACAGCTCCCTCAACCGGGCGGAGCCGACGAGGAGTTCGGTGAGCAGCGCGCGCTGGCCGGGGTGGGTGCGGGGGGCGCCGGTGCCGTCGTGGAGGACGCCGTGACGATTCACGTACACGTACACGCCCGGGAGGTGCGTGCCGTCCGCCAGCTCGATCCGGACCTCGGGGGAGGGCAGCCAGACGCGCTGGTAGTTGCCGGTCGGCAGCGGTACCCCCTCGCTCGCGTCGACCACCGCCAACTGCTCCGCGTCGAGCCAGGTCACGAACAACTCCCGTACGGCAGCGGGTGCGTCGACCGGCGAGGCGGACACATACCCCAGCAAGCTCACGTGCGCGGAGACGCCGACGTCGATACCCGTGACACGGGTCCGCACCATCGGGATGGGGGAGGTGATCCCGTACTCGGCCATCTTGTGGCGCAGTTGGGCCGGGCTGGCGTTGGAGCCGACGGCGAGGACGGGGACGCGGTCCTCGTACAGCAGCCGGTCCAGGGGCAGGAGGCGGTCCCCGTCCAGGAGCCCGGAGTCGGCCGGCCAGACACCCGGGTAGAGCAGCGGATGATCACGCGGCGCCTCGGCCAGCCCCAGGGACTCCAGGGTGCGGGCGTCCGGGGCGGGTTCGGCGTCTCGTACGCCGCTCCGGCGATCGGCCGCGAGCGGAGAGGGCCGAGAGGGGGCCTCCGAGGCCGGACCCGGCCGTGACGGACCGCCCGCGTATCCGTCCAGGGTCGGCTGGGGCTGCGGCGCATGGCCTTCCGACGCCTTGGGCGGTGAACCCGGCTGTGGCAGGCCGCGCGTGCCTGCGTCCGAGGCCGGAGAGGGTTGTTGTGGATCGCCTGCCGAGGCCTCCGAGGCCGGACCCGGCTGTGACGGACCGTCCGCGTGTCCGTCCAGGGTCGGCTGGGGCTGCGGCGCATGGCCTTCCGACGCCTTGGGCGGTGAAACCGGCTGTGGCAGGCCGCGCGTGCCTGCGTCCGAGGCCGGAGAGGGTTGTTGTGGATCGCCTGCCGAGGCCTCCGAGGCCGCCCCCGGCTGTGACGGACCGTCCGCGTATCCGTCCAGGGTCGGCTCGGACTGCCGCGGATCGTCATCCGGGACCTTGGGCGCCGGTCCGCCCGCGTGTCCGCCCGACGTCGGAAACGGCTGCCGGGGATCAGCCGCGGAAGCTCTCGGTACCGAGCCCGGCTGTGACGGACCGCTCGCGGGTTCGTCCGGGGCCTGCTCAGGCTGCCGTACCCCGCGCGTGCGTTCCTCCACCGGCCGCTCAGTCCGCCGGCGGGAGTTCGCCCGAGCCGCGGGTGATCAGACGGGTGGGCAGCTCGATGCGTTCCGGGACGACCAGGGTGCCGTCGAGCTGGCGGAAGAGACGCTCCGCGGCGGTGCGGCCGAGGGCCGCGGCGTCCTGGGCCACGACGGTGACGCCCGGTTGGAGCAGGTCGGCGAGTTCGATGTCGTCGAAGCCGACCAGGGCGACGCGGCGCGGATGCTCGGCGAGGACGCGGATCACGGTGACCGTCACCCGGTTGTTGCCCGCGAAGACCGCGGTGACCGGCGTCGGACCGGAGAGCATCTGCTCGGCCGCCCGGCGCACCCGCTCGGGGTCCGTGACGCCGAGGGACATCCAGGCGTCCTCGACCGGTATGCCCGCGTCCTCCATGGCGGCCCGGTAGCCGCGCAGCCGCTCGGCGGCGGTGTGGATGCGGGGCATGTCGCCGATGAAGCCGATCCGGCGGTGCCCGTGGGCGATGAGGTGGGCGACGCCGTCGCGGGCGCCGCCGAAGTTGTCGGAGAGGACGACATCGGCGTCGATCTGTCCGGCCGGACGGTCCACGAACACCGTGGCGACGCCCGCCTTCAGCTCGGGCTCCAGATACCGGTGGTCGTCACCGGCCGGGATGACCACCAGGCCGTCCACGCGCCGTGCGCAGAGCGCCAGGACCAACTCCTGCTCACGGTCCGGGTCCTCCGCGCTGGAGCCGTTGATCAGCAGGGCGCCGTGGGCACGGGCCACCTCCTCGACGGAACGGCTCAGCGGTCCGTAGAAGGGGTCCGCGAGGTCCTCCAGGACCAGCCCGATGCTGGCGGTGCTGCCCTTGCGCAGCACCCGCGCGCTGTCGTTGCGGCGGAAGCCGAGCGCGTCGATGGCCTCCTGGACCCGGCGCTCGGTCTCCGGTGTGACGCCGGGCTCGCCATTGACCACACGGGAGACCGTCTTGAGGCCGACCCCGGCGCGCGCGGCCACGTCCTTCATCGTCGGACGGTTGCCGTAACGCGAGGCGGAGAGGCGGTCTGCGCGGCGGGTGGAGTCGGGCACGATGCGGCGTCCTGTTCCTGTCGGCCGAGAAGGGTGCGGCGTCCATGATTTTGTATGAGGATGTGGCGTCGAGCATAGAGCCTGGACAACGTTGTCAGATGCAGGGGACACTGTCCACCGCAATCTCCGGTTCCGTGCCCCCACCCCGGGATCGGCCCACACTTGCTCATGGTTGACCGGGAGACCACACACTGATGCACACCGACCTCGTGGCCGCGCTCGACATCGGCGGCACCAAGATCGCCGGAGCGCTGGTCGACGACCAGGGCCGGATCCTGGTGCGAGCCCAGCGCGCCACGCCCGCCAAGGAGGACGGCGAGACCGTGATGGGTGCCGTCGAGGAGGTGCTCGGCGAGCTCACCGCGTCGCCGCTGTGGGGACGTGCCTGCGCCCTCGGCATCGGCAGCGCGGGACCCGTGGACGCCTCCGCGGGCACGGTGAGCCCGGTGAACGTGCCCGGCTGGCGCGACTATCCGCTGGTCCGGCGGGTCCGGGAGGCTACGGGCGGACTGCCTGTCGAGCTGATCGGCGACGGCGTGGCGATCACCGCGGCCGAGCACTGGCAGGGCGCGGCCCGCGGCCACGACAACGCGCTGTGCATGGTCGTCTCGACGGGCGTCGGCGGCGGTCTGGTCCTGGGCGGCCGTCTGCACCCCGGTCCGACGGGCAACGCGGGCCACATCGGCCACATCAGCGTGGACATCGACGGCGACCCGTGTGCATGCGGTTCGCGCGGCTGTGTGGAGCGCATCGCGAGCGGTCCGAACATCGCCCGCCGGGCTGTCGAGAACGGCTGGCGCCCCGGCCCCGACGGTGACACCTCCGCGGCTGCGGTCGCCGCCGCCGCCCGGGCCGGTGACCCGGTCGCCGTGGCCTCCTTCGCGCGGGCGGCCCAGGCCCTCGCCGCCGGCATCGCCGCCACCGCGACACTCGTCGAGATCGACATCGCCGTGATCGGCGGCGGTGTGGGCAAGGCGGGCGACGTCCTCTTCACGCCGCTGCGCAAGGCCCTGACCGACTACGCCACCCTGTCCTTCGTGCAGCGTCTGGTGGTCACACCGGCCCAGATGGGCACCGACGCGGGTCTGGTGGGCGCGGCGGCGGCCGCGCTCGCGAAGCGGACGGACGCCGCCCCGGTCTGACCGGTCCTCGGCAGGAACGTTCACTCGGCGGCTGGACCCGACGACGACCGTCGGGTCCAGCCGCCGAGTGCGGTCAACAGGCCGCCGCGTGCTCGGTTTCGGCCAACATCCAGTTCTGTCGGGGCCGTTGCATGCCCGCGGCACGGAGCAGGTGGCACACCCCGCGCCGTCCTGTGGGTATCTCTGGCATATCCCGGTTTCCCGTAGAACATGGCTGATCACCCTGTTTATGGCCCGATTTCCTGCTTAGCCGCCGTAAGCCGGACGAGTAGCGTCATGGGCCTTCCGCGAAAGCGTTCCGCGGCTGAAGGGGGAATGCCATGACGTGGCTGGGCTGGGAGAGTCTCGGGGGCACGCTGACGAGCGGCCCCGGTGTGTCGTCCTGGACCTCGGGGCGGCTGGACACGTTCGTGCGCGGGACGAATTCCGCGCTGTGGCACAAGTGGTATCAGAACGGCTGGTCGAACTGGGAGAGCCTCGGGGGCATCCTCACCTCGGAGCCCGCGGCGGTCTCCTGGGGGAACGGCCGTATCGACGTCTTCGTGCGGGGGACTGACTCCGCGCTGTGGCACAAGTGGTTCCAGAACGGCTGGTCGGGCTGGGAGAGTCTGGGCGGTGTCCTCACCTCCGGGCCCACGGTGGCGAGTTGGGCGTCCGGGCGGCTCGACGTCTTCGCGCGGGGGACGGACTCCGCGCTGTGGCACAAGTGGTACCAGAACGGCTGGTCCGGCTGGGAGAGCCTCGGTGGTGTGCTGACCAGCGCGCCCGCGGCCGTCTCCTGGGGCAACGGTCGTATCGACGTCTTCGGCGCCGGCACGAACGCGGCCCTGTGGCACAAGTGGTTCCAGAACGGCTGGTCGAACTGGGAGAGCCTGGGCGGCGTCCTCACCTCTGCCCCGGCGGTGGCGAGTTGGGCGTCCGGGCGGCTCGACGTCTTCGTGGCGGGTACCGACTCGGCGATGTGGCACAAGTGGTTCCAGAACGGCTGGTCCGGCTGGGAGAGCCTCGGTGGTGTGCTGACCAGCGCGCCGGCGGCCGTCTCGTGGGGGCCGAACCGGATCGACACGTTCGTCGCCGGCACCGACAGCGCGATGTGGCACAAGTGGTGGACACAGGTCCCCACCGTGCGGCTGCACGCCAAGGTCCTCACCACTCCGAACGTGTCCGTCGCCGACGCAGTGGCGCGCATGCGGGAGGTGTACGCGACCGCGGGCATCGCCGTCGAACTGGCGTCGACCGAGAGCCTGAACCTGCCGGCCCTCAACGACATCGACGTCGGGCAGTGCGTGAGCGGACAGACGACGGCCGAGCAGAACCAGCTCTTCGCCCATCGCAACAACGCGGGCGCCAACGACGTCGTCGCCTATTTCGTACGGTCGACGGTTCCGCCGTTCAACGGCTGCGCGGCCCATCCCGCCGACCGTCCGGGTGCCGTCGTGGCCCAGGGTGCGACACAGTGGACACTGGGCCATGAGATCGGGCACGTCCTGGGGCTGCGGCACGTGAACGACAACAATCGCCTGATGACGGGCAACGGGACGGCCAACATCACGAACCCGCCGCCCGACCTGGTCTCGGACGAGGTGAAGACCATGCTCGACAGTCCTCGGACCCAGGACATCTAGGAGGCTTCGGTGAGCGTATCGATGCGTGATGTGCGCAAGGTCCTCGATCCCGAGGAGCCGGACTACACGGCCGCCGCCCGGCTGGGCACCGACAGCCTGCCCCACCTGCGCAGGCTGGTCGCGGGCGATGATCCGCTGCTCGCGGCCAAGGCGGCCTACGCGGCCGGGCAACTGGCGGGCGACACCGGGCAGGACGTGGTGACCACGGCCGCCCGCAGCGACGACCCGACGCTGCGCGTCGCGGCGGCCAGTGCCGCGGCGAGTCTGCCCCCGGAGTCCGCCGCCGCGGTCCTCTCCGACCTGGTCGCGGACGACGACCCCGGCGTGCGCAAGGTGGCGCTGGCATCCGTGCCCGAGGACCCGCCGACGGAGCTGGCCGACCGCATCCAGCAGGCCGCCCTCGCCCCGCAGGCAGTGCCGGCCGAACCCGTGCCGAACGGTGAGCAGCCGCTGGGGACGATGCCCGGAGAGCGGGCCGACAGCGGGCTGATGCCCGGCGAGGGCCCCACGACCGGCCTGATGCCCGGCGAGGGACCGGGTGCCGACCGGGGCATGGGGGACTCCGGGAGTCAGCCGAAGCCGGGAAAGATGCCTGGCGAGGAGTGAGATCCGGCAGACCACGGGTGCCCGGGCCCCGGCGCCGCCGCGCGCCGGACCCGGGCACTCGCGTACGTCCGCCGGCCGCTTTCGTCGGTGATCCCGTGACTCCGGGTCGCCCGCGCCGTTGATCCGGGCATGAAGAAGCGCACCATGCTCGCCATCGCCACCATGGCCACCGGTTTCGTCGTCGCCGCGGTCACCCCGTCGCACGCGCTCGGGGACGACCTGCCCGACCTCGACGTGGACAAGACCGTCAGCACGCTCGGCGACACGATCGCCAGCGACAGCCTCTCCGTCGACGACACCGCCCTCGGGCAGAACGGCTGAGGCCGACCGGAACACGGCGCCGGTGCCCCTCGCGTCAGGGGGTGCCGGCGCCGTCGTATGCGCCCCCTCAACTGGGGCTGGTTTCCGTGGCAGGGTGAAGCGGGCAAGCCTCAGGGGGCCAACAGAAGAGGGGGAACCGTGATCGTCTGGATCAACGGTGCGTTCGGTGCGGGGAAGACCACCACCGCACGAGAACTGATCGAACTGATCCCGAACAGCACGCTCTTCGACCCCGAGGTCATCGGCGGAGCGCTGACGCACCTGCTCCCGCCCAAGCACCTCGCCGAGGTCGGCGACTTCCAGGACCTGCCGATCTGGCGACGTCTCGTGATCGACACGGCCGCCGCCATGCTGGCCGAGCTCGGCGGGACCCTCGTGGTCCCCATGACCCTGCTGCGTCAGGAGTACCGCGATGAGGTCTTCGGTGGCCTCGCCGCCCGCCGGATCACGGTCCGGCACCTCCTTCTCGCCCCGGCCGAAACGATCCTGCGGGAGCGAATAGCCGGGCGGGAGATCCCGCCGGACGTGCCCGACGGCGACATCCGGATACGGCAGTGGTCGTACGACCACATCGAGCCGTACCGCACCGCCCTCGCCTCCTGGCTGACCGCCGACGCCCACCCCGTCGACAACGGCGCCCTCACCCCGTATGAGACGGCCGTCCGCATCGCCGAGGCGGTCGGATCCGGCTCCGTGCCCGTCTGCGACATCGTGCAGACCCCCGAACCGACCGCCGAGACCCTCGCCGCCGGAGTGCTCCTCTTCGACGAGCAGGACCGGGTGCTGCTCGTCGACCCCACCTACAAGGCCGGCTGGGAGTTCCCCGGCGGCGTCGTCGAACCCGGCGAGGCCCCGGCGCGGGCCGGTATCCGCGAGGTCGCCGAGGAGACCGGGATACGGCTGGAGGACGTACCGCGGCTCCTCGTCGTCGACTGGGAGCAGCCCCGGCCGCCCGGCTACGGCGGTCTGCGGCTCCTCTTCGACGGCGGCCGCCTCGACTCCGCGCAGGCGGGCCGGGTGCTGCTGCCGGGGCCCGAACTGCGGGACTGGCGCTTCGTCACCGAGCAGGAGGCCGCCGACCTGCTGCCGCCCGTCCGCTACGAGCGGCTGCGGTGGGCGCTGCGGGCCCGGGAACGCGGGGCGGCGCTCTACCTGGAGGCGGGCGTCCCGACGGCCTGAGCGGCGGCGTGCAGCGCCTCGTCCGGATAGGGGGTCAGCTTGCTCTCCTCGCACAGTCGACGGACGAAGTCGTCCATCACCGCCGTCGGTCGGGCGCAGCGGGTGATGATGTCGGCCGCGGCCCGGGGGATCCCGCCCTCGGGCCGCTCGCCGTCGGCCCACGCGCGGATGAAGGCGTCCCGCTCCTGCCCGCGATGCCCGTAGAGGGCGGTGACGAGCCAGATCACCAGGTGCCTGGTGGTGTAGTCGCGGTCGTAGTGCCGATGCCGGTCGAAGAAGGCACGCTCCTGCGGGGTGAGGCGGAAGCGGGTGGAGAGGGAGAGGCCGTAGTCGGCGAGATAGAACTGCCGGCCGTCGGTGAGGATGTTCTGGAAGTGGGCGTCGAAGTGCAGGAGTTCGCTGCTGCCGAGGAAGTCGGTGAGCTCGCCCAGCTGCCGTTCCACCAAGGCGCACGTGGCGTCGGCGTCGTCCGTGCGCAACCGGGCGTCGAACCAGTCGTGGAGGGTGTGCGGGACGTACTCCAGGAACAGTGCCAGGCTCGCGGACGCCGTCCGTAGCCCCTCGAGGCGCTCGCGCACCGCCGGGCTGCCGCCCCAGTAGGCGACGACACTTTCCACGTCCGCGAGTTGGGTGGGAAGGGGCTGTGGGGTGTCGGGCAGGACCCGCCAGTGGTGCATCAGCGGGAATCCCGGGAAGCGGTCCGCCAGTACCCAGTTGGTCGTCATCGTGTGGACGGCGAGTTCCCGCCAGGCGCCCAGCCCCGGGCTCCCGATGCCGTAGTGGACGTACGGCGGGACCTGGAAGAGGTTCGCCGTGGACCGGATGTTCTCCGGCCGCCGTTCGAGGTCGGTGAGCGGTACCCGCTTCACGAAGACGCGTCTGCCGTCCACCTCGACGAGCGCCGCACGTCCGCCGATTCCGGTGCCGAGCGGCGAGCCCGATTCCACCAGCTCCATGAGCTCGGTGTCGCTGAGGAGCGCGAGGGACGTGGCGATGTCGGCATGGGCGGTGCGGCGTTCGGTGCGGGACATGGAGTCATCCTCGGTCGGGCACCGCGTAGGTGTCCGCCGATCTCCGCAGTGCCGCCGAGGCTTGGCCGGTCACCGGATCCCCGTGGCCGAAACAGGCCACCTCCGCGTCGAGCGCCGCCAGACGACGGAAGGAACGGACGGCTCGGTCCCGGTCGACGTTGAACACCCCGAGCATCACCGCCCCGTCCAGCGGGGACGCGGCGATGGCGTCACCCGTGAACAGCACGCCGTGGTGGGGGAGATGGAGGGCGATGCTGCCGTGCGTATGGCCGGGAGCGTGGACGGCTCGGGCACCTCCGCCGAAGTCGAGGACATCGCCGTCGTTCAACTCCGTGACCTTCGTATGGCGTCCGAAGTCGCCTTGGGGGAGCTGCTTGACGGCCTCCGCGTGGAGGGGCCGCTCCCGGTCCTCGAACACCGGTGCAGGGCCCGGCACTTCACGTCGTACGGCGGGTGCCTCCAGGGCGTGGGTCACCACCTCGGCACCCGTCGACGCGGCCAACTCGCCCGACGCCGGCGGATCGGCGTCGATCAGCGTCAACCCGGTGTCGTCGCACCAGAGACAGGCCCGGCCGACCGGAAAGCGCAGGGGGTGGAGGCGGGGGAGGAGCTCGATGACGACCATGGGGCGACGGTAGAAAAGGCCCCCGCCCGTGGACGAGGGCCTTCTGCCGGCGGCAGAGCCGGTCAGCCCGCCGCGTAGTTGCTCAGGAACAGCGCCTCCGCGACCGAGAGGCGCTCCAGCTCCTGCGGGGACACGCTCTCGTTCACCGCGTGGATCTGCGCCTCCGGCTCGCTCAGGCCGATGAGGAGGATCTCGGCGTGCGGGTAGAGGGCGGCGAGGGTGTTGCACAGGGGGATGGAGCCGCCCTGGCCCGCGTACTGCATCTCCTGGCCCGGGTAGGCGACCGACATGGCCTCGGCCATCGCCGCGTACGCCGGGCTGGTCGTGTCGGCGCTGAAGGCCTGGCCCTGGCCTGTCTGCTCGGTGCGCACCCGGGCGCCCCACGGGGTGTGCGCCTCCAGGTGGGCCTGGAGCAGCTTGGTCGCCTCGGCGGCGTCGACGCCCGGCGGCACCCGCAGGCTGACCAGGGCGCGGGCGCCCGCCTGCACGGACGGGGTGGCACCGACGACCGGTGGGCAGTCGATGCCGAGGACCGTGACGGCCGGGCGCGCCCAGATGCGGTCGGCGACCGTGCCGGAGCCGATCAGCTCGACGCCGTCCAGGACCTTCGCGTCCTTGCGGAACTGCTCCTCGTCGTACTGCAGGCCGTCCCACCCGGTCTCGGGGGCCAGGCCGTCGACCGTCGTCGAACCGTCCTCGGCGCGCAGCGAGTCCAGTACGCGGATCAGCGCGGCCAGCGCGTCGGGTGCCGCGCCGCCGAACTGGCCCGAGTGCAGGTTGCCCTGGAGCGTGTCGACCTGGACACGGACCAGGGTCATGCCCCGCAGGGTGGAGGTGACCGTCGGCAGACCGACCCGGAAGTTGCCCGCGTCGCCGATGACGATGGTGTCGGCCTCCAGGAGGTCCGGGTGTTCCTCGGCGTACCGCTCCAGACCGCCCGTGCCCATCTCCTCGGAGCCCTCGGCGATCACCTTGACGTGCACCGGCACGCCGCCGTTCGCCTTCAGTGCGCGCAGGGCGAGCAGGTGCATGATCACGCCGCCCTTGCAGTCGGCGGCACCGCGTCCGTACCAGCGGCCGTCGCGCTCGGTCAGCTCGAACGGCGGAGTGGTCCAGGCGGCCTCGTCCAGCGGCGGCTGCACGTCGTAGTGCGCGTAGAGCAGGACCGTCTTCGCGCCGTCGGGGCCGGGCAGGTAGCCGTAGACCGACTGGGTGCCGTCCGGGGTGTCGAGCAGGGCCACGTCCTGGAAGCCCTCGGCGCCGAGCGCGTCGGCGACCCAGCGGGCGGCACCCTCGCTCTCGCTCTTGGGAAATTGGTCGAAGTCCGCCACCGACTTGAATGCCACCAGTTCGGTGAGCTCCGCCCGCGCCCTGGGCATCAGCGAGGCGACGGTCTCGGCGACCGGATTCGACGACATGGGCACGCTCCTTGTAGGTGCGACGTTGTACATGTGGGTATGGAGATCCTCCCACAGTGGCCTGCGACGATGACGGTCGTAGGATGCGGGAGGCAGGTGCGGCAACGGGCTTGATCGGAGCAGTAGACCATCGTGACCAGCGAGAACTCTTCGGCGGACGACGCGCAGCAGGTGTGGGACGTCGTCGTGGTGGGTGCGGGGCCGGCAGGTGCCTCGGCCGCGTACGCGGCGGCGGTGGCCGGCCGGCGTGTGTTGTTGCTGGAGAAGGCGGAGCTGCCCCGCTACAAGACGTGCGGCGGCGGCATCATCGGACCCTCGCGCGACTCCCTGCCACCCGGCTTCGAGCTGCCGCTGCGGGACCGGGTGCACGCGGTGACCTTCTCGCACAACGGGCGCTTCACCCGGACGCGTCGCTCCAAGCAGATGCTGTTCGGGCTGATCAACCGGCCCGAGTTCGACCACCAGCTCGTCGAGCACGCGCAGAAGGCCGGCGCCGACCTGCGCACGGGCGTCGCCGTCCAGCGGGTCGAGCAGCACGGGTCGGCGGTGCCGGACCGGCGTACCGTCGCCGTGGTCCTGCAGGGCGGTGAGACGGTGCTCGCGCGGGCGGTCGTGGGTGCGGACGGCAGCGCCAGCCGTATAGGAGCACATGTCGGGGTGAAGCTCGACCAGGTGGATCTGGGCCTCGAGGCGGAGATTCCGGTGCCGGAGACCGTCGCCGAGGACTGGCAGGGGCGGGTGCTCATCGACTGGGGGCCGATGCCCGGCAGTTACGGCTGGGTCTTCCCCAAGGGCGACACCCTCACGGTCGGGGTGATCTCGGCGCGCGGTGAAGGGGCCGCGACCAAGCGGTACTTGGAGGAGTTCATCGGGCGGCTCGGGCTCGCCGGGTTCGAACCGAGCATCTCCTCCGGTCACCTGACGCGCTGCCGGGCCGACGACTCGCCGCTGTCCCGTGGCCGGGTGCTGGTGTGCGGGGACGCGGCGGGACTTCTGGAGCCGTGGACGCGCGAGGGCATCTCGTTCGCGCTGCGGTCGGGGCGGCTCGCGGGGGAGTGGGCGGTGCGGATCGCCGAGGCGCATGACGCCGTGGACACCCGGCGACAGGCCCTGAACTACGCGTTCGCCATCAAGGCGGGGCTGGGCGTGGAGATGAGCGTCGGCAAGCGGCTGCTGATGGCGTTCGAGCGCCGCCCCGGCCTCTTCCACGCGGCGCTGACCGGGTTCCGGCCGGTCTGGAGGGCGTTCATGGAGATCACACGCGGGTCCACGACGCTGGGTGAGCTCGTCCGCGGCCGTCCCATGGCCCAGCGTGTTCTGGCCACGCTGGACCGCCGGCAGGTACCGGACGGCGACGAGGTCACTTCCTGACGGTGATCCGGAAGACGGGGTGGTCCTGGGCCGCCGCGACGATCTCCTCGTCGGAGGACTTCGCGGTGACCCCCTGGAAGTACTGGTTGACCTCCCAGCCCCACTTCTCCAGGTAGGTCCGCAGGATCGGGAGCTTCTCCGCGTCGGGAAGCTCCACCGCGGTGAACTCGCGGACCTTGCGGCCGACCCGCAGCTCCCCGCCGCCGGCCACGCGCATGTTGCGCACCCACTGGGAGTGGCCGCGTGCCGAGACCAGGTACTGCTCGCCCTCGTACGTGTGCGGGTTGACCGGGATGCGCTGCATCTTGCCGCTCTTGCGGCCGCGCACCGACATCTCCGCCATCCCGGCCAGGCTGAGACCGTGCCGGGCCAGCCAGCCGAAGACGCTGTTGAAGCGGACGTTGAGCGGGCTGCCCTTGAGGTAGTACGGCTGCGACATGGTGACCCCCATCAGATGGAGAGCGGTGCTCTCGATGTGCCCTCAGTCTGCAGCAGAACAGTGCTCCAAAGCAAGAGCAGTGCTCTCTTATTTGTTCGCTGCTCTCGTTTGTGTGCACTGCTCTGCATTCGTGGGACACTGGCTCCCATGAGCACCGCACACGGCGCCCGTGCCCGGGCCAGGATCGAAGTGACCGCCGCCATCAAGGACGCGGCGCGCAGACAGCTCGCCGCCGACGGTGCCGCGAAGCTCTCGCTGCGGGCCGTTGCGCGTGAGCTCGGCATGGTCTCGTCCGCGCTCTACCGGTACTTCCCGAGCCGTGACGACCTGCTCACCGACCTCATCATCGACGCCTACAACTCCGTCGGCGAGAGCGCGGAGGCGGCGCACGACAAGGCCGCGGGCGCCGGGCCGGCCGAGCGCTGGACCGCAGTGTGCGAGGCGGTACGCGGCTGGGGGCTGCGGCACCCGCACGAGTACGCGCTGATCTATGGCTCGCCGGTGCCCGGCTACACCGCGCCCGACACCACCGTCCCGGCCGCCTCCCGGGTCGGCCTCGTCTTCATCGGCATCGTCCGCGACGCCCACCAGGGCGCCGCCCTGACCGAGCCCCCGCTGTCCGCCGAACTGCGCCCCGAAGCCGAGCGGATGACCGCCGACCTCGCCCCGGACCTGCCGCCCGGGTCGGTGGCCGCGCTCGTCGCGGCCTGGGCCCAGCTGTTCGGGCTGGTGGGGTTCGAGTTGTTCGGGCAGTTCAACCGGGTCGTCGAGGACCGCGACACGTTCTTCCGGCAGGCCGCGACCCGACTCGCCCACGGGGTGGGGCTGGTGGCTCAGCCGACCGGCACCGCCGGTGAGGGCAGCAGTTCCGGGTCCTGACGCAACACCCGCGCATGCAGGGACCGCAGCACCGGTCCCGGGTCCGCCCCCATCGCCTCCGCGAGCCGCTGCCGGGCGCCCTCGTAGGCGGTGAGCGCGTCCGAGGGGCGCCCGAGGCGGCACAGGGCGAGCATCAGCAGCTCCACCAGACGCTCGCGCAGAGGGTGCGTCGCCACGAGGCGGACCAGCTCGTGGACGTACTCGAAGGAACGGCCGAGCACGATCTCGCCCTCCAGCCGCGCCTCCAGGACGGTGAGCCGTTTCTCGGCCCAGCGCAGCCGCTCCGCCGCCAACCAGGGTGCCCGCAGGCCCTCCGCGAAGTCACCGCGCCACAACTCCTCGGCCCGACGCGCCAGTTCGACCGCCCGCCGCACCTCACCGGTATCCCGCGCGGTGAGCGCCTCGTCCACCAGGAGCCGCCGTTCGGCCAGGTCGCCGATGGCGGCGCCGGTCAGCCGGTACCCCGCGCCGGTCCACTCCAGCAGCACACCGTCCCCGAGCGCGCGGCGCAGCCCGGAGACGTACTTCTGGACCAGGTTGCGCACATGCACCGGCGGCGCCCCGCCCCACACCGCCTCGACCAGCCCGTCGTACGACAGGGTCCGCCCCTCCTGGAGCAACAGCACGGCGAGAACCGCGCGCTGCTTCGGCGGGCCCAGCGGGATCTCGGTGCCGTCGCGCAACGCCCTCAGCGGGCCCAGCAGTTCGAAGCGCACGGTCCCGGCAGTCCCATCACCCATGGGTCGAGCCTAACGCCGCCCGAGCCTCATTCCGGGATGACCGGACCCCGCTCGCGCAGCTGCGGCAGGCAGATCTTCAGGCAGGACTCGACGGAGACGGCGTCCGTGCGCACGAGCAGGTCCTCGTGGAACGGGGCGCCGCCGGCGACGAAGGTCCTTGGTTTGACGCCGTCGCGCATTCGTTCGGCGTCGGCCTTGAACAGGACCGTGACCCCCTGCTCGGCCAATGCTTCCATGATCCGCACCACGTCCACCGCAGCTCCCTCGCAGCCGTCTTCGATCAGGTGGCAAAGCTGTCCCCGCGCGTCTTCCAGTGGATCTTCCAGCGGGCCTTCCAGCGAGCGGGCGGACGGTGAGCGGGTCACTCGATCCGGAACTCCTCTGGAAGGGCTGCCCCATGCTCACCCGGCTCGGCCGTCTGGCGGTGCGGCGCAGTCGCGCCGTGCTGACCGGCGCACTTCTCGTCCTGCTCGGTCTCGGCGCCTACGGTGCGGGCGCCCAGGAGGATCTCGATCTGTCGCGCTGGAGCGCGCCCGGCACCGAGTCGGTGCGTGCCGGGGACCTGCTGCGTGACGGCTTCCGCACCGGGAACCCCAATCTCGCCCTCCTGGTCACGGCACGCGACGGAGACGTGGACAGTGCGCGCACCGAGCGGGCCGCGCGTGAACTCCTCGCGGAGGTCGCGGAGTTGCGGCTGGTCATGGACGTGACCTCCTACTGGGACGCCGGTAGCTCCGCCCTGCGCGGCGAGGACGGGCGGCGCGCCCTGATCCTCGTTCACCTGGCGGGCGACGCGACCGAGACCCGCGAGGAACTCGCCGCCCTCTCACCCCGGTTGACCCGCACCACCCCCGAGCTCGATGTCCGCGTCGGCGGGCAGGAGGAGATCTCCCGGCAGGTCGGCGAGGAGGCCCGCGCCGACTTCCTGCGGGCGGAGGCGTTCGCCCTGCCGGCCGTGGTGCTTCTGCTGATCCTGGTCTACCGGCGCACCGCGGCCGCCCTGCTGACCGTGGCCGTCGGTCTGTTGTCCGTCCTCGGCGCACTCGCGGGGCTGCGCCTGCTGGCGCAGTTCACGGAAGTGTCGACGTTCGCGGCGAACCTGGCCCTCGTGCTCGGCCTCGGACTGGGCGTCGACTACGGCCTGTTCGTCATCAACCGCTACCGCGAGGAGCGCGCCGCGGGCCGCGACCGGGAGACGGCCGTCCTCGCGGCCACCGTCACCGCCGGCCGCACGGTCGTCTTCAGCGGGATCACCGTCGCCGTGTCGCTGTGCGCGCTGCTGGTGTTCCCGTTCTTCTTCCTGAGCTCGTTCGCCTACGCCGGTGTCCTCGTCGTGCTCTGCGCGGTCGCCGGGGCCGTGCTCGTCCTGCCGGCCGCGCTCGCCCTGTGGGGTCACCGCGTGGAACGGCCCACCGCACCGGCCTCCGGTTTCTGGCACCGCACGGCGCTGGCGGCCATGCGCCGCCCGCTCCTCGCCGGTGCCGGAGTCCTCACGGTCCTCCTCGTCGCCGCCGCACCCCTGCTCGGCCTGCGCTTCGGCCTGCCCGACGAGCGCACCCTCTCCGCGGGCACGTCCTCGCGCACGACCTCCGAGATCGTCCACCGAGAGTTCGCCGCCGAACCCACCGACACCGTCCAGGTCGTCCTGACCGAACCCGCCGACACGCGCGCGTACGCCGCCCGGCTCTCCCGCGTCCCCGGCGTGCACCAGGTCGACGCCCCCGACGGCGCCTACCGGGACGGCCGGCGCACCGGAGCCCCCGGCCAGGACCGGCTGACGGCACCCGACGGACGCGCGCGCCTGGCCGTCGTACCCACGCAACAGGCGATGTACGGGAACGTCCCCGCCCTCGTCGAACGCATCCGGGACACCGCCGCCCCGGCCCCCGCCCTCGTCGGCGGCTACCCGGGCGAGACCACCGACTTCCGCGCCACCCTCCTGGAGCGGCTGCCGCTCGCCGTGGGCCTGGTCCTGGTGGCGACGTACGTGATCCTCTTCCTGATGACCGGCAGTGTGCTGCTGCCGCTGAAGGCGACCGTGCTCAACCTGCTCAGTCTGTCGGTGATGTTCGGCTGTCTGGTCTGGGTCTTCCAGGACGGACACCTGTCCGGGCTCCTCGGCTTCACCCCGACCGGCTCGATCGAGCCGAGCATCCCGGTGCTGATGTTCTGCGTGGCGTACGGGCTCTCCATGGACTACGAGGTGTTCCTGCTGGCCCGCATCAAGGAGGAGCACGAGCGGACCGGCGACACCGAGCGCGCCGTCGGTGAGGGCATCCGGCGCAGCGCACCCCTGATCACCGCCGCGGCCGGGATCCTCGCACTGTCCTTCCTGTCGTACGCCACCGGAGGCGTCGTCTTCCTCAAGGAACTCGGCGTCGGGACGGCCCTGACGATCCTCGTCGACGCCACCCTCATCCGGGTCGTCCTGCTGCCGGTGACGATGCGGCTCGCGGGGCGGGCGAACTGGTGGGCGCCGAAGCGGCTGCGGCGGCTGCGGGTCAGGGAGGGCGACGTACTTCGCGGGGAGTACGTGTGATGACCACGCCCGGCTGACGTCCCGGGCGGCGGGCGGCGTCTAGCGTGGCGGACATGGATGAGCAGCGGGTTTCCGGGGGTCTGTGGTGGCGGCACGGGCCGCCGTGGTGGCACCGCTGGGACGAGGTGGAGCGCGCTTCGCGGTGGCCGTGGCCGTCCACCGTGCTGATCACGGTCTTCGTGCTGGGCGGATCCCGCTTCGCCGCCGAGCAGCAGATGGACGAGCGGGCCCCGCTCGACACCTTCGCGCGCGTGCTGCTCGTCGTGGCGGCCGGACTGCTGCTGTGGCGCCGACGGTACCCGGTGGTCGTGGTGTTCGGCACGGCGGCCGCCACGATGCTCTACCTGGGCGCCGGATACCCCTACGGGCCGGTCTTCGTGACCTTCGCCCTGGGCTGCTTCAGTGCCATCGCCGCGGGTCACCGCAAGTCCGCCTGGACGGCGCTCGGCCTGCTCTGGACCGGGCATGTCCTGGTGGCCCACTGGCTCTACCAGTGGCTGCCGCCGTCCGGGGACGAGGCGGCCTCCTGGGGCTCGGAGGGGGTGGTCGCAGCCTGGGGTGTCGCCATCGTGGCGCTGGCGGAGCTGGCCAGGACCCGCCGCGAGCAGTGGGTGCGGGAGCGGGCCGAGCAGGCGCAGGCGGCACGACGGCGCGCCGACGAGGAGCGGCTGCGGATGGCCCGCGAACTCCACGACGTCCTCGCGCACAGCATCTCCGTGATCAATGTGCAGGCCGGCGTCGGCCTCGCCCTCCTCGACAGCGACCCCGAACAGGCACGCACGGCGCTCACCACCATCAAGGCCGCCAGCAAGGAGGCGCTCGGCGAGGTCCGCCAGGTCCTCGACACCCTGCGCACCCCCGGGGACGCGCCCCGCGCGCCGGCCCCCGGGCTCGACCGGCTGCCGGAACTGGTGGAGCAGGCGGCGAGCGCGGGACTGACCGTGGAGATCGAGGGGGAGGCCCCGAAACTCGCGCCGGGTACGGATCTCGCCGCGTTCCGCATCGTCCAGGAGGCGCTCACCAATGTCGTACGGCATTCGGGATCGCGGCACGCCCGCGTGCACCTCGCTCATGACGACGGGGCGACGCTACGGCTCCGTATCGACGACGACGGGCCCGCGACCGGCACCGACGCGGGCGGCAGCGGCAACGGGCTGGCCGGAATGCGGGAGCGGGCCGCGGCCCTGGGTGGCACGATCGAGGCCGGGCCGCGTCCCGACGGAGGCTTCCGGGTACTCGCCGTACTGCCCCTCACAGTGAAGGAGAACCGGTGATCCGCGTACTGCTCGCCGACGACCAGTCGCTTGTCCGGGCCGGATTCCGGGCACTGCTCGACGCGCAGCCGGACATCGACGTGGCCGGCGAGGCCTCCGACGGTGAGGAGGCGGTGCGCCTGGTGGGCGAACTGCGCCCGGACGTCGTCCTGATGGACATCCGGATGCCGGTGCTCGACGGTCTCGCCGCGACCCGCCGGATCACCGCCGACGAGCGGCACTCGGGCGTCAAGGTGGTCATGCTCACCACCTTCGAGCTCGACGAGTACGTCTTCGAGGCGATCCGCTCGGGCGCCTCCGGGTTCCTGGTCAAGGACACCGAACCGGAGGAACTCCTGCGCGCGGTCAGGGCGGTGGTGGAGGGGGACGCGCTGCTCTCGCCGGGGGTGACCCGGCGGCTCATCGCCGAGTTCGCGGCCCGTTCCAAGGAGCCCGCGACGGCCGACGCGCTGGCCCGGCTCACCGAGCGGGAGCGGGAGGTGATGGCGCTGGTCGGCATCGGCCTGTCCAACGAGGAGATCGCCCGGCGCCTGGTGGTCAGCCCGCTCACCGCGAAGACCCACGTCAGCCGCACGATGGTGAAACTGGGGGCCCGTGACCGGGCCCAACTCGTCGTACTGGCCTATGAGTCGGGGTTGGTGCGGCCGGGCTGGCTGGGCTGATCCGCGCTGTCCTTGCGTTGGAAGCGCAGCAGCACACTGATGACCCGGGCCATGAACAGCACTGGTGCGAGCGCGAGGCTCACATGGATCAGGAGCTTCTCCATGGTCTCCGGCAGGTCGAAGAGCAGCGCCGGGCCGGCGAGCGCCCCGAAGACGACCGCCGCCGCGAACGCGGCGCTGAACAGCGCGTATCCGATCTCGACGGTGATCGCGTCCCGCGCGGCCTGATCCCGTCGGCCCCCGTATGCGGTCATACGACGATTCTCACAGCCGTGCGCCCGACGGAGCAAGCACTCCGCCGGGCGCACGACAGGGGAGGCGTCCCCCTGTCAGTCGCGCACGGTCACGCGCTCCGCCTCCTCCTGGGATGTGGACTTGACGACCACGACGGTCTTCTGGCGGGGCCGGACCCGCAGTCCCGTCAGTGAGATCAGCAGGCCCACGACCGCGACGCCGGTGACCACCGTGAGGCCGGGGAGGTAGCTGTCGAGGACGGCCTGGGGAGAGGCGTTCTCCGCGGGGGCGTTCGCCGTCAGCACCGCCGTGACCACGGCCAGGAAGAGCGCGCCGCCCACCTGGACCGAGGTGTTGAGCAGACCCGAGACCATGCCCTGCTCGTGTTCGTCGACGCCGTTGGTGGCCTGGACGTTGAGGGAGGGGAAGGTCAGTGCGAAGGCGGCGCCGACGAGCAGCATGGTCGGCAGGATCACCGACGCGTAGACCGGGTCGAGGTCGATGCGCAGGAACAGCAGATAGCCGACGACCATCAGCGCGAAGCCGGCCACGATGAGCCGCGGGGTGCCGAACCGGTCGATGACCGTGCCCACCTTGGTCGCGGACAGCGCCACCAGTGTGCCCGCCGGCAGGAAGGCCAGCGCTGTGTGCAGCGCCGACCAGCCGAGCAGCTGCTGCATGTAGAGGGTGACCAGGAACTGGAAGCCGATGTAACTGCCGAGGAACGTCAACGCGCCGAGCTGGGCCCGGACCTGTGGGCCGGAACGCAGGACGCCGAGCCGGATCAGCGGGCTGGGGCTGCGCCGCTCGACGGCGACGAAGGCGGTCAGCAGGACGGCGACGGCCAGGAAGGACAGGATCGTGCGGACGGAACCCCAGCCGACCTCCGCCGCCTGGACCACGGTGAACACCAGCAGCAGCATCGAGCTGGTGCCGAGCACGGCGCCCGGGATGTCGTAGCCACCGGTGCTCTGTTCACGTTCGCTGCGCGGCAGCAGCTTCAGTCCCGCGATCAGGGCGATCAGCGCGACGGGGGCGGGCAGCAGCATGGTGTAGCGCCAACTGGCCTCCGTGAGCAGGCCGGAGAAGACCAGGCCCATCGAGTAGCCGGTGGCGCCGCAGGTGGTGTAGATCGCCAACGCGCGGTTGCGGAGGGGGCCTTCGGCGAAGGTCGTGGTGATGATGGACAGGCCGGCGGGCGCGGTGAACGCGGCACTCAGGCCCTTGATGAACCGGCTGGCGATCAGCAGCGGCCCGGAGTCGACGAGCCCGCCGAGCAGCGAGGCGACCGCGAAGACGGCGAGGGCGACGAGGAACACCTGGCGTCGGCCCAGCAGGTCGGCGGCGCGACCGCCGAGCAGCAGCAGGCCGCCGTACCCGAGGATGTAGCCGCTGACGATCCATTGCAGGGTCGAGGTCGACAGACCGAGGTCGGCGCCGATGGACGGCAGGGCGACGCCCACCATCGACACATCGAGCGCGTCCAGGAACATCGCGGCGCAGAGCACCAGCAGCGTGCCCCACAGTCGGGGAGTCCAACGCCCTTCGGGCGCAGGCTTGTTGAGCGGAGAGGTCATGCCCGAGACACTACATGCGCATGCATCGAATGCAAGCGCATTTAATTACGGTGCAATAATTTTGGCTCTCTGCTACGGTGCGCCCATGGCGGCGAAGAAGGCCGAGCAGACGCTCGTGGACCAGTGGCGGGACATCCTGGCGCTGCATGCGCGCACCCAGTGCGAGCTGGACCGTGCACTCCACCAGCACGGCCTGTGCGCCAGCGACTTCGAGGTGCTCGACGTCCTCGCCGACGTGCGGCGCGCCACGGGCGGCGACTGCTCCTATCGCGTCCAGGAGATCTCAGAGCGGGTCCATCTGAGCCAGAGCGCGTTGTCGCGGCTGATCGCCCGCCTGGAGAAGGACGGACTCGTCGAGCGAGCCATGTGCTCGGAGGACCGGCGGGGCGTCCGGGTGGCGCTCACGGCGAAGGGGCGCACGCTGCACGGCGAGGTGTTGCCGGTGCAGCGTGCGGTGCTGACGAGGACGCTGGGGTCGGACTGACGCGGGCCGCGGGTCAGACGACCCCGGACTTCTCGCGCCACAGTTCGGCGAGGGCGGTGTCGCCGGTCACGGCCGGGAACGGCACGCGGTTCCAGAGAGACAGGTACAACTGCCCCGCCGGACCGGCGATTTCACACTCCGCGTCGCCTTCCGCGCCTCGCCGGGCCGCGGGCGGCTCCTGGGACAGTCGTACGGTCCACACCGCGCCCTCGGTGTCCGTGGCCCGCACCCGCAGCACTCGGGGCCGCTCGCTGCGCACCCGGCTCTTCTGGCGGGCATGGAACCCGGTCAGCAGTTCGTCGATGCCGTCGACGGCGAACGCCGGGGCGATGCCGCTCGGTGAGCCACCCCGCGCGCTCTCCGCGTCGAAGCGGTGCACCGCGGTCTCGTGTGCCTGCCGACGCGCCCAGAACGCGAGGGGCGAGGGCGCGGGCAGGAAGTGCCAGCACTGAATGTCCGGATCGGCCGCGGTCAAGGTGTCCACGAGATGCCCGTGAGCCTCGCGGTACCAGGCCACGAGCGCGGCGCCGTCGAGGTCGGGCAGGTCCCCGAGGGGCCGGGGCGACGGATGCCGGTCGGCAACGAACCCCGCCGCCCATCGGTGCACCGCCCCCGTGTGCCTCAGCAGGTCCCGCACCTGCCACTCCGGGCAGGTCGGCACCTTGGCATCGGTACCGGCCTGCTCGGCGGCCGCGGCGAGCGACCTGCCTTCCTGGTCGAGGATGTGGACGAACTCGGCAGTCTCCATGGGGGTGAGTGTGCCGCATGGGAACGCGGCCGGTCGCCGTTCCGTCACCTCACTGAACCCGCTCCGCGGGCGACCTCAGCCGTGACGTCGGGTGAGGAACCCGATGACGGCTGCCGTGGCGGCGAGGACGGCCACGCTGGTGAGGGCGATGGGGAGGGAGAACCAGTCCGCCATGAAACCGATCGCGGGTGGGCCCAGGAGCATGCCGCCGTAGCCGAGGGTGGAGGCGGTGGCGACACCGGTGGGGCCGGCGAGCGTTCCGGCGCGTTCGATGGCGACGGGGAAGAGGTTGGCGAGGCCGAGTCCCGCGATGCCGAAACCGAGGAGCGCCGCCCACAGTTCGGGGGCGAGCGCGCCGAGCAGCATGCCGGCCGCCGCGGTGGAACCGCCGACGATCACGGTGCGGGTGCGGCCGAGCCGCTCCAGCAGTGTCGTGCCGGTGAGCCGGCCGACGGTCATGGTGAGGGCGAAGCAGGAGAAGCCGACGGCGGCGACACCGGGGGAGGTGTGGAGGTCCTCCTGGAGATGCAGCGCGCTCCATTCGGCCATGGCTCCCTCGCCGTACGCCGTGCAGAGGGCGATCAGTCCGAAGACGACCACCAGCCCACGGGTCCGCCGGTCCAGCCGACGCGGGGCGGGGCCCGCTCGCGGTTCCGTCCGCTCGGGCGGTACGGGCGGTTCGATCCGCAGCAGGGTGCGTCCGGCCACGGCTGTCACGAGAAGTCCGATGACGGTGAGGCCGAGCAGATGACGGGTGGGGGAGAGGTGCGCGGCGACCACCCCGCCGAGGCCGGCACCGACCATGCCGCCGAGGCTGAAGGCGGCGTGGAAGCTGGGCATGATGGGGCGCTTCAGGGTGGTGACCAGGTCGACGGCGGCGCTGTTGAAGGCGACGTTGATCCCGCCGTACGCACTGCCGAAGACCAGCAGCACGGCGCCGAGGGCCGGCGCGGAGTGGGTGAGCGGGGGCAGGGCCACGCTGAGGGAGAGGAGTACGGCACAGGCGACGGTGACCTGGTGGTTGCCGTAGCGGCGGCACAGCCGACCGGTGAGCGTCATCGTGATGACGGCACCGGCGGAGACGCCGAGGAGCGCGAGGCCGAGGGTGCTGGCGGTGGCGTGGGTCTGCTCCTTGATGGCGGGGATGCGGACGACCCAGCCCGCGAAGACGAAGCCGTCGAGGGCGAAGAAGACGGTCAGGACGATGCGGAGGCGGCTGAGGGCGTTCCCCTTGTCACCCGGCACGTCGTTGTGCGTTCGGGTTTTGTTTATTAGCGGCACAAAGTCAGGCTAGGTGGGGTGACGTGCTGGGGCAAGGGCATGGGGTTCGGCTCCGGTTTCCGGTGTGCGCCTGTGGCGGATCGTTGCCATGGTGGTTGCCATGTGCTGGAGTGCCACGGCCGATCTCGTCGCCGGTGCCGGGATCGTCGGCGTCGGTGTGGCCTGCGTGGCACGAGTGCGCAGAGCGGGCGATCTGCCGATGGCCTCGGTGCCGTTGCTGCTCGGTGCGCATCAGCTGGTCGAGGCCCGCGTCTGGCAGGTCGGGGGCGGGACCGGGCCGGCCACCGTCGTATGGGCGGTGATCGCCCTTCCTCTCCTGGCGGCGTGGGTGCCGCTGGCCGTGCTGTGCGCGGTACCGCGGCAGGCGTGGGGCCGGCTGGCGATTCCCGTGGTGTGCGGTGTCGTGACCGCCGGCGCGATGGCGTACGCCATCGCCACCGGGCCCGTGCGTGCGGAGATCCGCGGCCATACCGTCGGCTACGTCCTCGGGCTGCCCCGCACCGAAGTGCTCATCGCGGGCTATCTGCTCGCCACGGTAGGCGCCCTGCTGCTCTCCGGCGACCGTTGGCTGTTCGGATTCGGAGTCCTGGCCGCGGTGGGTGTGCTGGTGTGCTGGGCGCTGTGGCGGCTGGAGTTCGCCTCGACCTGGTGTGCGTTCGCGGCGGTGTGCTCGCTGGTGGTCCTCGGGTGGGTGCGTCGGCGGTCCGCGTATTCCCCTTGAGCATGGTGGTGTTGCTACCGGGATCGGCGATCCTGCCAGCGGGAGAGGGCTGGTCGGTCCTGGCGCCCGTGGCGCACGGTGGGTCCATGAACACCGGTGAGCCGTCACGGCTCCGCAGCCGTGTGACACCACTGCGCTGCCTCAAGGGAGACATGTACGTACCGAGCAGGACCGGTCAGCGGCCCGCCGCTCTCGCCAGAGCCGCTTCGGCCTCGGCGGCCAGGGTGGACACGAGTGCGGTCGCGGGAGGCAGATCGGTGACGAGGTCGACCGCCTCGCCCGCCCAGATCGGCGACGGGGGTACGGCGCCGCGTTCCACGTCGGCGTCGTAGGCCCGGCGGGCAGCCGCCGGATCCGCGGCGAGTTCCGCCTCGCGGCCCCGCCATCGGTCGAGGTAGGTGTGTCCGAGGGTGCGAGCCGTGTATTTCGAGGGCCATCGGGAGCTTCGGGCGATGTCGAGGATGCGGTTGCGTTCGGTGTCCTGCCCCCGTCCCCGAACCAGGGCCTCGGCGACCGAGGGATCGACGAGCGCCTCGGCGGTGGCCTGGAAGCGGGTTCCGATCAGCGCCCCGGCGGCCCCCAGGGCCAGGGCGGCGGCCACCCCCCGGCCGTCGGCGATGCCACCGGCCGCCAGTACCGGCACCGGTGCCACCAGATCCACCACGACCGGCACGAACGGCAGCGTGGACCGCCCGTGCCGGGCGCCGTGGCCACCGCTCTCGGTGCCCTGCGCCACGATGACATCGGCGCCCAGGTCCACCGCCTGCCTGGCCTCCTCCAGATCGGTGACCTGGAGGAGCACCGCCACACCGGACTCATGGGCCCGGTCGACGAACGGGCTCGGATCGCCGAAGGAGAACATCACCGCGGCGGGGTGGTGTTCCAGGACCTCATGGACCGCGCGCGGCTCGGTCGCCCAGGTCTGGAACCCGACGCCCCACGGTTCCTCGACATCCGCCAGGATCGGCAACTCCCGGGCCAGCAGGTCCGGATGCCCGCCTCCCGCCCCGAGCAACCCCAGCCCGCCACCGCGCGAGACGGCCGCGGTGAGCGCACCGCCCGCCGAACCGCCCATGGGAGCAAGGGCGATGGGATGCCGCACACCGAACAACGTCGTGAAAGCCGTCGACAGCGTCATGCGCGGCATCGTCTCATCCACGCACCCCCTCCCTAAGGGGCGAGCTCCTTGGTGATGCGGTCGAGCATGAACGCCGAGGACGCGGGGGCGCGTTCCTCCCAGGCGAAGACACAGGCGGTCGCGACGCCGTCGAAGTTCAGGTCGCGCAGGGTGCCGAAGAAGGCGTCCCAGTCGACCTCGCCCTGACCGATGTCGAGGTGCTGGTGGATACGGGCCGCGGTGCCGGGCGGGTTGAGGATGTAGCGAAGCCCGCTGGAACCCTTGTGGTTGAAGGAGTCGGCGATGTGCACGTGCCGGAGCTTGTCACCGGCGTAGCGCATCATCGCCGCGATGTCGGCGGTCGGATCGGCCCCTGACAGATGGAAGGAGTGCGGCGCGCAGTACAGGTAGTTCACCCAGGGCTTGTTGAGGGCCCGGACCAGGTCGACCGCGGGGGTGTTCTCCTCGCAGAAGTCGTCCGGGTGCGCCTCCAGGTTCAGAGCGATGCCTTCCCGCTCGAACACCGGCAGCAGCTCCTCCATCGAGCGCCAGAACGCCGCCTCGCTCTCCGCGGCGCGCTCGGGGCGGCCGTTGAACTCCGAGTTCATCAGCGGGCATTCGAGGTCGGCGGTGATCTCGATCATCCGCTTCCAGTAGCGGACGGCCGCCTGACGCTCGCTCTCGTCCGGTGACGACCACTTGTAGAGCGGCAGCACCGAGGACAGCTGAACGCCGTGCGTCCGCAGGGAGTTCCTGAGCTCGGCGAGCCGATCGTCGTCGGCCCGCGGGTGCAGGAAGAACGGCATGAAGTCGTCGCGGGGCGACAACTCGATGTAGTCGTAGCCGAGTTCGGCAACTGTGCGCACCATGTCGCCGATCGGCAGGGCGCGGAACATGTACGGGTCGAGGGCGATCTTCACGCGGCACCTCCGTAGAAGGCGGGACGGGGTTTGAGGTCGGTGGCGACGACATGGCCCGACTCCAGGGCCTCGACGGTCGCGCTGGTGATGACGGTGGCCGCGTAGCCGTCCCACGCCGAGGGACCGGTGGGCTCCACGCCGGCGGCGATGCCCGCGATCCACTCACGGAACTCGGTGTCGAAGGCGTCCGCGAACCGGCCCACCCAGTCCGTGAGCACCTCCGTGCTGTGCCGGCCCGCGCTGCGCAGACCGACCGCCGCCGGGTCCGGCAGCCGGACCAGACCCTCCTCGCCCACGGCCTCGCACTGGATGTCGTATCCGTACTGGCAGTTGACGAAGACCTCCAGATCGATGCGTACGCCCTTGGCGGTCTCGAAGAGCATGATCTGCGGGTCCTTGAGATGCGCGAACCGCTTGCTCGTGGCGCGCGGTGTGACCACCTGGGTGGAGACGATCTCGTCGTCCAGCAGCCAGCGCAGCACGTCCACCTCGTGCACCGCCGTGTCCAGGGCGGCCATCGAGGAGGTGTACGACTCAGGGACGGTCGGATTGCGGTGGGCGCAGTGCACGATCAGCGGCTCACCGATGCGGCCGGAGTCGATGACCTGCTTCATCTTCCGGTAGCCGACGTCGTGGCGGCGCATGAAGCCGACCTGGACCAGACGGCGGCCGTGGGCCTGTTCCGCCTCGATGATCCGCAGACAGTCCTCGGCGCCGGTGGCGAGGGGCTTCTCGCAGAACACCGGCTTACCCGCGGCTATCGCGGTCAGCACGTGCTCGGCGTGGGTGGGGCCCCACGACGTCACGAGTACGGCGTCGACCTCCGGAGAAGAGATCAGGGCCGCGCCGTCGGGCAGCACCTGGGCACCGACCGGTGCCGCCGCCTCCGCGGCGCGGTTGGCGTCGATGTCGGTCACCGCGGTGACCCGGGCGCCCGTGACGGTCTCGGTGAGACGCCGGATGTGCTCCTTGCCGATCCAGCCGGCGCCGACGACACCTACACGTACAGTCATGATCGTTTCCTAACTGGTCCTGAACCAGGAGAAGCGCGCCCGGAGTTCGACTTCGAGGGTTTCGAGGGTGCGTCCCTTGGTCTCGGGGACGTAGAGGAAGTCGGTCAGCCACAGCACCACGGCCGCGACGCCCATCCCGAAGCCGCGCACCCGCACCGCCCGTACTTGCCGAACGACGTGACCTCGGCCAGTCCCACACCTGTCCGGAGGGGATACACATCCACTCCCACCCGGCCCATGGTCAGCACTTCGAACGGCATCAGGGCTGGCTTTCCCTTCCTGTCGCGCTCTACTAGCGCGCTCTAGTGCGAGTACGATGACCCCTGTCCAAATGTCATGTCAATAGCTTGCTGCCGGGAGATTTCTCGGGAGCCCACTAAGGTGGGCGCCGTCGGAGGGTGGGTTCACAGGTGGATGCATCGGGCAGGCAGCGGCCCACGATGGCGGACGTCGCCGAGAAGGCGGGCGTCTCCCGGGCGCTGGTCTCGATCGTGTTCCGCAACCAGCCGGGGGCGAGCGAGGAGACCCGGCAGCGGGTCCTGCGCGTCGCCGACGAGATCGGCTACCGGCCGGACAGTGCGGCCCGGTTGCTGGCCCGGGGGCGCAGTCGCACCATCGGCGTGATGTTCACCGTGCGCCAGACCTTCCAGACGGATCTCATCGAGGGGATCTACCCGGAGGCGGAACGGTTCGGCTACGACGTGCTGCTCTCCGCCACCGCCCTGGGCCGCAGCGAGGAGAAGGCCGTCGAGGCGCTGCTCGGCCACCGCTGCGAGGCGCTGATCCTGCTGGGCCCGGACGCCGAGCCCGCCTATCTCGACGAGCTCGGGCAGCGCGTGGCCACCGTCTCGGTGAGCCGCAGGGTGCCGCGGGCCCGTGTGGACTTCGTGCACAGCGCGGAGGGCAAGGGCATTCGGCAGGCCATGGATCACCTGGTGGAACTGGGTCACCGGCGGATCGTGCACATCGACGGTGGCCGTGGCCCCGGGTCGGCCGACCGGCGCCGTTCCTATCGCGCGGCGATGCGCCGGCACGGGCTGGAGGCGGAGGCACGGGTCGTCCCGGGCGAGCACACCGAGCAGGCCGGCATCGAGGCCGGCCGGCTGCTGGTGGCGGAGCGCGACCGGGGTCTGCCCCCGCCGACGGCGGTCCTCGCGGGCAACGACCGGTGTGCCATGGGCCTGTTGATGGCGCTGACGCGGGCCGGCGTGGAGGTTCCGCGCGACATGTCCGTCGTCGGCTACGACGACAGCCACCTCTCGCATCTCATGCCGATCGGGCTGACGACCGTACGCCAGGACGCCGTGCTGATGGCGGAGCACGCGGTGCGGTTCGCCGTGGAACGGCTGGAGAGCCCGGAGCTGGAGCCGCGGGAGGCGGTGCTGGATCCCAAGCTGGTCATCAGGGGGACCAGCGGGCCACCCCCGCGGGGGTAGGGCGGGCGACCGGTCTCGCTCAGCCCTGCGGCTCGCTGATGTTGACCATCCACGGGATGCCGAAGCGGTCCGTGCACATGCCGAACACATCGCCCCACATCTGCTTGTCGAGCGGCACGGACACCGATCCCCCGGCCGAGAGCTTCTCCCAGTAGCCGCGCAGCTCCGCGTCGTCCTCGCCGCTCAGGCTCACGGAGAAGTTGGTGCCGGGGTCGTGTTCCATGCCGGGCGGGGAGTCGGCGCCCATGAGAGTGAAGCCGCTCGGGGTCTCCAGCATGCCGTGCATGATCTTGTCGGCCTCGGGGGAGTCCGGCTGGCCGAAAGCGCCGAAGGTGTTGAGCGCGAGCGTGCCGCCGAAGACCTCCTGGTAGAACTCCAGCGCCTGGCGGGCGTCTCCGTCGAAGCTGATGTAGGGATTGAGTCGCGAACCCATGAAACCCTCCCGGAACGGGGCAAAGAATCGGTAGTCCGGAGGTTAGCCCGGGGCAGTGACAACGGCATTCCGGGCGGGCGGGCCGGGCACTCGGTGGTGCTCCCGCGCTCCTTGACTGTCCCGGGCGCCTCCGAAGTGCGACGCTGGGACGAGAGACATCCGCCGAGGGGACTCGGAGGGCACGATGGGACGTGATGTGCCGGCCCTGGTGTTCACGCGGGAGGACCGCCGTCGGTACCGGGACAAGATGCACACCTGCCTCGATGTGCTGGCGCAGATGCTGCGCGAGTCGGGGTTCGAGAGTGAGCGTCCGCAGGTCGGGCTGGAGATCGAGCTCAACCTGGTGGACGACGACGGGCTGCCCGCGATGCGGAACACCGAGGTGCTCCAGGCCATCGCCGACCCGGCCTGGTCGAGTGAGCTGGGGCGCTTCAACCTGGAGATCAACATCCCGCCCCGTGAGCTGACGGCCGGCGGCCCCGGTGCCTGGGAGCAGGCGATCCGCGACGCGCTCAACCACGCCGAGGAACGTGCCTCGGCGGTGGGCGCGCATCTGATCATGATCGGCATCCTGCCCACCCTGGGCGAGGCGGACGTCGGCGCGCACGCCCTGTCCGGTGATCCGCGGTACCAGCTGCTCAACGAGCAGATCTTCGCGGCACGGGGCGAGGACCTGCGCATCAGGGTGGACGGCGTGGAACGCCTGGCGATGTACGCCGACGCCATCACGCCCGAGGCCGCCTGCACCAGCACCCAGTTCCATCTGCAGGTCGCGCCGAAGGAGTTCCCGGACTACTGGAACGCGGCCCAGGCCGTCGCGGGCGTACAGATCGCCCTGGCGGCGAACTCGCCCTACCTCTTCGGCCGGGAGCTGTGGCGTGAGACCCGAATCCCGCTGTTCGAGCAGGCCACCGACACCCGCCCGCAGGAGATCAAGGCGCAGGGCGTGCGGCCCCGGGTGTGGTTCGGCGAGCGGTGGATCACCAGTGTCTTCGACCTCTTCGAGGAGAACGTGCGCTACTTCCCCGCTCTTCTGCCGGTGTGCGACGAGGAGGACCCGCAGGAGGTGCTGGACGGCGACGGAGTGCCGGAGCTGGGGGAACTGACGCTGCACAACGGCACGATCTACCGCTGGAACCGCCCCATCTATGCCGTCACCGACAGCGGACCGCATCTGCGCATCGAGAACCGGGTCCTGCCCGCCGGACCCACCGTGTCCGACATCATCGCCAACGGCGCCTTCTACTACGGCCTGACCCGCGCGCTGGTCGACGAGGACCGGCCGGTGTGGACGCGGATGTCCTTCTCGGTCGCCGAGGAGAACCTCCACGCCGGGGCCCGCGACGGTATCGACGCCCGTCTGTACTGGCCCGGCGTCGGCGAAGTCCCGGTCACGGAACTGGTGTTGCGACGGCTGCTGCCCCTGGCCCACCGGGGCCTGGAGCTGGCCGGCATGGACGCGGAGTGGCGCGAACCGCTGCTGGGCATCGTCGAGCAGCGCTGCGTCAGCGCCCGCAACGGCGCCCTGTGGCAGGTGGAGACGGTCCACCAGATGGAGAAGGAAGGCATCCACGACCGTCAGGAGGCGCTGCGGCGGATGACCTCGACCTACATGGACTACATGCACCTCAACGCGGCGGCGCACACCTGGCCCGTGGACTGAGAGATTCTCAGCTCCTCCATTCCCGGGCGGGCGTGAGCGGCACGGGGGCGGGCGGCTGCGTCGAGGTGGTCAGCTCGATGCGCCGGCCCTCGGCCGACGAGCGGAGCAGTGCGGTCATGGTTTCCAGTACGTGCAGGGCGAGTTCACCGCCGGCGCGGGGCGCCCGCTGGGCGTCGGCGGTGACGAAGTCCAGCAGGCCGATGCCCCGCGAGCCGTCGACGTAGCCCGCCGACGGTGGGAGGGTGCGCCATTCGGTGCCGCCGAGTTCGAAGAGGCGTACCTCGCCGTCGAAGTGGTTCGGGTCCGGCACCGTGAGGGTCCCGGTCTCGCCGTGCACCTCGATCGGTGCGGCGGTCGTGGTCACGCCGTCGAAGCTCGTCGTGATCGTCGTCAGCGTTCCGTCGGTGTGCTCGAGCACTCCGGAGACATGGCTGTCGACCTCGACCGGTATCCGCTCGCCCGCGCGGGGGCCGGAGGCGATGACGCGCTCGGTGCGAGGTCGGCTGGACGCCCCGGTCACGGCCCGCACCGGGCCCAGGAGATGGATCAGGGAGGCGAGGTAGTACGGGCCCATGTCCAGGAGGGGACCGCCTCCGGTGGTGTAGTAGAAGTCCGGGTGGGGATGCCAGCGTTCGTGGCCCGGGGTGATCATCACGGCCGAGGCGAACAGGGGGCGTCCGATGCTCCCCGCCGCGACGGCCGCCCGGGCCGTCTGGATTCCGGTGCCCAGGACGGTGTCGGGTGCGCACCCCACCCCGACGCCCGCCTTCGCGGCCGCCTCCAACACGGCGTGCGCGTCGCTGAGTTCGGCGGCCAGCGGCTTCTCCCCGTAGACGTGCTTGCCGTTCGCGATCGCGCCGAGGGCGATCTCGGCGTGGGCCGCGGGGACGGTGAGGTTCAGCACCGTGTCCACGTCCGGGCTGCTCAGCAACTCCTGGACGGTGAGTGCCCGGACGCCGGGGAACTCGGTGGCGACCGCGGCCGAGCGGGCGGCGTCCAGGTCGGCGACCGCGGTGACACGGACGGCGGGAAGGCCGATCAGCGTGTCCAGATAGGCGCGGGAGATGACGCCGAGACCTACGACGCCGATGCGGTGCGTGTCGCCCACAGCATGCCCCTCTCGATGACGGTACGGACGTTGGGGTTCTCCAGCACGTCGAGGCTGTGACCCGGTGTCGTCACGACGATCCGCCCGGCGCCCCACTGCCGGGTCCAGACCGCCGGCGCGGTGACCGGCCGGTGCCAGGGCTGCCAGGGCCGGGCCGGATGGGTGGTGGTGGCCAGTACGTCGATCAGGTCGTCGTGGAGCACCCAGTACTGCTCGGTGGTCAGCTCGAAGTCCTCGATGCCCGCGGTGACGGGGTGTTCGCGGCCGAGATCGGTGAGGGTGATGGTGTGCGGCAGGAAGTTGTCCGACTCGTCACCCCGACGCTCGCACGGCTCCTTGCCGGGGTGGGTCGCGAACTGGCCGCCCACCAGGTGGAGATAGTCGGAGGAGGCGCGGAAGGAGTCGGCGATGCCGCCGTGCCAGCCGGTGAAGCCGGTGCCGGCCACGACCGCAGCGCTCAGCCCCGCCAGTTGCTCGGCGGTGATCTCCGACATCGTGACGCACTGCACGACGAGGTCGGTGTCGGCCAACTCGGCGGTGTCGGCGTAGACATCGGTCGACTCCTCGACTCGAACGGCGTATCCGTTGCTTCGCAGGAAGGGCACGAACAGTTCCGTGGCCTCGACCGGCCGGTGCCCCTCCCATCCGCCTCGGACCACCAGGGCTTTCTTCTGTGTCATCTCGATCCTTTGCCCGGCCGTTGAACAGCGCCTTCACTATGCGCCAATCGCCCGCTCCCACGAAAGAGTTGCCGAGTTTCGCGAAACTTTCGACGGGTGGGCGCCAGGAAGGGTACTGGTCTGCACCAAACCCTTGACATGTCCATACCTCACTTCTTAAATCACGCAGTGAACTAAGTCGCCGCCCCCCACCAGAAGCGGATGAAGACATGCTCCGACGACTCCCGAGACCATCCGTCGCTCTCGCGGCCACGGCCGTCATCGCCTCGACGCTCACCGTCCTGCAGCCCACCGAGGCGGTCGCCGCCCCACCGACCGGCTGGACCACGGTGGTGAACAGCGGCAGCGGCAAGTGCCTGGACGCCCGGTCGGCCGCGACCGTGAACGGCACCGCCGTGCAGCAGTACGCCTGCAACAACAGCACCGCCCAGCAGTGGAGCTTCACACCGACCAGCGACGGCTACGTACGGATCAACAACCGCAACGACGCCGCGCAGGTCATGGACGTCAGCGATGTGTCCACGGCGGACAACGCGGCTGTGCACCTGTGGGCGTACGGCGGCGGCAACAACCAGCAGTGGCAGGCCGTCGACGAGGGCGGCGGCGCGTACCACTTCGTCAACCGCAACAGCGGCAAGTGCCTCGACGTCCCGTCCGCCTCCACGGCCGACAGCGTCCAACTGGTGCAGTACACCTGCAACGGCACGGCCGCCCAGCGCTTCCAGGTCGCACCCGTGAGCACCGCGCCCGGGGACGTCGACCTCGGCCCGGGCGTCGTGGTCTTCGACCCGTCGATGCCGTCGGCCACCATCCAGAGCCGGCTGAACCAGATCTTCCAGCAGCAGGAGACGAACCAGTTCGGCTCCCAGCGCTACGCGGTCATGTTCAAGCCCGGCACCTACAGCAACGACGTCAACGTCGGCTTCTACACCCAGGTCCTGGGCCTGGGGCAGTCGCCGGACTCGGTCACGATCAACGGCGCCGTGCATGTGGAGGCCGACTGGTTCCCGCCGCAGAACGCCACCCAGAACTTCTGGCGCGGCGCCGAGAACCTCTCGGTCAACCCCACCGGCGGAACGGACCGTTGGGCGGTCTCGCAGGCCTCCGGCTACCGGCGTATGCATGTCCGCGGCAACCTGGAGCTGAGCGACGGCGGTTGGTCCAGCGGTGGCTTCATGGCCGACAGCAAGATCGACGGCCAGGTCCGCTCCGGCACCCAGCAGCAGTGGCTGACCCGCAACTCCCAGCTCGGCAGTTGGACCGGCGCCAACTGGAACATGGTCTTCGTCGGCAGCCAGGGCGTGCCCGGCAACAGCTTCCCCAACCCGCCCTACACCACGGTGAACCAGACCCCCACGGTCAGGGAGAAGCCCTTCCTGTACGTCGACGCGGCCGGCGCCTACAAGGTGTTCGTCCCGTCCGTACGCACCAACTCCTCGGCCACCACCTGGGCGAACGGCAACGCCGCGGGCACCTCGCTCGGCATCGACCAGTTCTACGTCGTGAAGCCGGGCGCGACCGCCGCACAGATCAACGCCGCCCTGGCCGAGGGCAAGAACCTCCTGGTCACTCCCGGCGTCTACCACCTGGACCAGACCCTGCGGGTGACCCGCCCCGACACCGTCGTCCTCGGGCTCGGCCTCGCCACGTTCATCCCCGACAACGGCATCACGGCCATGACGGTCGCCGACGTCGACGGAGTGAAGCTCGCGGGCGTCCTCTTCGACGCCGGCACCACCAACTCGCAGACCCTCGTGGAAGTCGGCCCGTCCGGCGCCGCCGCCGACCACTCGGCGAACCCCACCTCGCTGCACGACGTGTACTTCCGCGTCGGCGGCGCGGCCGTGGGCAAGGCGACCACCAGCCTCGTCGTCAACAGCGACGACGTCATCGGCGACCACATGTGGATCTGGCGCGGCGACCACGGCAGCGGCATCGGCTGGAACTCCAACACGGCGGACACCGGGCTGGTGGTCAACGGCGACGACGTGACGATGTACGGCCTGTTCGTCGAGCACTACCAGAAGCACCAGACGATCTGGAACGGCAACGGCGGCCGGACGTACTTCTACCAGAACGAGATGCCCTACGACCCGCCCAACCAGGCCGCCTGGATGAACGGCTCCACCCAGGGCTACGCCGCCTACAAGGTCGCGAACTCGGTCACCAGCCACCAGGCCTACGGACTCGGCAGCTACTGCTACTTCAACGTCAACCCGAGCGTCACCGCGGAGCATGCCTTCGAGGTGCCCGACAACCCCAACGTCCGCTTCCGGAACATGGTGACCGTCTCCCTCGGCGGCACCGGCACCATCCGGCATGTCATCAACGACCGGGGAGGCCCCTCCAACTCCTCGACCAATGTGGCGAACCTGGTGAGCCACCCGTGAGGGGAACGCCGGTTCCGGGCCGTTCGTTCACCGTGCGAGATGCCTGGGTCCCGAGCTCGTAGCGCCCTCCTCGCCGGTACCGGCATCGCCCTGCTCCTCGGCTGCTCCGGCGGCGGGGGAGCGGGCGGTGAGTCCACGACGGACCGGGGAGCGGCACCACGTGCGACCAGCCCGGCGGAGCCCACACCGACCTCGGCACCTGCGGCACCTCCGGCGCCCCGACCCGCATCGCTCACCATCGCGGCCATCGGGGTCGAGAACCTGCGGGTCATCCCGTACGAGGGCACGACGGACGACTGGCCGGGTACGAGGATCCAGAACCGCGGTCTCGCCGCCAGCCCCTACGGCGAACAGGGCGGCGTCGGCCCCGGCGAGATCGGCAACTACCTCGTCACGGCCCACCGCCTCTCCAACGGCGGCCCGCTGCGCCGGCTCCCCGACCTCGACCAAGGCGACTCGGTCCTGGTGAGCTCGGGCGGAACCGTCTACGAGTACGAGATCACCGGCACCAGGACCACCTCCTTCCGCTCCGCACGCTCCCTCGCCGAACAGCGGGCGGCGGTCCCCGGCTTCCCCGGCAGGCGCCCCACCCAGGCGGTGATCACGGTCTCCACCTGTCTGACCCTGGAGGACCACGCGGCCGGCAACCACTGGCGCGACGACCGCGGGAACCCCGAACACCGCGTCGACAAGATCGGCGTGCTGTCGGCCGTACGGACACCGGAGAATGGCTGAAGCCGGTGTGGCGCGTGGGACGGGAGGGCCCGACAATCATCCGGAGTCGAGGAATCCGGAGTCGTCATGCGTCTGCTTCCCGCTCTCAGCCGTACTCGCGTCACCGCCCTGGCCACCGGGCTCGCCGCGACAGCCGTACTGGCCGTCGGCGCACCCGCGTCGGCGACGGCCCAGGCCGATGTCACGGCCACCCTGCGCGTCACCGTCACCGACGGCGACTCGGTCATGACCCAGACCGCCGGCCAGTACACCTGCCACAGCGGCTTCACCGTCGGTCAGGCGAAGGACATCTCGGTCACCGTGCCCGCCGGCCGGTGGGTGCAGGTGTTCAGCAGCCACGGCTGCTACGACGCGATCAACATCAGCGGCACCTACATCGAGACGGACGGCCAGGTCATCGCCTTCACGCTGTGACCCGTCAGCCCCGATAGCCCCGCAGCTTCCGGTACAGGGTCGCCCGGCCGATGCCCAGGGCCGCCGCCGTCCGGGCCTTGTTGCCGCCGTTGAGGCGGAGGGCCTCCAGGATGGCGGCGCGCTCGGCACGTTCCATCGGCGTGAGGGGGCGGGGCGGGGGTCCCTCGCGTACGGGGTCGGGGAGTTCGGTACGCCGGACCGGTCCCGTCGAGCGGCGGCCCTCGGCCAAAGCCCTTACCAGGTGGGCGAGTTCGGTGATGTTGCCGGGCCACGGATGCCGCTCCAGAGCGCGCAGCGCGTCCAGGGACCAGGTGAGCGGGGGATGTCCCGGTGCCGGCCCGGGGGCCAGGGACGTGAGCAACTGCCGTATGTCGTCCGGACGTTCGCGCAACGCGGGGAGGGTGACCGAGCGGGCCGCCAGCGTGTCCAGAAGCCGTTGGAGACACGGGCCCGGTGCCGCTCCGGGGGTGTAGGTCACCAGGAGAGGCACGCCCGGACGTGCGTCGAGGAATGAGTTGAGGGTCGCCGTGTCGGACTGGGCGAGACGCTCCACGTGACGGACGAGGAGCGGGTGGCCCCTCACCAACTCATCGAGGTCGGTGCCGAGTTCACCCTCGGCCGCATCCACGGTCACCGGGTCGGTGACCAGCTCCCGGGCGAGCGAGGTCTTCCCGGTGCCGCGTTCGCCGACGATCAGCAGCGGCTCCGGCGACGTGGCCAACTCCACCGCACGGCCGACGGCATGCCGCCAGGGCAGCGAACGTCCGGCCAGCCCGACGGCGGTCCGGGAGGCCCCCGACATGATCGTGTGGCTGGCCGGCTCCAGCACGGCGACCGCTCCGATGACCGAGCCCTGGTGGGGGACGAGGGTGACGGTGGCGGCGTTTCCCGGACCGTCGGACAGGCGTACTCGCGTCTCCGTCCCTTCCCGTACCAGTGCGACCACTCTCTGCTCGAGTACCTCCAGCTCTTCCGGCGACAGCAGTTGCCCCGCCGCCTCGCTGACGAACCGGTTGCGACCGTCGAGGGCGACCACCGCACGGCCCTGCTGCCCGGCGGCCCGCAGATACGCGTCCAGCAGCACCCGTTCCGCCGCCCGTGACCGAGACAGGAGTTCCGCCTCCACGGCGATCACCGCGGCCTCGGCGACCGGCGCACCCGGATGCGGACCGCACTCGGCGCACAGCCCGCAGGACACGGTCACCGTGCCCAGCAGTCGGCCGGTCTCCGGCTCCCGCACCGGCACACTGACCCCGGAGACGTCCTGCCACAGATCGAGGAAGTGCTCGGGACCGTGCACCTCGGCCCGGCGCCGGGTGTGCAGGGCGAGGGCCGCGCTGTTGTGGCCGACCGCCTGTTCGGAGAGGTCGTGGTGGGGGTGGTCCGGGATGGATCCGGTGGCCCAGAGCACCCGCAGCCGGTCATCGGTGAGGACGAGCGTGGTCTGCCCGCCGTCGAGCGTGGGGGCGATGCGCTCCAGCACGGGCCGGGCAGCCGCCAGCAGAGGCGACTCGGCCGGTGAAACGGTGGGCGCCGATTCCCGTACGTCATGTCGTACGCCGAAGAACCGGGCACGCTTCCAGGCGGCGAGCACCTCTTCCGGGACCCCGTCCGGCAGTTGGTGCCCGCGCAGGAACAGCTCGCGGGCCCTGCGCAGCGAGGCGAGGGCGGGGCGGGCGGTGGGGCGCTCTGCGGTGGTCACGGCACGGCTCACCCTACGGGAACGGTTGAACGGGCAACAATCCTGGCCCTCTCCGGCACTCTGTCTCGAATTGAGACACCCGCGCTCCCGCACCCCCGTACATGATCTTGAACAGTCGGTGCCTGTTCTCATTCCCTGGAGCGTCCCCCGTGCACACCGTCGAGCCCGATGTCGTGACCGACGTACTCATCGTCGGCAGTGGTCCCGCGGGCGGCGCCGCCGCGCTCGCCCTGAGCACCTACAACGTGCCCAACATCGTCGTCACGCGTTACGCGAGCCTCGCCGACACGCCCAGGGCGCACATCACCAACCAGCGCACCATGGAGGTGCTGCGCGACCTCGGTGTCGAGGACGAGGTCGTGGCGAAGGCCACCCCGCAGCATCTGATGGGCAACACGACCTTCTGCACCAGCCTCGCCGGCGAGGAACTCGGCCGGGTCCGCTCCTGGGGCAACGACCCGCTCGTCCAGGCGGCGCACGAGCTCGCCAGCCCCACCCGTATGTGCGACATGCCCCAGCACCTCATGGAGCCGGTGCTCATCGACGCGGCGGTCTCGCGCGGCACGAACCTGCGCTTCAGCACCGTCTACAAGTCCTTCGTCCAGGACGCCTTCGGAGTCACGGTCACCGTCGAGGACCGGCTGCGCGGCGACGAGTACACCATCCGCGCCAAGTACCTGATCGGCGCCGACGGCGGCCGCTCGCAGGTCGCCGAGGACGCCGGACTGCCGATGGGCGGCCAGATGGGCGTGGCCGGCAGCATCAACGTCGTCTTCGACGCCGACCTGTCGAAGTACACCGCCCACCGCCCTTCCACGCTCTACTGGGTGCTCGCCCCGGGTGCCACCGTGGGAGGCATCGGCGCGGGGCTCGTGCGCTGTGTGCGGCCCTGGAACGAGTGGCTGATCGTGTGGGGCTACGACGTGAACGCCGGCGCCCCCGACCTGACCACCGAGTACGCCGAGTCCGTCGTCCGCAAGCTGGTCGGCGACGACGACATCCCGGTGACCATCAAGTCGTCCTCCGCCTGGACCGTCAACGAGATGTACGCCGAGACCTACTCCGACGGCCGGGTCTTCTGCGCCGGTGACGCCACCCACCGCCACCCGCCGTCCAACGGCCTGGGCTCCAACACCTCCGTCCAGGACTCCTACAACCTGGCCTGGAAGCTCAAGCTCGTCCTCGACGGCACCGCCTCCCCGAAGCTGCTCGACACCTACACCGCCGAACGCGCCCCGATCGGCCGGCAGATCGTCACCCGCGCCAACAAGTCCATCGGCGAGACCGCCCCCGTCTTCGAGGCGCTCGACGGGCTCTCCCCGCAGACCCCCGAGCAGCTGTGGTCCAACATCGCCGCCCGCAAGGAGGGCACCGAGGCGGCCGAGAAGCAGCGGGCGCGGCTGCGGGAGGCGATCGCCTTCAAGGCGTACGAGTTCAACGCGCACGGCGTCGACCTCAACCAGCGCTACACCTCCACCGCGATCGTCCCCGACGGCACCGACGACCCCGGCTTCGACCGCGACCCCGAACTGCACCACCAGCCCACCTCCCGCCCGGGCGCCAAGCTCCCGCACGCCTGGATCACCTCCGGCACCCGCACCCTCTCCACCCTCGACACCGTCGGACAGGGCCGGTTCACCCTGGTCACCGGCATCGGCGGCGCCGACTGGGTACGGGCGGCCGGGGCCCAGGACCTGGACATCGCCACCGTCGTCATCGGGCCCGGCCAGGAGTACGAGGACCCGTACGGCGACTGGGCGCGGCTGAGCGAGGTCGCCGACGGGGGAGCCCTCCTCGTACGGCCGGACGGGTACGTCGCCTTCCGGCACGCGACGGCAGCAGCTTCCGGTGCGGACGCCGAGCGCGTACTCACCGACGCCGTGCGGCGCGTCCTCGGGCACGCCTGATGGGCGCCGAACTCACCGAGGCCGTGGTCGACAGCTTCGACGGCACCACGGACCCCCGGCTGCGCGCACTGCTCGCCGCCCTCACCCGCCATCTGCACGCCTTCGTCCGTGAGACCGAGCCGACCATGGCGGAGTGGGAGCAGGCCGTCGGCTTTCTGACGGCGACCGGGCAGACCTGCACGGACACCCGGCAGGAATTCATCCTGCTGTCGGACGTGCTCGGCGTCTCGATGCTGGTGGAGACGGTCAACAGCGACGAGGGCGGTACCGAGAGCACCGTCCTGGGGCCCTTCCACATGACCGAGTCACCGGTCCGGGCACTGGGCGCGGACATCGACCTGGTCGGCGGCGGCGAGCCCTGCGTGGTCAGCGGGCGGGTGCTGTCGGCGGACGGCACCCCGCTGCCGGGTGCGCTCCTCGACGTCTGGCAGGCCGACGGCAACGGCTTCTACGACGTCCAGCAGCCGGAGGTCCAGCCCGCCGGCAACGGACGTGGGCTGTTCACGGCCGACGACCAGGGGCGCTTCTGGTTCCGCACCTGTGTGCCGAGCCCGTACCCGATCCCCACCGACGGTCCCGTCGGGAAGCTGCTGCGGGCCACGGGCCGGCATCCCTACCGTCCGGCCCACATCCACTTCATCGCCACGGCCGACGGGCACGAGCCGGTCACCACACACATCTTCGTGGCGGGCAGCGACTACCTCGACTCGGACGCGGTGTTCGCGGTCAGGAGGAGCCTCGTCCAGGACTTCACTCCGACCGACGACCCGTCCCTGGCAAGGGAGTTCGCCGTCCCCAACCCGTTCCGGCACGCCCGCTTCGACCTCGTGCTCAACTCGGCGGACTCGTGATGGAGTTCGCGTACGAGGCCCAGCCGATGCGGGTCGTCCTGCGGCCCGGCTCCTCCGTGACAGCGGTTCCCGACGAGGTCGAACGGCTGGGACTCCGGCGCGTGTTGGTGGTCAGCGGGCCGCGAGGCGCGGAGACGGCCCGGGCCGTCTCGGACGCGCTCGGCGATGTCTGCGCGGGGCTGCACGCCGAGGCCCGGATGCATGTGCCCGTAGGGAGCGCCGACCGGGCCGTGGAGGTGGCCCGGGCCGCCGGAGCCGACGGCTGTGTGGCCGTGGGCGGCGGTTCCGCGATCGGGCTGGGCAAGGCGATCGCGCTCCGCACCGGACTGCCGCTGGTCGCCGTACCCTCCACGTACTCCGGCTCCGAGATGACCCCCGTCTGGGGCCTGACCGAGCACGGGGCCAAACGCACCGGCCGCGATCCCTCGGTCCTGCCGCGCAGCGTCGTCTACGACCCCGAGCTCACCCTGTCCCTCCCGGTGGACCTCTCCGTGACCAGCGGCGTCAACGCCCTCGCGCACGCGGCCGAGGCCCTGTACGCGCCGGACGCCTCGCCGCTGGTGTCGCTGATGGCCGAGGAGGGCGTACGGGCCATGGCCGGTGCCCTGCCCGCACTGGCCGCCGCTCCCCGGGACCTGGACGCCCGCGGCCGGGCCCTGTACGGGGCCTGGCTCTGCGGTGCCGCACTCGGCGCGACCACCATGGGGCTGCACCACAAGCTCTGCCATGTCCTCGGCGGCACCTTCGGCCTGCCGCACGCCGAGACCCACACCGTGGTCCTGCCCTACGCCCTCGCGTACAACGCACCCGCCGCACCCGAGGCCATGGCGGCGCTCGGCCGGGCCCTGGGCACGGCCGACGTCCCGGGTGCGGTGCGGGACCTCGCCGGCGAGCCCGGTGTACCTCGCTCGCTGGCCGAACTCGGACTGCGCGAAACCGATGTGGCGGTGGCGGCACGCATGGTGGCCGAGCAGGCGTACCCCAACCCGCGGAAGGTCACCGCGGAGGGCGTGCTGGGCGTGCTGAGAGCGGCGTACGCCGGCGACCGGCCACGCAGAGATTACTGAACAACCAGAACGGAAAGGTGAACCCCATGCCCCTCGGACTGCTCCGGCGGCGACCGAAGAATGCCTCCGGAGGTGCCGCGGGCCTCGCACTGCCGGTCCCGGCCGGCGCGGGCGTCGTCTGCCGCGAGGTCCTCGACCCGGTGAACCAGCCGCTCGGCGGGGCCGATGTCACGGTGACCGAACTCCGCAGCCACCAGGTCGCGGCACGCGGCACCACGGATCCGTACGGACTGTTCCTGGCCGCGCTGCCACCGGGCGGTTACAGCCTGATGATCGTGGCCGAGGGACTGGAACCGCACCGCGAGAGCATCGACGTCGTCGCCGACGCCGGACTGTCGTCCCAGCGTGTCTGGCTCCAGCCGGCCCGGCAGGCCGAACTCCCGGTCCCCGGAACCTGGCTCTTCGACCCGCCGCACACCGCGATCCGGTTCATCGCCAAGCACGTCGGCATGGCCCATGTGCACGGCCGTTTCGAACGGTTCGAGGGCGGTATCCAGGTCACCCAGGACATCGGTGACTCCCGTGTCCATGTCCGCATCGACGCCTCGAGCATCACCACCGGCAACAACACCCGGGACGCGCACCTGCGGTCCGCCGACTTCCTCGACGTCGAGCACTTCCCGTACATCGACTTCAGGAGCACCCGCTTCGCCTACCGGGGCGGCAGCAGGTGGTCGCTGCTGGGCACGCTGACCATGCACGGCGTGAGCCGGTCGGTGTCGCTGGACACGAACTACCTCGGCATGGTCAACGGCGGTTACGGCGAAGAGCTCCGGTGCGCCGCCCTCGCCAAGGCCGAACTGCACCGGGAGGACTACACGCTCAACTGGCGGTCCATGCTGGCTCGTGGGATCGCCGTGGTCGGCCCGACGGTCCAACTGGAGCTGGACGTCCAGGCGATGTACCGCACGCACGACACACCGACACCGCCCGAGTAGGTCACTCGGTGGAGTCACGCGGCACACCCTGCGCACGAATTCTTCACAGGGTCGAGGGTAAGTGGATGTCCAAAACTGAAGCGTTGGGCGTAGGGTCCGATCATGGACGGCCCCAACAACCGCAATTCCTCCCCCCGCCTCGCTGATCTTGCACAACTCGTCCGTCTGCCCGCAGCGTTGAGCGTGCCCGGTGATGTCCTGGCCGGGGCCGCCGCGAGCGCCGGGACACCGCCGCCCCGCATCCTCGGCACGATGGCCTCGTCCATCGCCCTCTACTGGGCCGGGATGGCGCTCAACGACTACGCGGATGCGACCGTCGACGCGGTGGAGCGGCCCCAACGCCCCGTACCGTCCGGACGGGTCGAGCGCCGCGCCGCGCTCGCCACCGCCTGCGGACTCACCGCCGCCGGGCTCGGCCTCGCGGCCCTGACCGGCGGGCGGCGGGCGCTCGGTGTGGCGCTGCCGCTGACCGGACTGGTCTGGGCGTACGACCTCGGCCTCAAGTCCACTCCGGCCGGCCCCGCCGCCATGGCGGGCGCGCGGACGCTGAACGTCCTGGCCGGAGCCCGGCCGGGACACAGGGCGTCCGCACTGCCGGCCGCCCTGCTGGTCGGCGCGCACACCTACACCGTCACGGCGCTGAGCCGTCACGAGGTGTCCGGCGCCCCGCGCGAGGTGCCCGTCGCCACGCTGGTCGGCAGCACCGCGACCGCCGTCGCCGCCGCGGCACTTCCGGGCCTGCGAAAGCACGGCAGGACGGCCCGGATCGGCGCGGCCGTGGGAGCGCTCGCCTACCTCGCCTCGTACGGCAGCGCCCAGGTCCGCGCGGCACGCGAACCGTCCGCGACGAACGTGCGGAAGGCCGTAGGCACCGGGATCATGTCGCTGATGCCCCTCCAGGCGGCGCTCACCGCGGGCGGCGGGAGGGCGGGGCTCGCCGGGGTCCTGGCGGCGGCGCATCCGCTGGCGCGCAGGCTCGCGCGGAAGGTGTCGCCGACGTGACCCCGATATCCGGGCCTTCGGACCGGCTCCGGTACGGGTTCGGCACCAACGGCTTCGCCTGCCACCGCCTCGACGACGTACTGACCGTCCTCGCCGACCTGGGCTACGACTCCGTCGGCCTCACCCTGGACCACGGACACCTCGACCCGTACGCCTCCGACCTTCCCCGCCAGGTCGACCGCCTGGCACGGCGGCTGGATCAGCTCGGTCTCACCGTCATGGTGGAGACCGGAGCGCCGTACCTCCTGGATCCGTGGCACAAGCACCACCCCACCCTGATGTCCGATTCCGACGCCGGGCGGCGCGTCGACCTGCTGGCGCGCGCGGTGCGCATCGCGGCCGGTCTCGGCGCCCCGGCCGTCCATCTGTGCAGTGGCCCGGCGCCACGGGACATGCCCGAGGACGAGGCCTGGAAGCGGCTGACCGCGGGCTGCGAAGAGGTCCTGGAGATCGCCGGTGAGCACGGTGTGGCCCTGGGCTTCGAGCCCGAGCCGTACATGTTCGTCGACACCGTGCAGCGCGTCTTGGACCTGCGGCGACGGCTCGGCGATCCCGACCTGTTCGGCATCACCCTGGACATCGGGCACGCCCACTGCGTGGAGGAGCCTGCGCTGCTCGACTGCGTCGCGGCGGCGGCGCCGCACCTGGTGAACGTGCAGATCGAGGACATGCGCCGCGGGGTCCACGAGCACCTCGAACTCGGCACGGGCGAGATCGACTTCCCGCCCGTGCTGGCCGCGCTGAAGGCCTCCGGCTATCGCGGGCCGGTCTCGGTGGAGATCCAGGGCGCGTCCCTGGACGCGCCCGACGTCGCCCGCCGCTCCCTGGAGTTCCTGAAGGCCGCCGAGCCGTTCTGAGGCCGCGACTTGCCTTCGACATCAGCGCATCCGAACAGGAGAACTGTGCCGTGGACGCCCATACATCCACCGCCCTCGACCGACAACTCACCCCCGACGCGCAGCTCTGGCTGACGGAAGCCGTCGCCCGCGTCGGACAGGACCCCACCGCCGTACGCACCGTCTTCCCGGCCGTCGGCCGACGCTGCGGGCGCGGTCCCCTCGTCCTCGGCTGGACGGTGGCCGACGCCGCCCGCGCCCGACTGCTCGCGGCCCTGCCACTGCGCGGAGCCGGGCTCGCCGAGGAGGTCACCGCCCTCCACCGGTACGGGGACGCCGCCGAACAGCGGGCGGTACTGCGTTCGCTGGCCCTGCTGGAGAAGATGGATCCCTCCTTCGCCGGCCTGGGCCTGCCGCTCGTCCACTCGGCCCTGCGCGGCAACGACACCGGCCTGATCGAGGCGGCCCTCGGCCCGTACGCCGCACGCCACCTCGACTACGACGGCTACCGGCACGCCGTACTGAAGTGCGTCTTCTGCGAGATACCCCTCGACCGGGTCGCCGGACTGGACGAGCGCGCCGACCGCGAACTCGCCCGCATGCTCGCCGACTTCGCCCATGAGCGGGTCGCCGCCGGCCGGGCGGTCCCCGCGGACGTCTGGCCGATCCTGCGCGCCCACCCCGGCACGCTGGAGGCCTCCGGGCTGCCCGCCGAAGCCGACTCACCCGTCCCCGCCCGCCGCACCGCCGCCGAACGGGCCCTCGCCGCCTTCACCGGAGCCGCATGATGCGCATCCTCGACCCCCACATCCACATGACCTCACGCACCACCGACGACTACGAGGCCATGTACGCCGCCGGCGTCCGCGCGGTGGTGGAGCCGTCCTTCTGGCTCGGCCAGCCGCGCACCTCGGTGGAGAGCTTCACCGACTACTTCGACGCACTGCTCGGCTGGGAGCCGTACCGCGCCGCACAGTTCGGCATCCAGCACTACTGCACCATCGCCCTCAACCCGAAGGAGGCCAACGACCCGCGCTGCACCGGTGTGCTGGACGTCCTGCCGCGCTACCTGGCCAAGGACCGCGTGGTGGCCGTCGGTGAGATCGGCTACGACTCCATGACCCCCGAGGAGGACGAGGCCCTGGCCCGCCAGCTCCGACTCGCCGTCGAGCACGAGCTGCCCGTGCTGGTCCACACCCCGCACCGCGACAAGGCCGTCGGCACCCGTCGCACCCTCGACGTCGTGCGCGAGTCCGGCATCCCGCCCGAGCACGTCCTCGTCGACCACCTCAACGAACTCACCGTGCGCATGGTCGCCGACAGCGGCTGCTGGATGGGCTTCTCCATCTACCCGGACACCAAGCTGACCGAGGACCGCATGGTGCGCATCCTCCAGGAGCACGGCACCGAGCGGATGCTCGTCAACTCGGCCGCCGACTGGGGGCGCAGCGACCCGCTCAAGACCCGGAAGACCGCCGACGCGATGCTCGCCGCCGGCTTCGACGACGACACCGTCGACCAGGTCATGTGGCGCAACCCGGTCGCCTTCTACGGGCAGAGCGGCCGGCTCGACCTCGAGGACGTCAAGGCCGACGACACGGCCCTCTTCGAGGGCAACTCGATCAAACGCGGCGGAGAGTGATCCCGCCGTGCGCTTCGGACACCCCGACGGCACCACCGTCCATCTCGCCTATTGCAGCAACGTCCACCAGGCCGAGGACCTCGACGGAGTGGTGGACCAACTCGCCGCGTACGCCGAGCCCGTACGGAAGACCGTCGGCGCCGACCTGCTCGGCATCGGCCTGTGGCTGGCCCGCGACGTGGTCACCGAACTGTCCGCCGCTCCCGACGCCGTACGCCGCCTGCGCGCCGAACTGGCCGCGCGCGGCCTGGAGACGGTCACCCTCAACGCCTTCCCCTACGGCGGATTCCACCGCGAGGTAGTGAAGAAGGACGTCTATCTGCCGGACTGGGCCGACCCCGCCCGGCTGCGGTACACGGTCGACTGCGCCCGGGTCCTGGCGGGTCTGCTGCCGGACGACGCCCGGCGCGGCAGCGTCTCGACGCTTCCGCTGGCCTGGCGTACACCGTGGCCGGCCCAGGCACGGGACTCCGCACGGCGCGCTCTCGACCAACTCGCCGGGCAGCTCGCCGAGTTGGCGCGGGAGACCGGCCGTACGATCAGGGTCGGGTTCGAGCCCGAGCCCGGATGCGTGGTGGAGAACACCGTCCAGGCCGCCCGGGAACTCGGGGGAGTGGATCCCGAGTGGCTGGGGATCTGCCTCGACACCTGCCATCTCGCCGTGCAGTTCGAGGAACCGGCCGCCGCGCTGCGCCGGCTCGCCGACGCCGGGCTCCCGGTCGTCAAGGTGCAGGCGTCCAGCGCGCTCCAGGCCGACGACCCCGCCGACCCCGAGGCGAGGCGTGCCCTCGAGCGGTTCGCGGAACCCCGGTTCCTGCACCAGACGCGCACCGCCCCGGACGGCACCGTCACCGGCGTGGACGACCTTCCCGAGGCACTGGCGGGCGGCCTGGACCCCGGCTCGCCCTGGCGGGTGCACTTCCACGCGCCCCTGCACGCCGCGCCCGAGCCGCCGCTCAGCACCACGGCGGACGAACTGACCTCGTCTCTACGCGTGTTGCTCGGTGGCCCGCAAGCCGTGAGCGACCACATCGAGGTCGAGACCTACACCTGGTCGGTCCTTCCCGAACACCTCCGCCCGCAGGACCGCGAGGGCCTCGTCGCGGGTCTGGCCGCCGAACTGGCGTGGACCCGCGACCGGTTCGAGGAGCTCGGCCTGAAGCCGCTTCTCGATGTGACACCTCACTCACCCAAGGAGCCCGTCTCATGACCCGACTGGTCGTCCTCGACATCGTCGGCCTCACCCCCCGCATGCTCCGCCACATGCCCGCCGTCTCGGCCGTCGCCGAACAAGGCTTCCAAGCCCGGCTCAACACCGTGCTGCCCGCCGTGACCTGCTCCGTGCAGTCCACCCTCCTCACCGGCGCACCGCCCTCCGAACACGGAATCGTCGGCAACGGCTGGTACTTCCGGGACCTCGGCGAGGTCCTGCTGTGGCGCCAGCACAACGCCCTCGTCGGCGGGGAGAAGATCTGGCACACCGCCCGCAAGGCCGACCCCGACTACAAGGTCGCCAACGTCTGCTGGTGGTACGCCATGGGCGCCGACGTCGACCTCACCGTCACCCCCCGCCCGATCTACTACTCCGACGGCCGCAAGGAACCCGACTGCTACACCTGGCCGCCCGCCCTGCACGACGAACTCACCGACAGGCTCGGCGACTTCCCCCTGTTCACCTACTGGGGACCCAACGCCGGCCTGCCCTCCAGCCAGTGGATCCTCGCCGCCGCCCGCCAGATCTTCGACGAGCACCGCCCCGACCTCACCCTGGTCTACGTCCCGCACCTCGACTACGAGCCCCAGCGCTCCGGCCCCGACTCCCCGCAGACCGCCCGTGAGGCCCGCCGCCTCGACGACGCCCTGCGACCTTTGCTGGAGCACTTCCGACGCGAGAACGCGACCGTCGTGATCCTCAGCGAGTACGGCATCGCGCCCGCCTCCCGCCCCGTCGACATCAACCGGGCCCTGCGCCGGGCTGGACTGCTCGAAGTGCACACCCAGGACGGCATGGAGTACCTCGACCCCTGGACCTCCCGCGCCTTCGCCGTCGCCGACCACCAGATCGCCCACGTCTATGTCCGCGACCCGGCCGACACGGCGGCGGTGGCGAAGATCGTCGCCGAACTCCCCGGAGTCGACCAGGTGTTGGACGCCGAGGGCAAGGCGGCCCACGGCCTCGACCACGAACGCTCGGGAGAGCTGGTCGCCGTGGCGGAGTCCGACGCCTGGTTCACGTACTACTACTGGCTGGACGACGACCGCGCCCCGGACTTCGCCCGCCAGGTGGAGATCCACCGCAAGCCCGGCTACGACCCCGCCGAACTCCTCTACGACCCCACCGTCCCCGCCGTGAAGGCCCGCGCCATCGGCCAGGTCGCCCGCAAGAAGGCCGGCCTGCGCTACCGCATCCAGACCGTCCCGCTGGACCCCTCCGGCGTACGCGGCAGCCACGGCCGCCTGCCCCAGGACCCGCAGGACAGCCCCGTACTGCTGTGCTCGCGGCCCGACAACGCCCGCGACGAGATCGACGCGACCGACGTCAAGAACCTCCTCCTGACGCTGGCCGGCATCACCACCGACTGAACCACCTGAACCACTGGAGCTCCCCCCACATGCACGTCCAGCCCCCATCCCTGCCCCACCACCGGCCACTCCTCGACCCCGCCGCCGAATACCGCCGTTGGACCGAGGAGCGCCCCCTCGCCAGAATCAGCCTCTGGGGCGACACCCACCCCTGGCTCGTCACCCGGCACGAGGACGCCCGCGCCGTTCTCAGCGACGCGCGGTTCAGCTCGCAGAACGTCCGGCCGGGCTTCCCGGGCCTTCAGCCGACGCCTCCGCCGGTCACGCCCGGCCAGCTCTTCGCCATGGACCCGCCGGACCACACCCGGCTGCGCCGCATGCTCATCCCCGAGTTCACCTTCCGCCGGGTGGAGCAACTGCGGCCCGCCATCCGGAACATCACCGCCGACCTCCTCGACGGCCTGGCCAAACAGGAGCAACCGGCCGACCTGGTCGAGCACTTCACCCTTCCGCTGCCCCTCCTGGTCATCTGCGAACTCCTCGGAGTGCCGTACGCGGACCGCGACTTCATCAACCAGCATGCCGCCGCCTTCGCGACCGTCTCGGCGGGGCCGGAGGCCATGCGGGCGGGCTGGGGGGCACTCTTCGGCTACCTGCGGGAGCTGCTCGCCGCCAAGTCCCGCGAACCCGGCGACGACCTGATGAGCAAGCTCGCCACCGAACGGGTCGCCACCGGCGAGGCCACCCCCGCGGAGGCGGCCGGGATGCTGGTCCAGCTCCTCATCGCCGGGCACGAGACGACCGCGAGCATGCTCTCGCTCGGCGTCGTCGCCCTGCTGCGCCACCCCGACCAGCTGGCGGCGCTGCGCGCCGACGAGGGCCTCGTGCCGGGCGCGGTGGAGGAACTGCTGCGCTATCTGACCGTCGTGCACATCGGGCTGCGCCGTATCGCCACCGAGGACGTCGAGGTCGGCGGTGTCACCGTCCGGGCCGGCGAGGGCGTGGTGGTCGCCCTCCAGGCCGCCAACCGGGACCCCGCGGTCTTCACCGACCCGGACACGCTCGACCTCACCCGGGACGCCGACCGGCATCTGGCCTTCGGCCACGGCCTTCACCACTGCCTCGGCCAGTCCCTCGCCCGCGCCGAGCTCCAGATCGCCCTGCCGATGCTGTTCGAGCGGCTGCCGGCGCTACGTCTGACCGGCCTTCCCGCGGAGGAGTACGCCTTCGAGGGACGCGCGATCCATGGGGTGCGCCAGCTGTCTGTGGCCTGGTGACGGCTTCGAGGGCACCGGCCGCCTGGTGCGGTCGGTGCCCTCGGGTGGGCGGGGCGAGCCGGCGCCGCTACTTCGGGTCGCGGTCGAAGAGCGACGTGGACCAGAAGTAGCCGAGCGCCGTGAGGCCCAGGCACCAGGCCACGGCCAGCCAGCCGTTGTGGCCGATCTCGGTGCCGAGCAGCAGTCCGCGCAGGGTCTCGATGGCCGGGGTGAAGGGCTGGTACTCGGCGATGGGCCGGAACCAGCCCGGCATCGCGTCCACCGGGACGAAGGTGCTGGAGATCAGCGGCAGGAAGATCAGCGGCATCGCGTTGTTGCTCGCCGCCTCCGGGTTCGGGCTGGACAGGCCCATGCCGACCGCGATCCAGGTGAGCGCCAGGGCGAAGAGCGCGATCAGCCCGAACGCGGCGATCCATTCCAGGACGGTGGCGTCGACGGAGCGGAAGCCGATGGCCAGCCCGACGACCCCGACGAGGACTCCACTGGCGATGCACTGCAGCACGCTGCCGATGACGTGCCCGATCAGTACCGACCCGCGGTGGATCGCCATGGTGCGGAAGCGGGCGATGATGCCCTCGTTCATGTCCATGGAGACGGACACCGCGGTGCCGATCGTGGTGGAGCCGATGGTCATCAACAGAATGCCGGGCACGAGATACGCGATGTACTCGGAGCGGTCCGCCCCGCCACCTCCGATGCCGGCGCTCATCGCGTCGCCGAAGATGTAGACGAACAGCAGCAGGAGCATGACCGGGGTGAGCAGCAGGTTCAGGGTGAGCGACGGGTAGCGGCGGGCGTGCAGGAGGTTGCGCCGCAGCATCGTGGACGAGTCGCGGACGGCGAGGGACAGGGTGCTCATCGGACGGACTCCTTGGGCTTGTCGATGTCGCCGGTCAGGGCGAAGAACACGTCGTCGAGGTCGGGGGTGTGCACCGTCAGCTCGTCGGCCTCGATGCCGGCCGCGTCCAACCAGTCGAGGAGGGAGCGCAGTTCACGCTGGCTGCCGTCGCTGGGGATCTGCAGGGTCAGAGCCTCGTCGTCCCGGGTGACCTCACGCAGAGTGCCGGCGGCGCTCTGGTAGACGTCCGGGTCGGTGAAGCGGAGCCGGACGTGACCGCCGGGGACGAGGCGCTTGAGCTCCTCGGCGCTCCCCTCGGCGGCGATCTTCCCGTCGTGCAACACCGCGATGCGGTCCGCGAGTTGGTCGGCCTCCTCCAGGTACTGCGTGGTGAGGAGGACGGTGACCCCGTCGGTGACCAGCTCGCGGATGATCTGCCACATGTTGTGGCGGGAGCGGGGGTCGAGGCCCGTGGTCGGTTCGTCGAGGAAGATGATCCGCGGACTGCCGACGAGGGTCATGGCGATGTCCAGGCGGCGCTTCATGCCGCCGGAGTAGGTGGAGGCGGGCTTCTTCGCGGCCTCGGTGAGGTCGAACCGCTCCAGGAGTTCGGCGGTGACCCGACGCCCTTCCTGCTTCGGCAGGTGGTGCAGGTCCGCCATCAGGAGCATGTTCTCCTCGCCGGTGATCAGACCGTCGACGGCGGAGAACTGCCCGGTGACACCGATCGCGGCCCGCACCCCGTCCGGTGACGTGGCGACGTCGTGGCCCGCGACCTGGGCCTGCCCGCCGTCGGCGGCGATCAGCGTGGACAGGATCTTCACGGCGGTGGTCTTGCCGGCGCCGTTCGGCCCGAGCAGCGCGAACACCGAACCGGCCGGGATGTGCAGATCGATGCCGTCGAGGACGACCTTGTCGCCGTACGACTTGCGCAGATCGATGGTGGAGACGGCGGCCGGCGACGTGTGACCGTCGCCCTGCCTGGGCGTGGGCATGACAGAAGAAGGCATGGGGCCCTCCGATCGAAGGCTGAAGGAGAACGAGCTGAAGGAGAACGAGGCGAGGGCTGGTGTGGCAGGCAGGGCGGGTGGTCGTCAGGCCCTGGCGCGGAGGACGTCGATGTTGCCCCAGTTGGTCCGTGCGCGGACCTTGACGGTGTCCTCGGTCTGCTCCGGGGCGTCGGAGGCGGCGAGCGAGTTGCGCACCTGCCCGCGGTTGGAGCTGACGTCGAGCCAGGCGGCGGTGCCCTGCCGGATCCCGATCTCGATGGCGCCGTTGGAGGTCTCCAACCGGACCTCGCCGCGGGCGACTTCGGCGACGCGAAGGTGGCCGTTGGTCGTGGTGCCGGTGACCGAGGCCTCGGCACGCGCGATGTCGATGCCGCCGTTGGCGCCGTTCACCCGCAGCTCGCCGGTCACGGCCCCGACGGTCGTGGTGCCGTGGGTGTTCTTCAGGACGGCGGATCCGTCGACGAGGCCGACGCGCAGATTGCCGGAGCTGGTGGTCAACTCGGCCTCGCCCTCGACCCGGTCGACGGTGATCGAGCCGTGCGACACGTTCAGCTGGAGCGGCCCCGTGGTGTCGAGACGGACGTCACCGGTGGAGGTCTTCACACGGACCTCGCCGAGCCGGCCCTCGCCGAGCACCTGGATCCAGGAGCCGGTCAACTCCACGCGCGAGTCCGTGGGCAGGTCGACCGTCACGTCCACGGCGCCGCTGGGCCCGACGAGGCGGCGCTCCTTGGTCCTGACGGTCAGGACGCCGCTCGTGAACACGACCTCGGTCTGTTCGGCGGCCCGCACGTCCTTGTCCTTCTTCGGGTCGCGGGGCCGCACCTCCACGACGGTGTCGGGGCGGTCGCTCGCGGTGAGCTGGATGGAACCGGCCCCCACGTGCGCGGTGACCGAGATCGGTTCGGAAGTGTCGAAAGAAGGCATGACTGTCCCGTCCTCTTGGGTCTTCAAGGCGTCCCCGCTGGTGGGACGTGGTGTGGGTGTGGTGTCGATTTCCTGGGGCAGGGCGCTGTCGCGGTCAGCGCACCCAGCCCGTGAAGCTCTGCCCGAGGGTCTGGGTCTTCTCCGTCGTAAGCGGCCGGGTGCCGCCGTCGACCGCGGCCGACACGGCGCGCACCAGCCACGCGTTGACCGACAGGCCCTCGCGGCTCGCGGCCTCCTCGGCGCGCGTCTTGAGATGGGCCGGCAGCCGCAGATTGATCCGGGCGGTACCGCCCTCGTCGCCGTCGGCCGGGACCCTGAGCGGTTCGGTGGGCGTGGCCGGCCCCGCGGGGGCGCCGCCGTAGGTGGGCGGCGGTGTCACCACGAAGTCGGGGTCGAGCCCGCGCAGCCGTACGTCGACCGAGCCGGGGGCGAGATCGCGGGTGATCTCGTCCATCGCGGCGGAGAGCACGTTGAGCATGGTCAGCCGAGTCGCCGACTCCAGGGGAGCCGTGAGTCGCTCCGCCAGCTCGCGGGCTTCGTCGCCGCCGGCTTCGGCGGCCACCGCGAGTTCGCGGCGGAGGCTGTCGACATACGGGGTGAGGTCCATGACGCCATCATGGCATCACAATGGCGCCATGTGCAAGCCGCGGGGTGGCGCCCATGGTGTCACTTTGCGGTCCAGCTGTCCTGACCTGCGAAAACATAGTGATGCCTATCTGGCTGACGATGGCGCCATGCGTGCTCAGGTGTCTTTGTGGGCCCGGAATGGCGCCAGGTGGTGCCAGGTGGTGCCATGTGGCACCACGGCGCGCATCACCTGAGGAAGAGCAGAAGCAGGACGACCGCGACCGACACCGTCAGAAGCCCACCCCCGGTGACGGCCCAACCGGCGCCGAACGCGGCCCCCGCCACGCCGTGCGCCAGGTCGCCCAACCGCGGCCCGCCCGCGGCCACCACCGTGTCGATCCCCTGGAGCCGGCCCCGCATCCCGTCCGGCACGGCCGTCTGTAGAACCGTCCGACGGAAGACGCCCAGCACGAGAAGTGCGCCGCCCGCCAGTGCCAGCCAGCCGGCCGCCGCGACCAGCGAGCCGGTCACACCGAACCCCGCGACGGCCAGACCCCAGACGCCCACCGAGACCGCGACCGCGACGCCGAGCCGGTCCACGCGGGTGAAGGCCCCGGAGAAGAGCCCGGCCAGCACCCCGCCCGCCGAGAGCGCGGCGTACAGAACGCCGATGTCCGAGGGCCGGAAGGTCTCCTGGGCCAGTTGCGGGAAGAGAGCCGTGGGCAACCCCAGGAACAGCGCGGCGAAGTCGGCGAGATACACCAGCAGCAGTACCTGACGCCGCGCCACGAACCGCAAGCCGTCAGCGATCTCCCGGACACCGGCCCGCTTCCTTCCGGCGCCGTCGAGGGGAGGAAGCGGTGGCAGCCGCCACACCGCCCACACCGTCGCGCAGACGGCAACGGCATCCGCCAGATACAGCGTCCGCGCACCCACCACCGGCAGCAGCACTCCGGCCAGCAACGGGCCCGCGATCCCGGCGGACATGACGACCGTCGACTGCAGTGCGTTGGCGGCGGTCAGCGACTCGGGCGGCACCAGACGGGGAACGACCGCCCGCCCCACCGCGGCATTGGCGCCGAACAGGGCCTGATGTATGCCCACCAGTGCCAGCAGCACGCCCACCGACCGCAGGCCCGCCCGGTCCTGGGCCCACAGCAGCAACGACGTCACACCGATCCCGGCCGTCGTCACCAGCAGTACCCGCCGCCGGTCCCGCACGTCGGCCAGCGCACCTCCCCACAGCGCGGCCGCGGCCATCGGCGCGAAGCCCACCAACCCGGCCATCCCGACGTAGGCGGACGACCCGGTGAATCCGTAGAGCTGCAACGGCACCACGACCGCGGTGAGTTGAGCTCCCAGACCGGTCACGAGGCCGGCCGCCCACAGACGTCTGAAGGCGCCCCCACGCAACGGCCGTACATCCACCAGCACCCGCGCCTCCTCGCCCGCCCGGTCCGTGCACCGATGCTGCGGGCTCCCCTTGGGGCAAGGTCAACGAGCGCTTCACACGCTTGTCATGGGCGAACAGGAATGCCCGTCCCGCGCCCGCCGGTTGCCCGGGGTATGACCATCGGCGTAGCACTCCCTCTCCAGAACCGGATCGATCCCACGGTGCAACTCGCCCGGGAGGCCCATGAGGTCGGGCTGCGCTCCGCGTGGTTCGGGCAGACCTTCGGGTACGACTCGCCCTCGCTCGCCGCGATCGTCGGCCGCGAGGTGCCCGGCCTGCACGTCGGGACCGCCGCGATCCCCGTCTTCGGCCGCCATCCGCTGCTCGTCTCGAGCCAGGCCCAGACGGCCCAGGCCGCCACCGGAGGCCGGTACCACCTAGGGCTCGCCCTCGGCACCAAGCACCTGACCGAGACCGGCTTCGGTATCCCGTACGAGCGCCCGATCGCCCGGCTCCGCGAGTTCCTGACCGCGCTGCGCCAACTCACGGAGACCGGCGGCGCCGACTTCCACGGTGAACTGTTCACCGCCGCCACACCGTTGCCCGCGTCGGTGCCCGGCGGCGCCGAGCCTCCGGTGCCGCTCCTCGTCGCCGCCATGGCCCCGCAGTCCCTGCGCGTCTCCGGTGAACTCGCCAACGGAATCCTGCCGTTGCTGGCCGGACCGCGCGCCCTCGCCGAGCACATCGTCCCGGCCGTCACCGCGGCGGCCGAGGCGGCGGGGCGACCGGCGCCCAGGATCGTGGCCTTCGTGCCCGGCGTGGTCACCGCCGACGTCGAGGCGGTCCGGGAGAAGGCGAACGAATCGCTCGCCTTCTACGAGCAGTTCCCCTCCTACCAGCGGGTCATCGGCCTCTCCGGTGCCACCCGCGCCGCCGACCTGGCCGTCATCGGCGACGAGGAGACCGTCGCCGCCGAGGTGGGCCGCTACCGGGAGGCCGGGGCGACGGAGGTGGTGTTCACCGCGACGGACCTGGGCGGCGAGGAGGACCGGCGCCGCACCTGGAAGCTGCTGGGGGAACTTGCCCTCACACCTTGACCCAGGACAGGCCGTCCGGCGTGACGGCCAGGCCGTCGGGGTCGGCCGGACCGGGGTCGTCGAGCGGACCGCCGTAAAGGGCCTGTTCCTGAAGGTCGTTGCCGGTCCGGAAGGTCTCGCCGACCACCGGGGCGGACAAGAGCGGGTTGATACGGCCGTCCGAGGTCGCCAACTGGCCCACCGCGCCGTCGAGTTGTGCCGCCGAGGTGTGCCAGTCCGTACGGACTACCGCGGTGTCGCCGGACACCAGCCCGCCCGCCAGCTCGGCGAACGCGGCTGCTTCGCCGAGCTCCACCTCGGTGATCTTCTTCGCCGACCAGAAGTACGAGTTCTCGTTGCGCTCCATGTCGTAGAAGGAGATCAGGAAGTCGTAGAACACGCGGTACTCGCGGCGATAGCGGGCCTCGAACTCGGCGAAGCCCCGTTCCTCGGGCACGCTGCCGTCCAGCGCGGAGTTCACCGAACGGGCGGCGAGCAGGGCACCGTAGGTGGCCAGATGGACGCCGGAGGACAGCACCGGGTCCACGAAGCACGCGGCGTCGCCGACCAGCGCCATGCCCGGAGTCCAGAAGGACTTCTTCCAGTACGACCAGTCCTTGCGCACCCGCACCTGGTCGTACGGCGGCTCGGTCGCCTCCGGTACGTCCGCCACCAGCCGGCTCACCTCGGGGCAGGCCGCGATCATGTCCCGCCACGCGGCCCGCGCGTCGCGCTGGACGGCCGGTGTGTGCTCGGGGGAGATCACCGCGCCGACACTCGTCAGGTCGTCGCGCAGCGGGATGTACCAGAGCCAGCCGGCGTCGAACGCGGCGCAGAAGATGTTGCCGCTGTTCGGCTCGGGCAGCCGGGCCCCGCCCGCGAAGTAGCCGAACACGGCGAGGTTGCGGAAGAAGTCGGAGTACACGCGCCCACCGCCGACCCCGCCGTGGATCCGGCTGGTGTTCCCGGACGCGTCGATGACGTAAGGGGCGTGTGCCGTACGGGAGGTGCCGTCGGCGTCGGTGTACTCGACGCCCCGCACCCGCTCGTCGTCGGCGACGACGAGCCGCACCGGGCTGCCCTCGCGGACCTCGACGCCGGCCCGTCGGGCACCGCGCAGCAGGATCTCGTCGAACCGTGAGCGCTCCACCTGGAAGGCCGTCGCGGTGGGCTCGGGCACGCGCGGAGTCATGGCGAAGGAGAACTGCCACGGCTCGGGGTCACGGCCCCAGCGCAGCGTCCCGCCGCGCTTGAGGGTGAAGCCGGCCTGCTGCACCTCGTCGGCGACACCGAGGATGCGGCACAGGCCGTGGACCGTGGCGGGCAGGAGCGACTCACCGATCTGGTAGCGCGGGAAGGTCTCCCGCTCCAGCAGCAGGACCCGGTGTCCGCGCTTGGCCACGACGGTCGCGGCGGTCGATCCCGCGGGCCCGCCGCCGACGACGATCAGGTCGTACTCCTGGGTCATACGGCAACTCCTGTTTCCCTGGTGCGATGTCGGTGGATCATGCCGTCAGCCAGGCGCGCATCGCCGCGGCCGTGGTGTCGGCGTCGTGGTGGACGAGGGTGTAGTGGTCGCCGGGGACATCCGCGGTGTCGTGCGGCAGGGGCCAGCGCGGCAGCCACTCCCCGTCGGGGGCGATGCGGCGCATCTGCGCGGTCGGCCGGCCCCGCACCAGGAGAGTCGGGACCGGTGACGGCTCGGGGTCCCAGTTCTCCAGCACGCGCGCGTAGCCCCCGCCGGCGATCAGCAACGAGTCCTCGAACTCGGCGACGACGTCGTCCGGCAGCTCCGCGCCGGCCGTCATCAGGGCCAGCGCCCGTTCGTCGTCCCGGCGCAGCACGCCCGCGTGCGCGTCGAGCAGGATCAGCCCGGCCGGTGGCCGCCCCGACCGTGCGAGCTCCCGCGCCACGGCGTGCGCGATCGCGCCCCCGGCGCAGTAGCCCACGAGGACGACCGGCCTCTCGGACGACAGGGGGCCCAGCGCGTCGACGTGCGTGCGCACGACCGCGGCCGCACTGTCCGGCACGGCCTTGCGGGCGCCGAGACCGGGGTGCTCCAGCAGGAACAGGTCGCGTTCGCCGTCGAACTGCTTGGCCAGGCCGGCGGGGACGCGATGATACGGCGTGAGGTAGTCCGGGATGTACGCCAGTGCGGTGCCCGCACCCCGCGCCAGCCGGACCGGGTCGACCGCGTACCGGCCGCGCTCGGCGGCGGTGAAGGACGGGAGGGCGTGGGACGCCAGGTAGCGCAGCCCCATCGCCTCCAGCGGGCCGCGCTCGCGCAGGACCTGGTGGTACAGGGGGCCGAATCGGTAGGAAGGCGGCTCGTCCCCGCCGTTGCCGCCCTCGGCACCGCTCCCGGCTTCGGACTCGGCGTCCGGAAGGGCTTCGCGCAGGGCGTCGTGGACGTGCGCGGCCAGCGAATGCAGCGTCGGATGGTCGAACACGATCGTGGACGCCAGCCGCACGCGCGTGAACGCGCTGAGCCGGTTGCGGAACTGCACCGCCATCAGCGAGTCGAAACCGAGCTCCCCGAAAGCACGATCGGTGGGGAGCGCGGCCGGGTTCTCGAAGCCCAGGAGCAGGGCGAGTTCGTGGCGGATCAACTCGACCAGCACGGCCTCCCGCTCGTGAGCCGGAACGGAGGCGAGCCGCTCCCGCCAGGCGCCGGGTGCCTGCGCGGCGGCGGTCGGGGCGGCGGCCGCCGCACGCTTCGGCACCAGGTCCGTGAGGACCGGCGGGGTGGCCGGACCGCCGAGCGCCCTCAGGTCGAGAGGGATCGGCACCAGTACCGGCTCAGGGGTCCGCAGCGCCCGGTCGAGCAGACCGATGCCCTCCTCCTCGTCGACCGACAGGACACCGCCGTCGCCGAGTCGGTGCGCCGGGACCTGGGCCGCCATGCCATCGTCCTCGGTCGTGATCCACGGGCCCCAGGCCAGGGCCTGCGCGGGCAGGCCCTGTGCGACGCGATGCCGGGCGAGCGCGTCGAGAAAGCCGTTGGCCGCCGCGTAGTTGGCCTGCCCGGGGCGGCCCAGCACGCCCGCGGCCGAGGAGTAGAGCACGAACGCGGACAGCCCGAGGTCCTTGGTGGCCTCGTGCAGATGCCAGGCGCCGACCGCCTTCGGCGCGAGCACGGTCGCCAACCGCTGCGGGGTCAGGCCGTCCACGACGCCGTCGTCCACGACCCCGGCGAGATGGAACACCGCCGTCAGTGTCGGCCGACAGGATGCGACCAGGGCGTCCACGGCGGCGCGGTCGCCCACCTCGCAGACCGCCGTGCGCACGGTCGCGTCGAGTTCGGCGGCCCATGCCGGCGTACGACCGCCGCGGTTCACCAACAGCAGGTGGCGGACCCCGTGTTCGGCCACCAGATACCGGGCGAGGCTCGCGCCGAGCGCACCGGTGCCGCCGGTGATCAGCACCGTCCCCTCGGGATCGAGGGAGGGCGCCGCTGCCTGGGGCCGCATCGCGGTCAGCCGGGGTGCGAGAACGGCGCCGTCCTCGAGAGCGACCTGGGGTTCGCCGGTGCGCAGCGCCGCGTCGAGGTCCGCCGGGGACGCAGGGCCACCGCGGCGGTCGACCAGCACGATCCGGCCGGGGTGCTCGGACTGGGCGCTGCGGACGAGTCCGGCGACCGCGGCCTCCGCCGGGTCGGGATCGACTCCGGTGGCGTTGTGGGTGAGCACCAGGAGCCGCCCCGGCCGTGCGCCGGCGATCCAGTCCCGTACGCCCGCGAGCGTGGCGGTGAGCAGCCTCAGTGCCCGGTCGGGCAGGGCGGTTTCGGCGTCCGGTCCCGTCAGGTCGAGCAGTTCGTGCCGCGTGTCGCCGTCGCCGCCCGTCGTGACGGGCCGCCATGCCAGGCGGTACAACTCTGCGTCGACAGCCGGGCGTTGGGCGGGCAGAACTCGCGTGACCAGGGACTCGACCGTGGCGATCGGCTGCCCGGCGTGGTCGGTGAGAGCGACCCGGAACTCGTCCTGGCCGAGCCGCTCCAGCTGGGCCCGGGCGGAGGTGGCGCCGGTGGCGTGGACCGTCAGTCCGGCGCAGGTGAGCGGGACCCGCGCCTCGCCCGGGCCTTCGGCCAGGAGGGCGGCGTGCAGCGCCGCGTCGAGGAGTGCGGGATGCAGGGTGTACGAGCCGGCGGTCGCCGCTTCCCGGGGCGGCAGGGCCAGTTCGGCGAACAGGGACGTCCCCCGGCGCCACAGCGCCGTCACCGCGCGGAAGGCCGGACCGTAGTGGTGGCCGTGCACGGCGAGCCGGTCGTAGTCGACCGGCAGCCGCTCGGCACCGGTGGGCGGCCATGCCCCGAGCGGAACGACGGGCGCCGCGGCGGCCGGGGCGATGGTCGCGGTGGCGTGCCGCGTCCACGCGTCGCCCGCCCGGGCCCATACGGTGACCGGCCGGTTCCCCGCCTCGTCCGGACCGTCGGTGACGACCTGAAGGCGCACCGGCTCCGACTCCGGCAGGACCAGCGGCTCCCGGAAGGCCAGTTCGGTCAGTCGGACCGGACCTGATGTCCCGGCCGCGTGGCAGGCCAGCTCGGCGAACGCCGACGCGGGTACCAGGACCCGGCCGCCGATCGCATGGTCGGCGAGCCAGGACTGGCGTACGACGGACAGCACCCCGGCGTGCCGCACGCCGGGTCCGTCGGCGTCCGGCTGCGGCTCGCCCAGCAGCGGATGCGCGGCCGGGGCGGCGTGCCGTACCGCGTCCAGCCAGTACCGCTGCCGCTGGAACGGGTACGTGGGCAGCGGGCGACGACGGGCACCGCTGTCCGCGTACACCGACCGCCAGTCGACCGGGACACCGTGCACATGGAGCGCGGCCAGCCCCGCGAGTGCGCCCCGCGCGTCGGCGCACGGCGTGAACACCGCGCCCGCGTCCGGGGCGACACAGTCCTCGGCCGCCGCACTGAGCGCGGCGGCCGGACCGGCCTCGACGAACGCCGTGACGCCCGCCTCCACCAGCCAGTTCACAGCGTCGGCGAAGCGGACGGTGTCGCGCACCTGCCGTACCCAGTAGTCGGCGGTGGCAAGGGCCTCGGGCTCGGGGCGGCCGGTCACCGTGGACACCACCGGTACCGACGGCCGGTGGTAGGTCACGGTCTCGGCGACCGCCCGGAACTCGGCCAGCATCGGGTCGAGCAGCGGCGAGTGGAAAGCGTGACTCACCCGCAAGCGGGTGCTCCGGCCGCCGAGCGAGTCGGCCAGCGCTGTCACCGCGTCCTCGTCACCGGACACCACGACGGACGCCGGCCCGTTGACCGCGGCGATCGTGACGCGGCCGCGCGCCTCGCCGAGCCGACGTGCCACCTCGGCCTCCGGCGCCCGCACCGCGATCATCGCGCCACCGGCGGGCAGCGCGGCCATCAGCCGCCCGCGTGCGGCGACCAGTCGGACCGCGTCGCCGAGCGAGAACACACCGGCGAGACAGGCGGCCGCCAGTTCGCCGATCGAGTGACCGACCAGGTAGTCCGGTCGTACGCCCCAGTCGGCGAGCAAGGTGTGCAGGGCGACCTCGAAGGCGAACAGCGCGGGTTGTGCGTAGTCGGTGCGGTCCAGCAGGTCGCTGTCGGGATCGTCGATCACTTCCCGCAGCGGCCGGTCCAGCAACGGCCCGAACCACTCGCACACTTCGGAGAAGGCCGCGTCGAACACCGGAAAGGCCGCCGCGAGTTCACGGCCCATGCCGGCCCGCTGCGCGCCCTGGCCGGCGCAGAGCAGCGCCAGCCTGGGGGTGCCGCGCACGGTGTTCCTGAGCAGTGCCGAACCCTCCTCGCCCGCCGCCAACCGCCGTAGACCGGCGAGCAGTTCGGACGCGTCGGAGCCCAGTACGGCCGCACGGTGAGGCAGGGGAGCCCTGGTGGTCGCCAGTGAGTACGCGATGTCCAGCACGGCTTCGCCTGCCCGCTCCGAGGTGGCCTCCGTGTCCGCCAGTGTCGCCGCGAGCTTCCCGGCGTGGGCCCGGAGACCGGCCGCGTCACCGCCGCTCACCAGCCAGGAGGCCACGGGCAGTCGACGCGTGGCCGTGACTGTGCCGTCCGCCTCCGACGGCTGCTCGATGATCACATGCGCGTTGGTGCCCCCGATGCCGAACGAGGAGACCGCCGCCCGGCGCGGCCGGTCGCGCCGCGGCCACGGCCGTGCCCGGTCGAGCAGTCGCACCGCTCCCGCTGACCAGTCCACGTGCGGCGACGGCCGCTCCGCGTACAGCGAGCGGGGCAGTTCGCCGTGGTGCATCGCCTCGATCATCTTGATCACGCCGGCCACCCCGGCCGCGGCCTGCGAGTGCCCGAGGTTCGACTTCACCGAGCCCAGCCACACCGGGTCGGCCCGGTCACGGTCCTGCCCGTACGTGGCCAGCACGGCACCCGCCTCGATCGGGTCGCCGAGCGCGGTGCCCGTGCCGTGCCCTTCGACGGCGTCCACGTCGGCCGGACCGAGGCCCGCGTCGGCCAGCGTCAGCCGGATCAGCTCGCGCTGCGCCTCGCCGTTGGGGGCCGTCAGCCCGTTGGACGCGCCGTCGGAGTTCACCGCGGACCCGCGCAGCACGGCCAGCACCGGATGGCCGTTGCGCCGGGCGTCCGACAGCTTCTCCAGCAGAACCAGGCCCACGCCCTCGGCCCACGCGGTGCCTTCCGCGTCCGCCGCGAACGACCGGCACCGGCCGTCCGCCGACAGCCCGCGCTGCCGGCTGAACGCGATGAACGGCTGCGGGCTCGACAGCACGGTGACCCCACCGGCCAGCGCGAGCGTGCACTCGCCCGCCCGCAGGGCCCTGGCCGCCAGGTCCATCGCGACCAGCGACGACGAACAGGCCGTGTCGACGGTCATCGTCGGGCCGCGCAGGCCCAGGACGTACGAGATCCGGCCCGAGGCCACACTGCCCGACGACCCGATGCCGATGTGCGACTCCAGCTCGTGCGGCGAGAGGCCGGTGCCGTAACCGGCGTGCATCAGACCGACGTACACCCCGGTGCCGGAGCCGCGCAGCGACGGAGCGGGGATGCCGGCGCGTTCCAGCGTCTCCCAGGCGACCTCGAGGAGCAGCCGGTGCTGGGGGTCCGTGGCCAGTGCCTCGCGCGGGGAGATACCGAAGAACAGCGGGTCGAAGTCGGCCACACCGTCCAGGAAGCCGCCGCGCCGGGTGTAGGTCGTGCCGAGCCGGTCGGGGTCGGGATGGACGAGGGCGTCGATGTCCCAGCCGCGGTCGGTGGGGAAGTCGCCGGTGGCGTCCACGCCCTCGGAGACCAGCCGCCACAGGTCCTCGGGGGAGCTCACGCCGCCCGGGTAACGGCAGCCGACGGCCACGATCGCCACCGGTTCGGCCTCCGGGCCGCGGCGCGCAGCGGCCGTCGCGGGAGCGGGTGAGGACGCGGGAGCGGTGGTGTCACCGCTCATCCGGCCGTCCAGATAGGCGGCGACCGCGGCCGGGTTCGGATGGTCCCAGACCAGCGTCGCCGGCAGCCGCAGTCCGGTGCGCAGACTGAGCCGGTGCCACATGGTCATGGCGTCCAACGAGGTCAGTCCGAGATCGGCGAACGCGGTGCCGGGATCGGCCGCCGTGCCCCGGATCGCCTCGGCCTGAGCGCACACCAACTCCGTGAGCGCGGTGCGTCGTTCACCGGCCGTGAGACCGGCCAGCCGGGCCAGTTCCGGCGCCGGCGGACGTTCGGCGAGCGTCTCGCGCAGCACCGCCCGCCGGGGCTTGCCCGCCGCCGTGCGCGGGACGGCCGGCGTGAACAGGACCTCCTCGGGCACCTTGTGCGCCGACAGCACCTCGGCGCACCCCCGCAGCAGATCGGCCGGGTCCAGCGACTGCTCCGCCGGCACCACGAACGCCACCGGGACCTCACCGAGCAGCGGATGCTCCCGTGCCACCACGGCCGCGTCCCGCACCCCGGGCAGAGCGCGCAGCACCCGCTCGACCTCGGCCGGGTCGACGTTCTCGCCGCCGCGCACGATCCGGTCGCCCAGCCGGCCGGTGACGGTCAGCCCGCCGTCCGCTCCGAGCCGGCCCAGGTCGCCGGTGCGGTACCAGCCGTCTCGCACGGCATCGGCGGTCGCCTCGGGCCGATTGTGGTAGCCGAGCATGACACCGGGGCCACGTACCCAGATCTCGCCCTCGCCGCCGACCGAGGCTTCGTCGCCGACCGTGTCCAGCCCGCTGTCGGGGTCGACCAGGCGGACCTCCATGCCGGGCACCGGAGTCCCGCTGCCGCCCCGCGCCCGTGGCCCGCTCAACGCCTCCATGGCGATCTTGCCGCAGGTCTCGGTGGAGCCGTAGCCGTCCAGGAGCGGTGCGCCGAACCGCCGCTCGACCTCCTCTCGCAGATCGGCGTCGCTCGGCGCGCCCGCGGTGACGCACACCCGCAGCGAGGGCACCGCGCCCAGGCCGCTGTCGAGCAGCTGCCGGAAGGTGAGCGGCACGCCGCCCAGCACGGTCGGCTCGAACTCGCCGATCAGCCGGACCAGTCGGGCCGGGTCCGGCGCCGAGGTGATCCGCGCGCTCGCCCCGGCCACGGTCGTGCCCAGCACACAGAGGGAGTGGGCGTAGGTGTGGGCCAGGGGCAGCGGCCAGAGCACGCGGTCCGTGTCCGTGAGCCCCAGCCGCGGCAGATAACAGGCGAACGAGGACCAGAGCGCGGACCGCTGGCTGGACACGGCCGCCGTCGGCGTCCCGGAGGTGCCGGAGGTGTAGAGCAGCCATGCCGGTTCGTCCAGCCCGAGATCATCGCGGGGAGCGACCGGGCCCCCGGCCCCGAGACTGCCCTCGACCCCGAGACTGCCTCCGGCCTTGAAACCATCTTCCGCCCCGAGACCGCCCCCGGACCTGACCCCGCCCCCGGCCCCGAGACCGCCCCCGGCCAAGTGCGCTCCCCCGGCGATGAGTTCGTCGATGTGCAAGGCGTCGTCCGGCACGTCGCCCTCGCCGGTCACCACCAGACGCACCGACCGTCCGGCGACCATTCCGGCGATGCGCGGCAGACGCCGCTGATCGGTGACGACCACGGCCGGATCACAGTCGGCCAGCAGGTAGGCGAGTTCGGCATGGGTGGCGCGCGGGGGCAGCGGTACACCGATCGCCGCGGCACGGACGGTGGCCAGCAGTCCCTCGACCAGCTCGACACTGTTGTCCAGGCAGAACGCCACCCGGGTACCGCGCTCGACCCCGAGTCCGGCCGCCAACCGGGCGGTCCGACGGTCCAGTTCGGCCCAGCTGACACCGCGCCGGTCGTCGGCGAACGCGAGCTTCTCGCCGTACCGTACGGCGTTCTCCGCGAGCAGCTCCGCCACCGGCCGAACCACGACCGCTTCCGCCAAACCCATCGGGCCTCCTGTCAGGGGGAGTCCGCTCCGTGGCGGATCTTGAAGCAGCGTACGTCGGTGCACCACAACCATGGCCGAAACCCGGCCAGTTGACTGGGAGAGCGCAGTCGGAAGCGGGCCGTCTGTTGGTATGGACCTGTTCGCGATCGGCCGCTAGGCTCTGCCGCGCCACACCCCTGAGAGCGCTCTCAGAGATCCACTGCTCCTGCGGTTCCACCCCACTCCACTGGAACGACGAAGGGCAACCCCCATGAGACGCACCAGATTCACGCATGCCGCCCTGGCGGTGCTGCTCACGCTCGGCGCCGGCCTCGCCGCGGGCGCCACCCCCGCCTCGGCCGGCGATTCCGCCGCGAAGGCACCCGCTTCCGCCGGTCTCCTCACCGCCATGCAGCGCGACCTGGACCTCTCGCAGGCCGAGGCGGAGGAGAGGCTCACCGCCGAGCGGCGGGCCACTGCCCTGGAGCCCAAGGTCCGTCGGGCCGCCGGGACTTCCTTCGGCGGCACCTGGTTCGACGCCGCCGCCGGCCGGCTGACCGTCGGCCTCACCCCGGACGCGACGCCGGCGACCCTCCGGGACGTACGGGCCACGGGCGCCGCCGTCCGCACCGTCACGCACAGCGCGCGCGAACTGGCCGCCACCCAGGCACGGCTCGACGAACTGGCCGCACCCGCGGGAGTGAGCAGCTGGCACGTCGACCCCGAGGCGAGCACGGTCGTCGTGAACGTCGTCGCGAGCGAGCAAGCCGACAACGATGTCCGGCAGTTCACGGCCCGGGCCCACCGCGCGGGCCCCGTCACCGTCCGGCACGTCTCCGCCGCACCGCGGACCCTTGCCGCCGGAACCGTCGGCGGCGACCCCTACTACACCGGCAACGTCCGCTGCTCCATAGGGTTCTCGGTGTACGGCGGGTTCATCACCGCCGGGCACTGCGGACAGCCGTCCGCCGCCGTCTACGGCTGGGACCGCAGCTACATCGGCAACTTCCAGGGCTCGTCGTTCCCGGACAACGACTACGCCTGGGTCAACGTGGGCAGCGGCTGGTGGACGGTGCCGGTCGTGCTCGGCTGGGGCACCGTCTCCGACCAGCTCGTGCGCGGCTCGAACGTGGCGCCGGTCGGCTCCTCGATCTGCCGCTCGGGTTCGACCACCCACTGGCACTGCGGCACGGTCCTCGCGATGAACGAGACCGTCAACTACAGCCAGGGCGCCGTGCGCCAGATGACCAAGACCAGTGTCTGCGCCGAACCCGGCGACTCCGGCGGCTCGTTCATCAGCGGCGACCAGGCGCAGGGCGTCACCTCCGGCGGCTGGGGCAACTGCGGCGGCGGGGGCGAGACCTGGTTCCAGCCCGTCAACGAGATCCTCAACCGGTACGGCCTGACACTGCACACCGCCTGACCCGTGGGGCCCGGCCCCGTTCGGCCGGGCCCGCACGCGTCCAACAGGATCGTCCTGCCGCTGCCGCTGCCGCTGCCGCTGCCGCTGCCGCTGCCGCTGCCGGGAGCGCCGAGGACGACGAGACACCGGGTCGGCACCCGACACCCGACCTGGAGGCGGGCCCCGGTGCGCGACCGCCGCCGCGCCGTCACCTTGGCCGTCTCCCGCTGGTCGGCCCCGGAGGCCGCCCAGGACGGATACGTACCGCCCAGGGAGGGCACCAGCGCCGCCACCGCCCCGGTCGCAGGTCGAAGCGGACGGTCACCCGCACCGCAGTGGCCATGCCGCCGGCCGGCAGCAGGAGAAGGAGCGGACCGACCCGTACGAGTGACAGTCAGCCCCGTGGGGGTGCGGTGCTCTGTCTGAGCACCAGTCGGGTCGGGACCAGGTCGGTGCCCGGCCGGGAGCCGCCCCGGGTGCGGATCTGCTGGAGCGCCTTCTGCACACAGCGGTGACCCACCTCGGCGAAGTCCTGGTGGACGGTGGTGAGGGGCGGCACGAAGAACCCGGCTTCGGGGATGTCGTCGAAGCCGACCACGCTGATGTCGTCGGGGACGGCGCGGCCACGCTCGTGGAAGGCGCGCAACAGCCCCAGCGCCATCTGGTCATTGGCCGCGAACACGGCCGTGCAGTCGGGCCGTTCGGCGAGCGTGAGGCCGGCCGCGTACCCCGACTCGGCCGACCAGTCGCCGTGCAGCGCCGGTGGCACCGGACGTCCGGCCTCCTCCAGCACCGTGCGCCACGCCTGCGTCCGGCGCTGCCCCGAGAAGGAGGTCTGCGGACCGGTGACATGCCATACGGTGCGATGGCCCAGGTCGAGCAGATGTCGTACGGCCTTGCGCGCACCGTCCGCCTGGTCGGTGTCGACCACGGTGTAGCGGTCGCCGGCGTCGGAGTCCACGACCACGGCGTGGACGCCGGGCGGGAGTCGGACGGTGCCGGCGTCGAGGAGACGGATCTCCATGATGACGATGACGGCGTCGACGGCCAGCTCACCCATGCGGGTGAAGGCCCCCAGCACATTGTCCTGTGTGGGGACGTCGATGGGGATCAGGGTGATCGCGTAGCCCTCGGCCGCCGCGTGGGTGGCGATCGCCTCCACGGTACGGCTGTTGCCGGTGGAGGAGAGGCTGAAGAGGATCACGCCGATGGTGTTGAACTGGCCGTAACGCAGGGCGCGGGCCGCGCTGTTGGGCCGGTAGCCCAGCTCCCGCATCGCCGCGAGCACCTGCTCCCGCGTGGAGGCGATCACCCCGGGCTGGCCGTTGGCGACCCGCGAGACCGTCTGGGACGAGACGCCCGCGAGCGCGGCGACGTCGGCCATGGACACCCGCTGCTTACGGCGCCCGCCGGGCACGTCGGAGCCACCCCGTTCCACCACTGATGCCTCCTTCGATCCGGGTGTGAGCGCTGTTGCGCGGCGCATCGGATGTTACGTGTGGGAAACCTTGACTGCCGCTGGGGCGGATGTCACGATTCCGGCGCCGTCATGTTTACGTAAACATGCTGTCGTCCTGGAAGGGCACGTCGATGCGCAAGACCCCTGTGAGTACCCGCCTCACCCCCCGACTGCGCGCCACCTTCGCCGCGGTCGCGGTCGCCGCCGTCACCGGCGCCACCCTGGCGGGCAGCCCGGCCTCCGCCGCGCCGAGCACCGACACCACCCAGTTCAAGGGCGTCAACTGGGCCGACCCCCGCGACAACTTCGCCGACGACCTGCTCCAGCTGTCCGGCCTGTCGACCTCGGACAGCTACCGGGAGACGTACACCAAGTCGAGCCGGATCATCGCGGCGTTCCGCGCGAACCTCGGCGCCAACACCGTCCGGCTGCCGATCAACCCGTACACCGTCAACGGCTCGTACTGGAAGTCGTACCGCGGTGTCATCGACGCGGCGACGGCGCAGGGCTTCAAGGTCATCGTGTCCTACTGGGAGGGCACGGGGGAGCGCAAGGACGGCTACATCGACGACACCACCACCTACTGGCCCATGTGGGACACCGTGGTGAAGGCGTACAAGAACAACTCGAAGGTCTACTTCGAGCCGATGAACGAGCCCCACGGATACACCGACACCGAGTGGGCCGACATAGCGGCGAAGTGGCTCCGGACCTACTCCAAGGTGCCGCGCAACCGGGTCTTCGTGAGCGGCGCCGGCTACAACGACCACGTCACCTCGGTCTGCGCCGACCCGCGCCTCAAGGGCACGTACCTGTCGCTGCACCACTACGGTTTCTGGAAGTCGTACGCCACCTACGACGAGTGGGTCGCCGACCTCAAGGTGCGCATCGGTGACTGCGCGAACCGGACCGTCGCGGACGAGTTCGGCGCCCCGATGACGACCGGCCTGAACTACAACGTGCCGACCCCGGACGACAACTTCGTCAACTTCATCCAGGCCGTCACCGACACCTTCCGCGAGCTGAAGATGGGCTCCGTGTACTGGCCGGGCCTGCGGACCGACGACACGTACTCGATCCAGAAGCTGACCGGCACCCCGGCCAAGCCCTGGCTGGCCACCACCAACCAGTCCGGCGCGGACCGCCTCGCCTGGGCGTGGGGCCGGGGCAAGCCCGTCCAGGACTGACCCTTTCCGACCTGTTCGGCCGCGGTGCGCTCGCACCGCGGCCTACGGTTGTTCCGTACCCCTAGGCGACCCGGGCCCGGTGACGGCGGACGGCGTCGCGGTTGGCGCAGCGTGGGGAGCAGTAGCGCTGTCTACCCGTGCGTGAGGTGTCGGCGAAGACCGTGGTGCACTCCGTCACGGCGCAGCGCCTGAGGCGGTGCACGCCGCGTCCCGTCAGGTGGAGGGCGGTGCCCACGGCGATCAGGGAGAACAGCACGCCGCCGAGCGGCTGTCCCTCGTCGCGGTAGTGCAGATGCCAGCCGGTGCCGACGTGGTTGGTCATCCGCGGGTAGGCGGCGGCCGCGGACAGCATCCGGTTGACCAGTTCGGCGCGCTCGTGCTCGTCCGTGGCGTCGACGACCTTCTCCCACGCGTCCAGTACCTCCCCCGTGCGCTCCAGGTCCTTTGGCGTGGCCGGGCCTTCCACCACCAGACCGGCGGCACGGCAGCGGTCGGCGAGTTCCCCGGCGCTCGCCGGGCGGCGGTTCGCCAGGTCGGCGGCCAGATTCACGGCATCCTCGCCGTAAGGGTTGAGGTGCATAAGGTCATTACATCAGGGTCATGGTCATGGGACAACGCACCGGACCCCGATCCGACGTACGGCAGGCCGTCGAGTACGACCTCGTCGAACTCGTCCGCCTGCGGACTCTGTTGTTCGAGCACCTCGGGGGCGACTTCTTCGACCCCGCGGCGGCGGACGACGGCTGGCTGGACGCGCTGGCCGTGGTGCTCAAGGAGCAGCTGACCGCGGACGGCGTACGCATCCTCGTCGTGGACGGCGCCGACGGCGGCCTCGCCGCCTGCGGGATCGGCACCATCGAGCAACGGCTGCCGGGGCCGCATCTGCACAACGGCCGGATCGGGCAGGTCATCGGCGTGATCACCGACCCCGCGCACCGGAGGCGCGGGCACAGCCGCGCGATCATGCGGGGCCTGCTCGACTGGTTCCGGGACCGCGAGGTCGCGCGCGTGGACCTGTACGCCTCCACCGAGGGCGAACCGCTCTACCGCGAGCTCGGGTTCACCCCGCACCCCGACCCCGCCCTGTACCGGCGCCCGTGAGACGCGGCGCGCTACCGATGAGCAAGAGACGCGTCCCGAACCGGAGATGAGGTTCCGTGCCCCAGCTGATCCCGAAGTCAGGGCCTCAACGCGTCCTCGTCGCCTCGAACTTCGTCTACACGATCGGCAGCGGCCTCCATCTGACCGCAGGAGTCCTCTACTTCACGCAGGCCGTGCACCTGCCGGCCGCCCAGGTCGGGCTCGGACTCGGTATCGCCGGTCTCGTCGCCCTGGCCATCGGTATCGGTGTCGGGCATCTCGCCGACGTGTACGGAGCGCGGGGGGTCTACGCGGTCACCTTGGTCGTCCAGGCGCTGGCCACGGCCGCGTTCGTCCTGGCCGACGGTTTCTGGCCGTTCGTCGCCGTGGTCTGCGTCGCCGCCGGAGCGAAGGCGGCCGGTCTGGCGGCGCGCTCCCCGCTCATCCGCCACCACGGAGGGGACCGGCCGCAGGAGTTCCGCGCCTACCTCCGTGCCGTGAGCAACGTCGGCATCTCCCTCGGTGCCGTGGGAGCGGGCTGGGCCGTCCAGGTGGGCACCCTCACCGCGTACCGGCTCATGGTCGCCGGGAACGCGATCGCCTTCGCCCTCTGCGCGGCGATCCTCGTCCTCCTGCCGCCGGTCGCCCCCGGCCCCGCCACCGACGGCCCCCGTTGGAGCGCGCTGCGGGACCGGCCCTACCTGCTGCTCACCGCCCTGGACGGCATCATGGCCGTCCAGTTCAAGGTGCTCACCGTGGCCATCCCGCTCTGGCTGGTCGACTTCACCGCGGCCCCGCACTGGCTCGTCTCCGGCACCATGCTCACCGGAACCGTCATCGTCATCGCGTTCCAGGTACGCGTCGGCCGCACGGTCGACTCGCCCGAGGCGGGCGGCCACGCCTACCGGCGGGCGGGCGCGGCCTTCCTCGTCTCCTGTGCCCTGGTCTCGCTGTCGGCGGGCCTGCCGGGCTGGGCGGCAGCAAGCCTCCTCCTGACCGCGGTGGTCGTCCACACGGTCGGCGAACTGTGGCACGCCGCCGCCGGCTTCGAGGTGTCCTTCGCCTTCGCCCCACGGCACGCCACGGGCCAGTACCTGGGTGTGTTCGGCCTGGGAGCGGGCCTCGCCGAGGCGCTGGGCCCCGGTCTGCTCATCGCGCTCTGCATCGGCTGGGGCCGTCCGGGCTGGTACGTCGTCGGCGCGCTGTTCCTGCTCACCGGCCTGGCCGCACCCGCCGCCGTGCGCCGGGCCGGGGTCAGCCGACCGTCCGCAGATACGCGCCGAGCCGGGCGATCGCCGAGGGATTGCGCGGGCTCTCGACCAGGTCGACGTAGTCGAGCGTGAAGATCCGCTGGTGCTTGACGGCGGAGACGTTGCGCAGCGGGGCGTAGGAGAGCAGGAACTTCTTCTTCTGTTCCGCGCTGACGTCGCCGTAGTCGCAGATCACGATGGTGTCGGGGTTCCGCTCCACCACGCTCTCCCAGCCGACCGTGGTCCAGGAGTCCTGCACGTCGTGCATGACGTTGACGCCGCCGGCCTCGCTGATGATCTGGTCGGGGGCGGCGTAGCGGCCGGAGGTGAAGGGCTGGTCCTGGCCGCTGTCGTAGAGGAACACCGTCGGCTTCTTCGCCGGCGCCTCGGCACGGACGTCGGCGACCTCCTTCTTGAACCCGGAGATCAGCGTGGCCGCGCGCTTCTCGACACCGAACAGCTTCCCGAGGTTGGTGAGGTCGGTGTAGAGGGCCTCCAGCGGCGGCATGATGCCGCGCGAGGTCTTCGTCCGGCCGTTGCGGCAGGACTCGGTGAGGATGTATGAGGGGATGCCGAGCTTCTTCAGGGCGTCGGGGGTGAAGCCGGCGTCCTCGCGGAAGCCGTAGTTCCAGCCCGCGAAGACCATGTCGCCGCGGACGTCGAGGACGTTCTCCTTGGTGAGCTGGTCCTTGGAGAGCCACTTGACCTTGTCGTAGCCGTCCTTCCACGGGACACCGCCGAGGTCGCCCTTGTCGTCGGGCATCGCGAACCCGGCCATCCGGTCCTCCAGGCCGAGCGCGAACATCAGCTCGGTGATCCCGACGTCATTGGTGACGACGCGCTCGGGGATCTTGTCGAACGTCACTTTCTTGCCGCAGTTGGTGAGAGTGACCGACGAGGACTCGGCGTCCTTCGACGGCGTCTCCACCGACGCGCCGCATCCGGTCGCGGTCGCGGCGAGACACAGGGCGGTGGCGAGCAGTCTGCGCATGGGGGTCCTCACGGTTTCGGCGGGAGCAGGTCGAACAGAAGCTGGAGGGCACCGGTCTCCGGATGTCGTACGGGATGCGCGCGCACCCCGAACACCTCGGCGAGCAGGGCCGGTTGAAGGACGTCGTGCGGCGTTCCGGACGCGACGACCCGGCCGCCCGCGATCACGTACAGGACATCGCAGTACGCGGCGGCCAGGTTGAGGTCGTGCAGGGCGGCCAGCACGGTCACGCCGCTGGCGCGCACCAGGGACAGCACGTCCAACTGGTGGGCGATGTCGAGGTGGTTGGTGGGTTCGTCGAGGACGAGCACCCGGGGCCGCTGGGCGAGGGCGCGGGCGATCAGGACGCGTTGCTTCTCACCGCCGGACAGGGCGAGGAACCCCCGCTCGGCGAGATGCTCCACACCGGTCCGCCGCATGGCCTCCGCGCAGATCTCCGCGTCGGAAGCGGCCGTACGGTCCCGGTGCGGCAGCCGTCCCATGGCGACCACCTCGGCGACGGTGAAGTCGAACTCCGCCGACGACTCCTGGGGCAGCGCCGCCAGCACCCGGGCAGTGTCCCGGGCCGGCATCGTGTGCACGTCCTCCCCGTCGAGCCTGATCACGCCCCCGGCGGGCCGCAGCGCCCGGTACACACAGCGCAGCAGCGTCGACTTGCCGCTCCCGTTGGGGCCCACCAGCCCGACGAACGCCCCGCTGTCCACCGCCAGTCGGAGGTCGTCCACGATCCGGGCCCCGGCGACCTCGACCGTCACGTCCTCGATGTCGAGCCTCATCGTCAGCGGCCTCCGAACGCGTAGCCGCCGCGCCGCATCAGCAGCAGGAAGGCGGGCACACCCACCACGGCGGTGATCACTCCGACGGGCAGCTCCGCGGGCGCCAGCAGCAGCCGGGACAGCACGTCCGCCCACACCAGCAGGACGGCCCCGGCGAGCGGCGCCACGGCCAGCACCCGCCGGTGGTCGGCGCCGACCAGCATCCGTACGACATGCGGCACCATCAGCCCGACGAACCCGATGGCCCCGCTGACCGCGACCACGGTCCCGGTCACCGCGGCGGTCACGAGGAACAACTCCCGTCGCAGCAGCGTCGGACGGACGCCCAGCGCGGCCGAGGTCTCGTCGCCCATGGCCAGCGCGTTGAGCGACTCCGCCCGCCATCGCAGCCACGCCCACCCGGCCGCCACGGTCACGGCGACGAGCGGCACCTGCGCCCAGCTCGCCCCGCCCAGACTGCCGAGCAGCCACATCAGCGCCGACCGGGCCGCCTCACCGCGCGCCGCGCCGAACACCATCACCGTGGTGACCGCCTCGAAGCCGTACGCCAGCGCCGTACCGGTGAGAACCAGCCGCAGCGGGGTCAGCCCGTGCGGGGACCGGGCCGCGGCGTAGACCAGCACCATCGCCGCGAGCGCCGAGCCGAACGCCGCCACCGACAGTGCCCAGATCCCGAGCCCGGCGAACGCGCCGAGCAGGATGACCGCGTTGGCGCCCACCGCGGCTCCGGAGGAGATGCCGAGCACGAAGGGGTCGGCGAGCGCGTTGCGGACCATCGCCTGCACCGCCACTCCGACGGCCGCGAGCCCCGCCCCGACGACGGCACCGAGCACGACCCGCGGCAGCCGGATCTCCCAGACGATGGTGTACGCGGCGACGTCGTCGGCGTGCACGGTCCCGCCGGTCACCCCGGCCCACAGGAACCGGAGGACCCGAGCCCAGCCGATCCCGGCGGCCCCCAGCCCCACGCCGCCGACCAGGGACACCAGGAGGAGCAGTGCCGCCCCGATCACCAACGGGGGCAGGGGTATTCGGCTCGGTACGGGGCTTCGGCGCACGGTCGGGGCGTTCCTTGGCGTGGGGCCGCCTGATGAACGTCAAGGAGCCGGCCCGTACGACCCGGGGCCGCGCGGTCCCCTCTCGCAGTCCTCGGCGAGCAGTCAACGGGTCGCACCACCCACGGGCGATCGGGCTCACGCGACACGCGGTCGCGCACACCGTTGCGGGTCAGCGCCGGACTCTCACCGGACTTCCCCCGCGGGAGGCTCGGGGAGCGTAGCAAACAGGGGTGCCGACCGGCCGTGGGGGTAGGCGCAGTTGTGCCCTGTCCGGTGTCGGGTGGTCTGTGCTGTCATGGGAGGGGCGGGGAGGTGAACACCCATGCGAATCGGGGACCGGTACCGGCTGGGGGAGCGGGTCGGGCAGGGCGGCATGGGACGGGTGTGGCGGGCGCAGGACGAGATGCTCGAACGGCCGGTCGCGGTCAAGGAGTTGTGGCTCGACGGCCCGGACGCGGGCGAGGACCCGGGCACCCGTCGGGAGCGGGCGCTGCGTGAGGCCAGGGCGAGTGCGCGCGTCGACCACCCGGGCGTGGTCCGCGTCTACGACGTGGCCGAGGAGGACGACCGGCTGTGGATCGTCATGGAGCTCGTCGAGGCACCCTCGCTGGAGCGGATGGTCGCCGAACAGGGCCCGCTGGGCGTCCGGGAGGCCGCACGGATCGGTCTCGCGCTCGCCGAGGCGCTGCGCCGGGTGCACGACGCCGGGGTGCTGCACCGTGACGTCAAGCCGGGCAACGTACTGCTCGGCCCCGGCCGTCGGGTCGTGCTGACCGACTTCGGCATCGCCGCCCTCCAGGACGCCCAGGGTCTGACGAAGGGCGGTCTGGTGATCGGCTCCCCTGAGTACATGCCCCCGGAGCGCGCCACCGGTCGTGACCCGGGACCCGCCTCCGACTGGTGGTCGCTCGGCGCCACGATCTGCACGGCCCTGACCGGCCACTCCCCGTTCGTCCGGCCCTCGATGCCGGCGACGCTCCTCGCGGTGGTGTACGAGGAGCCCGAACTTCCCGGCGCCGACTGTCCGTTGACGCCCCTGCTGCGCAGGCTGCTCGCCAAGGACCCGGCCCTGCGGCCCGGCGCGGACGAGATCGTGGCGTTCCTGACCGCGGTGGCCGCACGGCCCGAACCGGCGCGTGAGCAGCCGCGCGACCCGCGCTCGCGGCTGCTCACGGCCCTCGTCCTGATCGCCGAGGCCGCCGTGGCCGTGGTGATGATCATCACCGCGATCCCGTCGGGCGGCGAGACCCGGCTGCCGGAGGTCACCCCGCCCGCGACGGTCGCGGGCACCTCACGGCCGCCGTCCTCGCCGTCCTCGCCGACCGGCACCCCGGCCCCGGCGCCGCGCTGAGCCTCATGCGCGCAGGACGACACGCTCGCGGGTCCGGTCGCCGCGGAAGGCCCATTTCAGGTCCGGCTCCATGACGAACCGGAACGCCCGGCGCACGGGTGGTGTGCACAGCACGGTCACGATCACGGCCGCGACGAGGGTGACGACGATCTCGCCGAGCGGCTCGTACAGCCAGGCGGGGTCGTACCAGCCCCAGTACTTGGAGCCCTGGGCGACGAAGCCGTGCAGCAGATAGCCGTACAGCGTGCCCGCGCCCAGTGCCGTGAACCACATCCGCCGCCCGGGCACCCAGGAGAGGAAGCAGGCCACCAGCAGCGTCGAGCAGGCGAAGACGACCAGGGTCATGAACGGGCCGTACCAGGCGGGCGCACCGAGTTCCTGGGCGCTGTCCCGGTGGTAGAACCAGGCGCCGCTCATCCGCGGCACCGCCCAGTACGCCAGCGCGAGCGCGCCCACGAACACCGGCACCGCCGCGATCCGCACCTTCCAGCGCCGGACCAGCCGGAAGTGCTCCGGCTTCAGGCACAGGCCGAGCACGAAGTACGGCAGGAACTGAAGGGTGCGTTGGAGATCGAAGTCCTCACCGATGGACGGTGCCGTGGTCGCCAGCATGGCGACGGCGAGGGCGAGCGGCAGCGGCCACCGCACGGAGCGCCAGACCGGGGTGGTCAGCCGCCAGATGAACAGGGCGGCCAGGAACCACGTCAGATACAGCGGCTCCTGGAGGCTGACCGGCCGGTCCGGCACCCCGTCGGTCCACCGGGTGTAGAAGGTGTACGCCGTCTCGAAGACGACGTAGGGGACGGCGACCCCGGTCACCAGCCGCCTGAGCCGCTGCGGGCTCGCGTCGAAACTCCGGGAGAAGTAGCCGGCGATCACGATGAACGCGGGCATGTGGAAGGCGTAGACGAGCATGTAGAGCGCGGAGACGGCCCTGCTGCCGTCGCGCAGCGGCTCCCATGCGTGCCCCGTCGCCACCAGCACGATCGCCAGATACTTGGCGTTGTCGAAGAACGCGTCCCGCTGCTTCACCGGCTCGGTCCGCGGCGCCGTGTCCTGCCCGGGTGTCCTGGGTGGAACGTCCGTGGCCGCGCTCACCACACCGCCCCCTGCGCACCGCGCAGGAAGTCGGCCGATACGTGTCTGACGGAAGTGACTGCTGTGATGAGTACCTGGGACATCCCACGCGCCTGACCACTTCTCGGCGCGGCAAACCTCTCAGGCCGCCGGGCGTACCAGCCCGGACTCGTAGGCGAAGGTCACCGCCTGGACGCGGGCGCGTCCGCCGATCTTGGCGAGGATGTGGCTGACATGCGATTTGACGGTGGTCGGCGCGATGGACAGCCGCGCGGCGATCTCGGCGTTCGACCAGCCGGAGGCGACGGCGGTCAGGACGTCGCGTTCCCGCTGGGTGAAGGTGTCGATCCCCACGCCCGACCCGGTGGGGCCGAGGGGTTGGAGCTGCCGGACGGTGTCGATGAGGGCGCGGGTCAGATGAGGGGTGATGACGGAGTCCCCGGTGGCCACGACGTGGATGGCGGCGATCAGCTCGTCGGGGGTGGCGTCCTGGGGAAGGAAGCCGCCGGCTCCGGCGCGCAGGGCGGCGTAGGCGTGGCCTTCGTGGCTGGTGGGGGTCAGGACCAGGACGCGCGCCGGGCTGACCGGCTGGTCCGACACGGCGAGGGCCGGGGGCCGGGTGATCCGGCGGATCACCTCGGTGCCTTCCGTCTCATGGATACGGCCGTCCAGCAGGACGACGTCCGGGCGCAGCACGGCGGCCAGCCGGACCGCCTCGGCTCCGCTGCGGGCTTCACCGGCAACGGTCAGATCGGGCTCGGCGGCCAGCAGGATGCGCAGGCCGTGGCGTTGGAGGGACTGATCGCTGGCGATGAGTACGGAGGTCATACCGGCTCCTTCTAAACGAAACCGTTTCGTTCACCTGGACCTCAGAATACCCCTCCATCATCGAAACGGAGCCGTTTCCTTTGTGGTCTCGATCACCTCCTCCGCTCAGAGGAACGGTGTGCCCGGGTCCAGCCCGGCAAGGACCCGGCCGTACAGCTCCAGGTTGGTCGCCGGATTGACGAAAGAATGCAGATTCAGCGCCTGCGCATCCCGCACGGCCCGCTGGATCGGCACCTCCCGATGCAGGGAGGAGGCCCCGGAGGCGGAGGCGACGAGATCCACGGCCTCCTTGGCCAGCCGCGCCGCATAGCCGGTCTGCGCACGGATCCTCGCCCGCTCCTCGGTCGTGAACGGCTCACCGGCCTCGATCCGGGCGACGAGGTCGCTCGTCAGCAGCTCGGCGCAGGAGACCTTCATCGCGGCCTCGGCCGCCTGGAGATGGGTGACGGCGGCCTCGTGCTGCCGCTGGTGGAAGGTGTACGTGATGCCCCGCCGATGGATGCGCTCGGTGAACCCCGCCAGGGCGCCCCGGGCCACTCCGAGAGCGTGGGACGCGGTCCAGACGCAGAACATCAGCAGGACGGGCATCCGGTAGAAGGGGTCGTCGGCGTTGGCCTTCGAGGGGAACTCGCCCGCCAGCAGCGGCCCGACGGGCAGGACCCGGTGCGCGGGCACGACGACGTCGCGCGCGACGACACTGTTGCTGCCGCTTCCGGCCAGCCCCGAGACGTACCAGTCGTCGAGAATCTCCAGCTCCGCCATGGGTACGGCGGTCCACAGCACCTCCGGCGGCCCCTCACCGGACTCGACCCGCACCGTCAGCAGATGCCAGTCGGCGTCCTGGCAGCCGGTGGCGAAGCCCGAGGTGCCGTTGACGACATAGCCCTCGTCCGTCGCGACCGCCGTGGCGTCCGGGATGAGAGTCCCGCCGACCCGCACGTCGGGGCTCGTGAAGATCTCGTCCTGCGCCTCGTCGGGGAAGAGCGCGGCGATGAAGGCGCAGCCGGCCTGGATCAGCGCCGTGAACCCGGCCGAACCGCACGCGGCGGCGACCTCGGCCAACGCGTCCACCTGGGTACCCGGCCGGGTCTGATAACCGCCGTACCGCCGGGGCACGTTCATCCGGTACACCCCGGCGTCCGTCAACGCGGCGACGACCTCCGCGGTCACCCTCCTCTGCTCCTCGGTGCGCAGCGCGTGCTCGCTGATCAACGGCCGGAGCGCGTGGACACGCGCGACGAGATCCGCGTCGGAACGGGGTGCTGGCATGGGCGACCTCCGGGGCCTCGCGGGAACCCACACGGTTACGCGGATTGCCTCCACCGTCAATGCCCGTCCCGGCAAAGGGAGTTGAGGGACTCATTCCGTCAGTGGGTAGTGGCAGGCGGTAAGCCGGCCCGAAGGTGTCGCCGTGAGCCGGGGGCGTTCCTCGGCGCAGCGCTCGCGGGCGTACAGGCAGCGGGTGCGGAACGGGCAGCCCGTCGGCTTGTCCACCGGGTTGGGCACCTCGCCGGTGAGGACGATGTGCTCCCGGACCGGCGCGTCGGTGCCGTCGTCGATGTCCGGGACCGCCGACAGCAGCGCCTGTGTGTAGGGGTGGGCCGGGGACTCGTACAGCTCCTCCGTCCCGGCCAGTTCGACGATCTCACCCAGATACATGACGGCGATCCGGTCCGACACATGCCGGACCACACCGAGGTCGTGCGCGATGAAGACGTAGGTGAGCGCGAACTCCTCCTGGAGATCGGCGAAGAGGTTCAGCACCTGCGCCTGGATCGACACGTCCAGCGCGGACACCGGCTCGTCGGCGACGATCAGCTTCGGTTCGGTGGCCAACGCCCGGGCGATACCGATGCGTTGCCGCTGGCCGCCGGAGAACTCGTGCGGATACCGGTCCAGATGCGTCCCCGTCAGCCCTACGACGTCGAAGAGCTCGGCGACCCGGCGGCGGACCGCGGCCGCGTCGCCGTAGCGGTGCACGAGCAGCGGCTCGGCCACGATGTCCCCGGCGCGGCGGCGGGGGTTGAGCGAGGCCTGCGGGTCCTGGAAGACCAGCTGCATGCCCGGGCGCACGGGACGCAGCCTGCGTGCGGACAGGCGTGAGATGTCCTGCCCGTCGAACTCGACCTGCCCGCCCGTGAGTTCGGTGAGCCGGACCAGACAGCGGCCCAGGGTGGACTTGCCGCAGCCCGACTCGCCGACGACGCCGAGGGTTTCCCCGGTGCGCACCTCCAGGGACACGCCGTCGACGGCACGCAGCACCTTGCGGCCCAGCGGGTAGTGCTTGGTGACGTCCTTGGCGCGCAACAGGACGTCACCCGTCCCCGCGATGTCCTGTGCGGTCACGATGCCGCCTCCGTGTCGATGCCGGTTCTTGTCGTCAGTCGCAGTGACTCCCGGCCGTCCGGCGGCAGCCAGCACGCGTCGCGATGGGTGTCGCCCGCCAGCGCGGGCCGCTCCTCGCACCGCTCGTGCCGCAATCGGCAGCGCGGCGCGAAGGCGCACCCCTCCGGGACGGCACCGGGCGACACCGGCATGCCCGCGATCGTGGGCAGCCGCCGCAGCCGGGGTCCACCGACGCGGGGCACCGAGTCGAGAAGCCCCCAGGTGTACGGGTGCCGGGGACCGTGGAAGACCGCCCGGCGCGGACCTTCCTCCGCTGCCCGGCCGCCGTACATGACCAGGACCCGGTCGGCGATCTGCGAGACCACACCCATGTCGTGCGTGATGAGCACCACCGCCGATCCGCCGGTGTTCAACTCGCGCATCAGGTCCAGGATCTGGGCCTGCACCGTGACGTCCAGCGCCGTGGTCGGCTCGTCGGCGATCAGCAGAGCGGGACTGCACGAGAGCGCCATCGCGATGACCGCGCGCTGGCGCATACCGCCGGAGAACTCGTGCGGATAGGCGCGCACCCGCGAGGCGGCGTCGGGGATGCCGACGTCGGAGAGCAACTGGACGGCGCGGGCCCGTGCCTCCTTGCGGGACACCTGCTCATGCGCCCGGATCTGCTCGGCGATCTGCCAGCCCACGGTGTAGACGGGCGTCAGCGCGGTCATCGGATCCTGGAAGACCATCGCGATCTCCCGGCCGCGCACCGCACGCATCTCCTTGTCGGGCAGGGTGAGCAAGTCGTGCCCACGGAAGCGGACTTCGCCGGTCACCGTCACGTTCGGGTTGGTCAGCAGCCGCAGCACGGCCAGCATGGACACGCTCTTGCCGGAGCCCGACTCGCCCACCACGCCCAGGACTTCGCCGGGGGCGACCGAGAAGGAGAGCCCGTCGACGGCCGTGACCGGGCCGGAGCGGGTGCGGAAGGAGACCCGCAGATCCCGTACGTCCAGGAGAGGTTCAGGCATGGCGGGCCCTCGGGTCGAGTCGTGCGTACAGGATGTCCACCAGGGCGTTGGCGAGGACCACGAAGAACGCCGCGTACAGAACGGTGCCCATGATCACGGGCAGGTCCAGGTTCTGCAGGGCGTCATAGGTGAGCTTGCCGATGCCGGGCAGACCGAAGACCACCTCGGTGAGCAGTGCGGCACCGCCCACGAGGGCGCCGAAGTCCAGGCCGAACAGCGACACGATCGGGATGAGCGAGCAGCGCAGGGCGTGGCGGACGAGGATCCGGCGCTCGGAGAGCCCCTTGGCGCGGGCCGTGCGGACGTAGTCCTCACCGAGGGCGCTGACGACCTCGCCGCGCAGCAGACGAGCGTAGATCCCGGCGTACAGCAGGGCCAGGGTCAGCCAGGGAAAGAGCAGGTGCAGAGCCCACTGGCCGGGATCGTGGCCGAGATCGACGTATCCGGGTGGTGGCACCCAGGAGAACACCGAGTCGTGCAGCTGCTTCTGGGTGATGAGGTTGACGACCTCGCCGAGCCAGTAGGCCGGGAGCGAGACGCCGACGACCCCGACCAGCATGATCAGGGGGTCGGCGGCCTTGCCTCGCAAGGTCGCCGCGGCCGTGCCCATGAGGATGCCGGCCGTCATCCAGATCAGCGCGGCGCCGATCACCAGCGACAGGGTCACCGGGGTCGCCTGCACGATCTGCGGGATGACCCGGGAGCCGCGGTTGACGAAGGACTCCAGGTCCCGGTCGATCAGCAGGTGGCGCATCATCAGCAGATAGCGGATCGGCAGCGGCCGGTCGAGGCCGAAGGAGTGGCGGACCTGGGCGAGGGTGGCCGGGTCGGCGTTGCGGCCCGCGATACGGGCGGCCGGGTCGACTCCCGGGGTGGCGAAGAAGATCAGGAACACCAGCACACTGATCGCGAACATCACCAGGAGCGCAGAGGCGAAGCGCTTGAGGGCGAACTTCAGCATGGCGGTCACACCCCTCCGCGCAGCCGGGCGCCCGGGTCGAGGGCGTCGCGTACACCGTCGCCGAGGACGTTGAGCGCTGCCGTGGTCAGGGCGATCAGCAGGCCCGGGGCGATCGTCACGGTCGGCCGGGTGTAGAGGAGTCCGAGTCCGTCCTGGATGATCGTGCCCCAGCTGGCGTCGGGCGGCTGCACCCCGACGGACAGGAAGGACAGGGCCGACTCGGTGAGCATGGCCAGCGCGGTCATCAGCGGGACGAAGACGATCGCCGTGGGCACGACGTTCGGCAGCACCTCGCGGCGCAGGATGCGCAGCGTGGGGGCACCCGAGCCGACGGCCGCGTGGATGAACTCCTTGTTCCGCAGCACCAGGACCTGGCCGCGCAACGGGCGGGCGACGTACGGCACATAGATGGCCGCGATGATCGTCACGGGCAGCCAGAGGCTTCCCGCCTCGAGCGTGATCGGGCCCAGTTCCAGTCCGTTGGTGAGCAGGACCACCGACAGACAGATGGCCAGCAGATACACCGGGAACGCCCAGATGACGTCCAGGATCCGGGAGATGACCGAGTCCACGACACCGCCCGCGTACCCGGCGACGACTCCGACGGCCGTCCCCAGCGCGCAGGTGAACACGGCCGCGGTGACGCCGATGAACAGGCTCGTCCGGCCCCCGTACAGCAGCCGGGCCATGACGTCACGGCCCTGGTTGTCGGCGCCCAGGAAGTAGTGGGCGGGGTCCCAGGTCGGGCCGATCGGGGTGACACCGAGGCCGAGGCCGGTGCTGCTCGGGGTGAGCACCGGCACGGTCCTTCCGTCGACGAGAGTGGTGCCGGAGACATGGGACTGGAACGGGTCGGTGTGGGCGATGTGGTCCGCGTAGAGCGGGGCGCACAGGCTCGCCAGCACGACCAGCAGCAGGACCGCCGCGGCGGCCAGCGCCGGCCCGTTGCGCAGCAGATCGGCGGCGGCCGTCCGCCAGGGACCCGGCGAGCGCCGGGTCCCGAGCGACGGGGGCGGGATCACTTGACCCACAACTGCCCCACCAGCATGTAGAACTGCTTGCTGAACTGGTAGTTGCCGACCCTGGTCGACGTGAAGTCGACGATCTTCGGGTTGATCAGCGGCACCACCGGGGACTCGGCCATGATCGCCTGGTCGATCGCGCCCCACTGCTTGTCCGCGCCCCGCGGGTCGCTCTGGGCCGCCTTCAGCGCCGTCCGCATCTTGGCGTCGATGCCCTTGTCGCAGAACCCGGAGATGTTGATGCTGGAGTCGCTGCCCGGGTGGTAACTGGCGCAGGACAGCAGCACGTTGAGGAAGTCCGAGGCCGCCGGATAGTCCTGGTACCAGGACGTCAGCGCCAACTGCACCTTGTTCTTGGTGTTCTGGATGTAGGTGAACTGGATGTTCGCCGACAGCGGCTTGAGCGTCGCCTTGTAGCCGAGCTGGGTGAGCAGGCTCTGCAGGTACTGCCCGATCGACTTGTTGACGTCGTCGTCCTGAACGACGATGCCGACCTCCTGACCGGCCGTACCCGACTTCTTCACCAGGGCCTTGGCCTTGGCCAGGTCAGCGGCCTTCCAGGTGGTGCCGCCGCCCTTGGTGTAGTCGCAGGAGTCGACGTGTCCGGGGAAGCCCGGCGGCAGGATCGTGCACGCGGGGGAGGCGAGGTTGGTGCCGCCGTACAGTCGGACGATGGCGGAACGGTCCACGGCGTAGTTGATCGCCTGACGCGCCAACTTGTTATTGAACGGCGCCATGTTGACGTTCAGCGTCGCGTACCAGAACGCGGTCAGCGGGTTCACACGGGCCTGGGAGGCGTACTTGGTGCCGATCTCGTTGAGCCGGTCGGCGGGCGGCGGGTCGTACATCCAGTCCGCCTGGCCGTTCTGGACGGCGGTGACCTCGGACTCCACGGTCTGCCCGAAGGTGTAGTCGATGACGTCCGGATAGCCCTGCGGCTCCGCCTCCCGCGACCACTCCGTGAAGTGCGGGTTGCGCACCAGCTTCAGCGCCCGGTTCGGGTCGTACGAGGCGGCCATGTACGGGCCGGTCGTCGGCAGCGGCTTGGTGCCGGAGTCCTTGGTGGGCGAGTCCTTCGGTACGACCACGGCGTGCGGCACGGCCAGCTTGTACGCGAACTCGGGGTCCGCCGCGGTGAGGTTGATGGTGACCGTGTTGCTCTTCGGGTCCCCGACGACGCCCTTGTCCAGCGTGCAGGAGGCGGGCTTCACCAGACAGGCGTCGGCTCCGACGATGCCGTTGTAGAAGGTGCCGGCGGTGGGGCTGGAGACCTTGAAGATGCGCCGGAAGGACGCCACCACGTCGTCCGTGGTCACCGCCTTTCCGTTGGAGAAGGAGATGCCCTTGCGGAGCGTGAAGGTGTAGGTCCTGCCGTTGTTGGTCACCTTCGGCATCGATGTGGCCAGGTCGGGGACGACGGTGAACGACTGCTGCCCGCCGACCTTCTTGAACGCGAGCAGCCCGTCGTACATGGACTGGTACAGCTGCCAGTACTGGAGCGTGTAGTTGACCTGCGGGTCGAGGGTGCCCGCGGCCGCGTGGGCGACGAGCTTCAGGGTGCCGCCCTGGTGCTGCGGCTGGAAGGCGGAGGTGCCGGAGCCGGACGACGAGGAGCTCGGGTCGGAGGAGGAGCCCGAGTCGGAGGACGAACAGGCGGCGGCGGTGAGCGTGAGGGCGACGGTGGCGGCGGCCAGCGCGCCTCGTCTGGCGATACGGGTCACGGGTGGGGTCATGGCGGGCAACTCCCGGGATCAGTCGGTGGAGTCGAGGAACTCGCCGACGACCCGGAGGTAGAGCTCCTCCTCCTCGACGTGCGGCATATGGCTGGAGTGCTCGAACATGTGCCAGCGCACGTCGGGAATGTGGTCGGCGAAGGGCTTGACGGTTTCCGGGGTCGCCTCGTCGTACCGTCCGGACACCAGCAGGGTCGGTGCCTCGATCAGGGGGAGCCGGTCGATGACGGACCAGTCCTTGAGGGTTCCGACGACATGGAACTCGTTCGGCCCGTTCATCGTGTGGTAGACGGTCGGGTCGGCCGCGATGTTGTCCCAAGTGGCCTGCACTTCGGGCGGGTTGGGAGACAGTCGGCACACATGGCGGTCGTTGAAGACCTGCTCGGCAGCCCGGTAGTCGGGGTGGTCCGTGGTCCCGGCCGCCTCATGGGTGAGCAGGGTCTGCTGGACCTCGGCCGGAAGCCCGGCGCGCAGTTCGGCAGCCCCCTGGAGCCACAGCTGCATGGACGCGGGGGAGTTGGCGATGACCAGGCCGCGCAGCCCTGGCGGCCGCCGTACGGCGTGCTCGGCGGCGAGCATGCCGCCCCACGACTGGCCGAGAACGTGGTAGCCGTCGGCGATGCCCAACTCATCGAGGAGGTGGTCGAGTTCGTCGAGGAAGAGCTGAACGGTCCAGAAGCCGGCGCCCTTGTCGGGCAGGTGGGTGGAGCGTCCGGTGCCGAGTTGGTCGTAGTGCACCACGGGGCGGCCCTGCTGGGCGATGTTCGCGATGCTGAGCGTGTAGTCGTGACCGGCGCCGGGTCCGCCGTGCAGGACCACCAGGGGTGTCCTGCCCGACTCGCCCGTGATCCGGTACCAGGTGGACCAGCCGTTGAAGTCGACGGTGCCGGTGTGGTTCGGTTCGGGGATCGCCACGGTGAGGCCTCCCAGACCGGCCGGAAAGCGCCGGCCGCTGTCTGAAACTCGTTGGGTGTGACGGGGATGAGTGAGATAGTCATTGGGCAAAAGGTCAGCGCACAAGACCTTTTAGCGGCGCCTGGGGAAGACGTAACGACGCATTCACGTGGGCCTCACGCGTTAACAGAAACGGCGATCCGGAGGAGGGCAACTGACATCCGCACCTGAGCCGGGGGACGAGTTCTCCCGGGTCCTCGACCGGGTACTGCTCGGCGGCAACGCGTCGTCGGCACTGCGCCCGATACGCGTGGCCTCGGCGGTCGACGAGGTCTCCGACCGGCTGCTCACCGCGATCGCCGTCGGCGACTTCCTGCCGGGCGAACGGCTGCCCGCCGAGCGCGAGCTCACCACGCTGCTGCACGTCAGCCGGCCCACCGTGCGCGAGGCCGTCGCACGACTCCAGGCACTCGGCGTCATCGAGATCCGCCGGGGCCGCAACGGGGGAGCCTTCGTCCGTGACAGCTGGTCCGAGTCCTCCGGCGCCGCCGTCCGCCGTACGCTGCTGCCCCGGTGGGAGGAGTTCGAGCAACTCTTCGATCTGCGCGGGCTGGTGGAGGGGATGGTGGCCGCGACGGCCGCACGGCGCCGGCGCCCCGAGGATCTGGAACCGATGCGGGAGGCGCTGGCCGCGCACCTGGCGGCCCGCACCCCCCGTGCGGAGCAGGCCGCCGACAGCGCGTTCCATCAGGCGATCTGCGCGGCCACCCGCAATCCGCAGATCGCCCTGCTCAGCCGAGACCTGCTCACCCGGATCAGCCTCGGCTTCCCGATCGAACCCTGGGGCAAGGGCGAGCGGTCCCACCACCACCGGGCCGGCGAGGGGCACACGGCCCTGTACGAGGCCATTGCGGCCGGGGAGCCGGAGCGGGCGGCGGAGATCGCCCGCGAGCACTTCATGATCAGCGCCGAGATGATTCGAGACGTGCTGGCGCGGGTGCGGGCCGGGGAGTCGCCCTGAGTCTGCGGCCCCGACGCGTGAGGCCCCAGGGCTTGAGGACCGAGATCACCGTCATGAAGACGTAGGCGGACAGGGACACGATCGGCCCGAACAGCACGTCGCCGGCGTCGGGCAGCGGTCCGCCCGCGGCGACGGCCGCGACCGCGGAGTTCACCCCGGGCCGCAGCGCGAAGACCGTGGCGGTGGTCGTGGCGAGGGTCAGCCAGAACTTCGTCCAGACCCAGCGATGCCGCGCCAGACCCCACTGTGTGCCCAGCGAGAGCAACAGGCCGCTGAGGAGCGTGAGGAACGCCAGCGGGAGCAGTAGCCAGTCCGCGAACAGCTTCATGGTCCGGACGGAGGCTTCGACGGTCACCGCCGACCCGGTGGTGGTCGCGGTGATCCCCAGCGCCAGCAGCCCGAGGGTGAGCCCGAGCCAGCCGGCGGAGGCGGTGACATGGACGACGAGGGAGGCCCGGCGAGCGGGACGAATCAGCTTCACCCGGCCCACGGTGCCGGGCCGGGGCTCCCGGGGCGTCTGACGGCGGGAGTAACCACGCGTACTTGCCTCGGAGTACGGAACCGACGCTCAGCCCTTCGGCAGATACGCGCTCAGGGCGCTGATGAGCGCGTCGAGGGGCGGCTGCTCGGCGGAGCGGTCCGTGTGGACCGTACGGCCGTCGAAGCGGACTTCGTACTGGAACATGTCCGCGGCGCTCATGTTCATCGTGAAGTCCGACACGTCGTCCAGCGCCGGATCGCCGAGGAGCAGGCGCAGCTCTTTGAACTCGGCGGCGGTAGTCCGGCGTACCACCGAGCCCTTGCGGTCGTCCCTGGCGTGCACGGTGCCGTCGCCCCGCAGGACCACCGACTGGCCGACCCCGGCGTAGCCGCCGCTGATGTTCATGGACACCAGCGTCTGCCCCGGACTCCTGACGGGCACCGGCGTCGGGGACGGGCTCGCACCCGGACGCACGCTCGGACTCGTGCTCGGGGACGCGGAGGCCGGCTCGGACGACGGGGCGGGCGTGGACGCGGCGCTCGCCTCGGTCTCCGTCGCCTCGGCAGCCGTACTCCCGCTGCCCTCGAAAGTGCAGCCCGCCAGCGCCAGTACGCAGACCATCACCACAGCCGCCGAAACCCTGCCGAACACGGTGCCCCCACCTGTCGATCGCCACAGCTGCAGAGTCCCTATCACGGAATCCCGCACTCCGACCCGGAAGAGGCCCGCACACGACGACGAGCGGCGTACCGTCGTAAGTGTGGACGTCACCGCGGACCGTCTCGTGTCCCGGGCCGCGCACGCACTGAGCCGGGCGGCGGACGGGCTGATCCGCGACGTCGAGGAGTGTCTGCGCGGCGAGGTCCCCGAGCTGTGGGACGACCCCGAGGGCATGGCCTCGGCGAACATCGCCCACCATGTCGTCGCCGTACTGGACGGCCTGGAGCACGGAGTCGAGCCGAGCCGCATCGAACCGCCGACCGCGGAGATCGAACGGGCCCGCCGGCTCGCCCGGCTCGGCATCCCCGTCAGCACGCTGCTGCGGGCCTTCCGCCTCGGGCAGGGCGTCGTCCTGGACCGACTGCTCCAGGAGCTGCCGCGGCTCACCGACGACGCCGAACTGCTCAGCGCCGCGACCCGCGAACTGCTGGCGACGGCGACCGGCTATGTGGACCGCACGTCCGAGTACGGCGTCCTGGCCTACCAGGAGGAGCGGGAACACCGGCTGCGGGCACGGCTCTCCCTGGTCAATGAGGCGGGCCTGCGCATCGGGACCACACTGGACATCACCCGCACCACCCAGGAACTGGCCGACCTCGCCGTCGAGCACTTCGCCGACCGCGTGACCGTGGACCTGCTCGACTCCGCCCTGCACGGACACGACGTCCCGACGGCGGACCCGCCCGTCCTGCGCCGGATCGCCCAGCGACCGCCCGCGGAGGAACCGCGGCTCCACACCTGCCCGGACGGATCGCCACCGGCCCGGGCCCTGGCCACCGGAGAGCCCTCCCGGGACCGTTCGACCCTGGTCGTGCCGCTGCGCGCCCGCGGCATGACCCTCGGCGTGGCCCAGTTCGTCCGCGACCGCTCCGCCGACCCCTACGACGACGAGGACCTGCTGCTCGCCCAGGAGATCGCCGCGCGGGCCGCGGTCGCCGTCGACAACGCCCGCCGCTACACCCACGCCCGCGCCACCGCCCTGACCCTCCAGCGCAGCCTGCTCCAGCAACACATGCCGCAGCAGTCCGCCGTAGAGGTCGCCTGCCGCTATCTGCCCGCCGGCGACCGGGTCGGCGTGGGCGGCGACTGGTACGACGTCATCCCGCTGTCCGGCGCCCGGGTCGCCCTCGTGGTGGGCGACGTCGTCGGCCACGGCATCCACGCCGCCGCCACCATGGGCCGGCTGCGCACCGCCGTACGCACCCTCGCCGACTTCGACCTGCCACCCGACGAACTCCTCACGCACCTCGACGACATCGTCATCCGCCTGGCCGCCGAAGCCGCCGAGGCCGCCGGAGACCCGGACGGCGAGCCTGCCGGAGACATCGGCGCAACCTGCCTCTACGCCGTCTACGACCCCGTCTCCCGGCGCTGCACCCTGGCCCGCGCGGGCCATGTGCTGCCCGTCCTGGTGACCCGCGACGGCACCGTCGACCTCCTCGACCTGCCGCCGGGCCCGCCGCTGGGTCTGGGCGGCCTGCCCTTCGAGGCGGCGGAGGTCGACCTGGCCGAGGGCAGCCTCCTCGCCCTCTACACCGACGGACTGATCGAGGCCCGCGACCACGACGTCGAGGCGGGCCTCGACCTGCTGCGCGGCGCCCTCGCCCGGGCCGGCCCCTCCCTGGAGGCCACCTGCGACACCGTCCTGGAGGCCCTGCTGCCGACTCGCCCGGACGACGACGTAGCCCTTCTCCTCGCCCGCACCCACGCCCTGGGCGTCCGTCAGGTCGCCACCTGGGATCTGGAGGCCGACCCCGCCGCCGTCGGCCGGGCCCGCGCGGACGTCGCCCGGCAACTGCGGATCTGGGGCCTGGAGGAGCTCGACTTCACCACCGAACTGGTCGTCAGCGAACTGGTCACCAACGCCATCCGCTATGGCCGGCCCCCCATCCAGCTGCGCCTCATCCACGACCGGGGCCTGCTGTGCGAGGTCTCCGACGCCGGCGGCACCACCCCGCATCTGCGCCGGGCCCGCACCTACGACGAGGGCGGCCGCGGACTGTTCCTGGTCGCCCAACTCGCCGAGCACTGGGGCACCCGCCACGCCTCCCACGGCAAGACGGTCTGGGCCGAGCTCAACGAGTCCGACGAGGCGCTCCAGACGTTGCTGAAGGTCACCGTGCCGGAATGAACGCCCGTCCGTCCCGCATCGCTCCACCGAGGTAGTGCCCCGTGACCAAGCCCGTGGCCCGCGTGCCGCAGCGACGCAACGCGCGGTCCAACCGGGCGCGCATCCTGGCCGCGGCCCGCCAGGAACTCGGCCTTGCCGCCGACCTCGACCAGGATGCCGCGGGTGTCGAGGCCGTGGCGGGCGGCCGCGCTCTCCGCGTGGCGCGGGAAGCTGGAGTACCCGCCCGCGTAGCCGAGGTTGAGCGTCTCGCGGTCCACCCGCACCTCACGGTCCTGGAGCGGGTGTACGGCGAACGGCGGGATGCCCTCGACCGGCGGCGCGGGAAGGTCGGCCGGGTGCGCGAACACCACGGCCGCGTGCTCGTTCAGCACCTGCCACAGGGAGGGCGACCCCGTCGGCCCCCGGCTCGGTCAACGCCGGGCGTGGACCACCGAGACGATCGCCCTGGCCGTGCCCAGCGGATCCATCGGTTCCGGAGCCGCCTCGGGACTCCAGTCGGGCAAACGCGCGGCCGCTCGCCTCGGCGATGCCCCGCTCGGCGAGGAGGGCGCGGCTACAGCGACGGTTGATCGCCACGGGGATGTCACAGCGCAGGACTAGCCGGAACACAAGGGGATAGTTAGCCTTACCTAAGTTTTTCTGAGGCCGGTCGGCCCCGAAGCGAAGGAATGCCCATGCGCCCCTCCCGAAGAGCAGCGCGGTTGATCTCCGCGCTCGCCTCCGCCGTGCTGCTCCTCGGCGCGGCCACCGCCTGCGGCGGCGACTCGGACTCCGGCGCACCCGCGGCCGACGCGAAGCCGGGCGCCGCCGGCGGGTCGGCCTTCCCGGTCACCATCGCGCACAAGTACGGCAGTACGACGATCAAGTCCGAGCCGAAGCGGATCGTCACCGTCGGCCTCACCGACCAGGACGCGGTCCTCGCCCTCGGCAAGGTCCCCGTCGGCACCACCGAATGGCTCGGCGGCTACAAGGGAGCCATCGGCCCCTGGGCACAGGACAAGCTCGGCAGCGCCGAAGCGCCGACCGTGCTCAAGGACACCGGCACCGGACCCCAGGTGGAGAAGATCGCCGCACTGCGGCCGGACCTGATCCTCGCCCTCTACGGCGGACTCACCAAGGACCAGTACGAGTCCCTGTCCAAGTTCGCCCCGGTCGTCGCCCAGCCGAAGGAGTACAACGACTACGGCATCCCCTGGCAGGAACTCACCCAGAAGGTCGGCCAGGCGCTCGGCAGGTCCGACCAGGCCGCCACGGTCGTGAAGGACACCGAGGCGAAGATCACCGCCGCCGCGGCGGAGCACCCCGAGTTCAAGGGGGCGAGCGCGGTGATGGCGACCCCGTACGAGGGCATGTTCGTCTTCGGCAGCCAGGACCCGCGCTCGCGTCTCCTCACCGACCTCGGCTTCACCCTCCCCAAGGACCTCGACAAAGCAATCGGCGACCAGTTCGGCGCGAACATCAGCAAGGAGCGCACCGACCTCCTCGACCAGGACGCCGTCGTCTGGATCGTCGGCGATGTCACGAAGGACGCCGCGAAACTCCACGGCGACGCCTCCTACGGGGACTTGAAGGTCGCGACCCAGGGTCGCGAGGTCTTCGTCCACGAGACGAGCGACTACGGCAACGCCACGTCCTTCGTCTCCGCCCTCAGCCTGCCGTACGTCGTCGAACGGCTCGTGCCGCAACTGGCCGCCGCCGTCGACGGCAAGCCCGCCACGAAGGTGGAGCAGCCCGCATCTTGAGAGCAGCCCGCATCCCGAGAGGAGCCGGGGCCCCGGCGGTGCGCGTGCCGAAGGGCCCGCGCGCCGCCCTCCTGCTCGCCCTGTCCGCCGCAGTGCTCGTGCTGCTGTGCGCCCTGTCGATGACGTTCGGCGCGCTGAGCGTCCCGCCCGGCCAGGTCTGGGACACGCTGCTAGGCAACGCGCCCAACGCCCGCACAGACAACGTCATCTGGTCCGTACGACTGCCCCGCACCGCCCTCGGTCTGGCGACCGGCGCCGCACTGGGCCTGTCGGGCGCGCTGATGCAGGCGCTGACCCGCAACCCGTTGGCGGACCCGGGCATCCTGGGCGTCAGCGCGGGCGCCGCCTTCGCCGTGGTCGTCTCCGTCGGTGTCCTGGGCATCGGATCCGCCTACGGCTACATCTGGTTCGCCTTCGCCGGCGCTTTCGTCGCCAGTGTCCTCGTCCAGGTCCTGGGCGGACTGGGCCGGTCGGGCAGCACGCCGGTCAAACTCGCCCTCGCCGGCGTCGCGGTGACCTCGCTGCTGTTCTCGCTGACCAGCGCTGTCGCCCTGACCGACCCGGACGCCCTGAACCGCTACCGGTTCTGGTCGGCGGGTTCGCTGGCCGACCAGGACACCCAAGTCCTCCTGCGGGTCCTGCCGTTCCTCGCCGTCGGCGCCGTCCTCGCCCTGGCCTGCGCCCCCGCGCTGAACCGCCTGGCGCTCGGCGACGACGTGGCGAAGTCCCTGGGGCTCAGGATCGGACTGGTCCGCACCCAGGGCGTGGTGGCCGTCACGCTGCTCACCGGAGGCGCCGTCGCGGTCATCGGACCCGTCGTCTTCGTCGGCCTGGTCGTGCCGCACATAGCCCGCGTCCTGGCCCAGCACGCCGGCCTCGGCCCCGACCACCGCTGGCTGCTGCCCCTGTCGGCCATCCTCGCCCCCTGTCTGCTCCTGGCCGCCGACATCGCCGGACGCCTCATCGACCGGCCCGTCGAGATCCAGGCCGGGGTCCTTGTCGCCTTCATCGGCGGGCCGTTCTTCATCGCGCTGGTCCGGCGCCGACGCCTCGCGGAGGTGTGAGTCCATGACGGCCCAACTCGACCGCCTGACCTACCGGTTCACCACCCCGCCCGTCTCCGGTGTACTGAACCCCCGGCTGCTCGGCGGGTGCGCGGGACTCGCGGCCGCCGCCTTCCTGGCGTTCTGCGTCGAGGTCTCGGTCGGGGACATCCCCCTCCCGCTCACCGACGTGCTCCAGGCCCTGTTCGGCGCCGGCGACCCCGGCACGCAGCTCATCGTCCACGAACTTCGCCTGCCACGCGCGCTGGCGGGACTCCTCGTCGGCATCGCCTTCGGCGTCTCCGGCGCCCTCCTCCAGACGCTGACCCTCAATCCGCTGGCCAGCCCCGACATGATGGGCATCACGCAGGGCGCCGGCACCGCGGTGGTCGCCGGGATCGTACTCGGCTGGGACGCGGGACTGAGCACCCAGTCCCTCGGCCTGATCGGCGCGTTGTCCGCCGCCGCGCTCGTGTACGCGCTGGCGTGGAAGCGGGGCGCGACCGGCTACCGCATCGTCCTCGTCGGGATCGGCGTCGCCTGGATCTGCACCAGCGCCACCGACTACCTCATGGCCCGCGGCCAGCGGTTCCAGGCGCAGGCGGCACTCGGCTGGCTCGTCGGCAACCTCAACGGCCGTACCTGGGACCAGATCGGCCCGCTCGCGACGGCCGTGGCGGTACTGGTCCCCGCCGCTCTGCTGCTGGGACGGCAGCTGCGGATGCTGCAACTCGGCGACGACGTCGCCCGGGGCCTGGGGACACGGGTGCAGACCGTACGGGTGGCCGTGCTCCTCGTGGCGGTCGGCCTGGTCGCCTTCGGCACCGCGGCCGCCGGTCCCGTCGCGTTCGTGGCGCTCGCCGCCCCGCAGGTGGCCCAGCGGCTGGTGGGCACCGCGTTCCCCCCACCCGTGGCCGCCGGGCTGACCGGCGCCGTCATGGTCCTCGTATCCGATCTCGCCGCACGCAAGCTGATCCCGGACACCGAGCTTCCCGTCGGGATCGTCACCGGCGTGCTCGGCGCGCCCGTGCTGCTGTGGCTGCTCGTCCGCGCCAACCGCGCCGGCTCAGGAGGCTGACCCGTGTCATCCAAGCGTGAAGCTTCTTCCGCGGGGCCCGAGTTGCGGGCCGAAGGGCTGCGCCTCGCGTACGACGACCGGGTGGTCGTCGAGGACCTCGACGTGGTGATCCCCACCGGGCGTATCACGGCGATCGTCGGCGCGAACGCCTGCGGCAAGTCCACCCTCCTGCGCGCGCTGGCCCGGCTGCTGACCCCCAAGGCGGGCGCCGTCCACCTGGACGGCCGCTCGGTGCACTCGATGCCGACCAGGGTCCTCGCCCAACAGCTCGGCATCCTTCCGCAGTCGCCTCTCGCCCCCGAGGGACTGACCGTCATCGATCTGGTGGGGCGCGGCCGTTCACCGCACCAGACGTGGTGGCGGCAGTGGTCGTCCGCCGACGAGGAGGCCGTGCGGGAGGCGCTGCGGGCCACCGCCATGACCGACCTCGCCCACCGGGCCGTCGACGAACTCTCCGGCGGACAGCGCCAACGCGCCTGGATCGCCATGGCCGTCGCCCAGGGCACCCCGGTGATGCTGCTGGACGAGCCGACGACATATCTCGACCTGGCCCACCAGATCGACGTCCTGGACCTGATCACCGACCTCAACCGGCAGCAGGGCCGCACGGTCGTCATGGTGCTGCACGACCTCAACCAGGCCTGCCGGTACGCCGATCACGTGATCGCCATGAAGGCCGGCCGGATCGTCGGCGAGGGTGTTCCCGCCGAGGTCGTCACGGCCGCGACGGTGGAGGACGTCTTCGGGCTGCGCTGTGTCGTGGGCGAGGATCCGGTCAGCAGGACCCCGATGGTCGTCCCGATCGGACGGCACCACGAAGGTGTCGATCAGTCGGGGGCCCGCACCTTGAGCACCTGATCGTCGACGTACAGAACCTCCAACTGGCGGTCCGCGCCGGGGACGCTGAGCGCGAGCCGACGCCCCTGCGCGTCCGCCGTCGCCCAGCGGCCGGTGCGCCGCCCGGGTGCGTCGGCGCGGCCGAGAGGGCGGTCCGTGAAGGTGCCGTCCGCGGCGAACTCCAGCCCACGGCGACCGCGTGCGGGCGGCAGCGGATAGCCCGCCGGGCGGTACACCGTGACGCCGGGGGAGTCCTCCTCGTACGCGTGTACCCATGTTCCGATCAGTTCCGGCGGCGGACCGCTCATGGCCGGGCACCTCCTGATCTGTGGCAGGTTAAACCGATACGGAAGGCAACGCCGTACTTACGGCGGAATCTGTGATTCTGCTTACCGTGTCCGTTCCGTCGCCCTACGGTAAACCTCAACGGGCCCGCTCCACCCTCACCTCCGCGCCGTTGCGGTGCGGCCATCTCCAGGCGGTGCAACGTGCCCGAGAACGAGACCGACGAGACCACCCCCGCCCCCGCACACCGTGTCTGCGGCACGATGCCGGTGCACCGGCGGCTGCTGACCGAGGACCCCTCGTACGCCGACAAGCGGGACGCGGTGGAGAACCGGGCCTTCGCCTTCGAGCAGGGCCTGCGGACCCCGGCCCGCGACGAGGTGACGGTGATCCCCGTCGTGGTGCACGTCATCCACCACAGCCCCGAGCAGGACATCGGCGACGAGCAGATCACCAGCCAGATCGACGTCCTGAACCAGGACTACCGGATGCGCAACAAGGACGTCGCGGAGGTGCCCGCCGTCTGGACGGAGCTCACCGCCGACTGCCGCATCGAGTTCCGGCTCGCCGACCAGGACCCCGACGGGCTTCCCACCACCGGTATCACCCGCACCCAGACCGCGGCGGACACCTTCGGGATGGACGACGGGATCAAGTTCACGGCGAGCGGCGGACAGGACGCCTGGCCCTCCGATCGGTACCTCAACTTCTGGGTGGCCCCGCGCCTCTTCGACCCCCAGGTCGGAGAGATCCTCGGCTACGCCCAGTTCCCGGGCGGTGCCGCCGCCACCGACGGAGTCGTCATCGCCCACAGCTTCGTCGGTACGACGGGCACCGCGTCGCCCCCGTTCAACCTCGGCCGCACCGCCACCCACGAGGTGGGCCACTGGCTCAACCTCTTCCACATCTGGGGCGACGACGGGCAAGGCTGCAGCGGCAGCGACTTCGTCGCGGACACCCCCAACGCGGGCGGCCCCAACTTCGGTACGCCCAGGTTCCCTCATGTGACGTGCAACAACGCGCCCGACGGGGACATGTTCGTGAACTACATGGACTACACCGACGACGTGGCCATGTTCATGTTCACCCAGGGGCAGGCGGCCCGCATGGACGCCACCCTGGAGGGACCGCGCTCGTCGTTCCTCCAGGCGAATTCGTAGTCACCGGTCCCGGGCGGCACGCAGCAGATGATCGCGGACCAGCGCCACGTGCGGATTGCGGGCAGCGCCCGGGCGCTGCACGAGGAAGCCGGTGTTGATGGGCGGGTCGTCCGGATCGTGGAGCAGGACGAGCGCGCCCGAGGCCAGCTCGGCCGCGCACAGATAGCGGGGGAGCACCGAGAACCCCGCACCGCCCATGACCGCTGCCTTCACCGCGTTCAGGTCGGGCATCGTGACCGCGGGGTCACGCACCAGACGCTTGCCGAAGACATGCCGCCAGTAGCGGCGCACGATGGGCAGGTCCTCGGCATACGCGACCAGGGGGACGCCGTGCAGCGCGGCCGCCCCCTCCGTCGCGATCCGGGCCGGAGAGCCGATCCGCTCCGCCCGCTCGGGGTCGGCGACCAGCACGAACTCCTCGTCGTTGAGGGGCACCGAGGCCAGGGTGCGGCCGCGCGGCCGGAAGGTGGCGATCACCAGGTCGTGGCGGCCCGCGCGCAGATCCTCCAGGAGCGGCTCGGTCAGACCCGGGGTCACGCGCAGCCGTACGCCCGACTCCACCAGCGGCGCGATACCGGGCAGGACGGAGACGGTGAGGAACTCGGCCGGGCCGGCGAGGTGCACGGGCTCGGCCGGGGCGTCGTCCGCTCCCGTGACCGTGGCGAGCGAGTCCAGGGGGTCGACGATCCGGGCGGCGAGCTCGTCCGCGTAGGGCGCGGGCGCGACACCGCGGGCCAGCCGTTCGAACAGCTCGCGGCCCAGTTGCCGCTCCAGGGCGCGGATCTGGGTGGTGACCGTGGGCTGGGACAGTCCGAGGAGCCGGGCGGCGGCGGTGAAGGAACCGGTGCGGTACACCGTCAGGAACGTGCGGAGCAGATTCAGGTCCAACGGTGCCGCGACCGGGTGGTGATTGGATTCCCTATCTCTCACATACGTGAGCCTATTGGATTCCTATGGGTGGATCGACTTACCGTCAGACCATGGCAAAGATCCTCTTCGTAATCACCGGCGTCGACCACTGGACGCTGGCCGACGGCACTCAGCACCCCACCGGCTTCTGGGGCGAGGAGGCCGTCGCCCCCTACGAGGCCTTCAAGGCCGGCGGTCACGAGATCACCGTGGCCACCCCCGGTGGCGTCGTCCCCACCGTCGACAAGGGCAGCCTCGCCGCCGAGGTCAACGGCGGTCAGGAGAACGCCGACCGGATCGCGGGCGTCATCGCCACGGCGACCGAGATCCAGAACCCGATCCGCCTCGAGGACGTGCACCTGGACGACTACGCCGCCGTCTTCTACCCCGGCGGCCACGGCCCCATGGAGGACCTCGCGGTCAACACCGACTCCGGTGAACTGCTCACCAGCGCCCTGGAGTCCGGCAAACCCCTCGGCGTCGTCTGCCATGCCCCGGCCGCGCTGCTCGCCGCGGTCAAGGCCGACGGGAGCAACTCCTTCGCCGGGTACAGGATCGCCGCCTTCACCAACGCCGAGGAGGCCCAGGCCGGCTTCGCCGACAAGGCCAAGTGGCTCCTCCAGGACCGGCTGACCGAGGCCGGCGTCCAGGTCCAGGTGGGCGAGCCGTGGGTGCCGAACGTCGTGGTCGACCGCAACCTGGTCACCGGCCAGAACCCGGCGTCCTCGGCCCCGCTGGCCGTGGAGCTCCTGAAGAAGCTGGGCTGACTTCACCGGAGTGCCGGACCACCGCAGTGGTCCGGCACCGCGCTCACCCAGCCGCCCGGAACGACCGCAGCCGCAGCGAGTTCCCCACCACGAACACCGACGAGAACGCCATCGCCGCACCGGCCAGCATCGGGTTCAGCAGCCCCGCCGCGGCCAGCGGCAGCGCGGCCACGTTGTAGGCGAAGGCCCAGAACAGGTTGGACCGGATCGTGCCGAGGGTCCGGCGGGCGAGCCGGATCGCGTCCGCCGCCGCGCGCAGGTCGCCGCGGACCAGGGTCAGGTCACCGGCCTCGATCGCCGCGTCCGTGCCCGTGCCCATGGCCAGCCCCAGGTCCGCCTGGGCGAGCGCGGCCGCGTCGTTGACGCCGTCGCCGACCATCGCGACCGAACGGCCCTCGCCCTGAAGCCGCTTGACGACATCGACCTTGTCCTGCGGCAGCACCTCGGCGATCACGTCCTCCGGCGCGATACCGACCTCGCGGGCGACGGCCCGCGCCACCGCCTCGTTGTCACCGGTCAGCAGGACCGGGGTCAGCCCGAGCGCCCGCAGCCGCGTGATCGCCTCCGCGCTGGTCTCCTTCACCGCGTCGGCCACCTCGAGGACCGCCCGCGCCTCGCCGTCCCAGGCGACCGCGACGACCGTACGACCGGACGCCTCGGCCCGCGCCTTCGACCGGGCAAGCTCCACGGGCAGTTCCATCGCCCACTCGGCCAACAGCCTTTCCCGGCCGACGAGTACCGCGTGGCCCTCGACGATGCCCTGCACCCCGAGCCCCGGCACGTTCGCGAAGTCCTCGGGCGTGGGCAGCGCACCCAGCTTCTCCAGCGCCCCGTCGGCCACCGCCCGGGCGATCGGGTGCTCGGAGGCGTGCTCCAACGCGCCCGCCAGCCGCAGGACTTCGGCCTCCTCCGTACCGGCCGCGGTGTGCACGGTCAGCAGAGTCATCCGGCCCGTGGTGACCGTGCCCGTCTTGTCGAGGACGATGGTGTCGACGTTGCGCGTGGACTCCAGGACCTCCGGACCCTTGATGAGGATCCCGAGCTGCGCGCCACGCCCCGTGCCCACCAGCAGCGCGGTCGGCGTCGCCAGCCCCAGGGCGCACGGGCAGGCGATGATCAGTACGGCGACCGCGGCGGTGAAGGCGGCCGTCAGACCGGCCCCGTTGCCGAGCCAGAAGCCGAGGGTGCCCAGCGCGAGGGCGATCACGATCGGCACGAACACGGCGGAGATCCGGTCCGCCAGCCGCTGAGCCGCGGCCTTCCCGTTCTGCGCGTCCTCCACCAGCTTCGCCATCCGCGCCAACTGCGTGTCCGAGCCGACCCGGGTCGCCTCGACGACGAGCCGTCCGCCGACGTCGACCGTGGCACCGGCGACCGCGTCGCCCTGAGCGACCTCCACCGGCACGGACTCGCCGGTCAGCATCGACGCGTCCACCGCCGACGAGCCCTCGACCACTGTCCCGTCGGTCGCGATCTTCTCGCCCGGGCGGACGACGAAGCGGGTGCCGACCTTCAACTCGCCCACCGGAACGGTCTGTTCACTGCCGTCCGCTCGTAGCACGGTGACGTCCTTCGCGCCCAGCTCCAGCAGCGCCCGCAGCGCCGCACCCGCCTTCCGCTTGGACCGCGCCTCGAAGTACCGTCCGGCCAGGATGAAGGCGGTGACACCCGCGGCGGCCTCCAGGTAGATGTTCCCGGCACCGTCACCGCGAGCGATCGTCAGCTCGAAGGGGTGCGTCATGCCCGGCGTCCCCGCGGTCCCGAGGAACAGCGCCCACAGCGACCAGCCGAACGCGGCCAGCGTGCCGACCGAGATCAGCGTGTCCATCGTCGCCGCACCGTGCCGCGCGTTGGTGAACGCCGCCTTGTGGAAGGGCCATGCGGCATACGTCACCACGGGCGCGGCGAGGGTCAGCGAGAGCCACTGCCAGTACTCGAACTGCAGGGCCGGGATCATGGCCATCGCGACGACGGGGGCGGCGAGGAGCACCGCGGTGACCAACCGCTCGCGCAGCGACCGGAGTTCGTGGTCCACCGGCTCGCTCGAGGGTTCCTCCGGCACGGGTTCCTGCGCGGTGTACCCGGTCTTCTCGACGGTCGCTATCAGGTCCCGCACGGTGACCTCGCCGCTGTAGCCGATCTTCGCCTTCTCGGTGGCGTAGTTGACGGTCGCGGTCACCCCGGCCATGCGGTTCAGCTTCTTCTCGATGCGTGCGGCGCACGAGGCACAGGTCATGCCGCCGATGGCGAGCTCTACCTCGGCAGGGGCTCCGGTCGCGGTGGTGGTCATCGCTGCTCCTTGGAGAATACGGGGCGGGGGTATCTGTGGCACATACTCCTGTATACCCATGGGGGGTATCAAGGGCAAGCGGTTCGAAAGGGTTGACTTGATACCCCCTAGGGGTATCGTCAGCTGTATCGAGGCCTCGTATCCAAGGCGGAGGCCGTGTTCTCCAGGAGCTGGCCATGCATGCAGGACTCAAGATCTCCGCGTTCGCCGCGGCGCTGGCCGCGACGTTCGGCACCGCGTACGGCGTGGGCAAGGGCATCGACCCGGTCGTCACGGAGAGTGCGCCCGCGAGCCACGAAAGCCACGAAGAGTCGCCGGAAGGCGATGGCGACGCAGGTGGCGGAGGCGGCAGCCACACGCCCGGGGGACTGCAGATCTCCGAAGGCGGCTACACCCTCGACCTGAAGACCCCGAGCGTCGCCGCCGGACAGCGGGCCGAGCTGCGGTTCGCCGTACGCGACGCTAGCGGCCGTGCCGTCACCGCATACCGGCGTGAGCACGAGAAGGAACTCCACCTCATCGTCGCCTCACGCGACCTGGTCACCTACCGCCATCTGCACCCCACCCGCGCCGCCGACGGCACCTGGAGCATCCCCGTCGAGCTGCCCCGCGCCGGCGGCTACCGCGTCTTCGCCGACTTCACGCCGGCGAAGAAGGGCGCCGAGAACCTCACCCTCGGCGCGGACCTGGCGGCCTCGGGCTCCTACGCGCCGCAGCGGCTTCCGGCGCCGAATGCCACAGCCGAGACGGACGGCTACGAGGTCGAGCTGAGCGGCGGCCTGCGCCCGGGCGGCGAGAGCGAGGTCAAGCTGACGGTCTCCCGTGACGGCAGGCCCGTCACCGACCTCCAGCCCTACCTCGGCGCCTACGGCCACCTGGTCGCCCTGCGCTCCGGCGACCTCGCCTACCTCCATGTCCACCCCAACGGTGAACCGGGCGACGGGAAGACCGCGTCGGGCCCGGGTATCTCCTTCACCGCCACGGCGCCGAGCAAGGGCGCGTACCGCCTGTTCCTGGACTTCAAGCACGAAGGGCAGGTCCACACGGCGGCGTTCACGGTCAGGACCGGAGCGGAGGCGGGTACGCATGCCGACGAGGGCGGCCACGGCCACTGACTCAGATCCGGCCCAACCGCCGCTGCCTGCGCGGCAGCAGTCCCGGATACAGCCCGCCGACCACCGCCGTCACCACCCCCAGCGGCAGCTGGGCCGTCGCGTGGAGGTACGAGGTCGAAGCCCAGCGCATCGGCGAAGAGCAGCCGGGCCGGGGCGAGCAGCATCGACAGCGGCAGGGTCCGGCGCTGGTCCGCCCCGGCGATCATCCGGGCGATGTGCGGCACGGCAAGCCCGACGAAGACCAGCGGGCCGACGGCGGAGGCCGCCGCTCCACAAGGCAGCGCCCCTGCGGCCGCTTGTTCCAGGGCGAGCGACACCTTCGGCGAGGAGCAACCCTGAACTTCTGGCGGCGCGTTCTGTCGTGACCGTACTCAGCCCAGCGCGCGATCCAGGTTGAACGCCGCGCTGATGAGTGCGAGATGCGTGAACGCCTGCGGGAAGTTGCCCTGTTGTTCGCCGGTGTGGCTGATCTCCTCGGCGTACAGGCCCAGATGGTTGGCGTACGTCAGCATCTTCTCGAAGGCGAGCCGTGCCTCGTCGACCCGGCCGGCGTGCACCATCGCCTCGACGTACCAGAAGGAGCAGATGGAGAACGTGCCCTCGTCACCGCGCAGTCCGTCGGGGCTGGCCAGCGGGTCGTAGCGGTAGACCAGGGAGTCGGAGACCAGCTCCTGGGTGAGCGCGTCCAGAGTGGACAGCCACTTGGGGTCGGTCGGGGCGATGAACTTCGTCAGCGGCATCATGAGGACGGCCGCGTCCAGCACGTCGCCGTCCTCGTGCTGCACGAACGCCTTGCGGGTCTCGGACCAGCCGCGGCTCATGATCCGCCGGTAGATCGTGTCGCGGCACTCCAGCCAGCGCGGCAGGTCGGCGGGCAGACCGCGGCGGTTCGCCATGCGGATCGCCCGCTCGATCGCCACCCAGCACATGAGGCGCGAGTACAGGAAGTTCTTGCGGCCGCCCCGGGTCTCCCAGATCCCCTCGTCGGGCTGGTCCCAGTGCTCGCACACCCACTCCACCAGGGCGCACACATCGTCCCACTGGTCGCTGGAGATCGGCTTGGCCCACTTGTCGTAGAGGTAGATCGAGTCGATCAGCGCGCCGTAGATGTCCAGCTGGAGCTGGTCCGCCGCGGCGTTGCCGATCCGCACCGGCGCGGAGCCCTGATGCCCTTCGAGGTGGGGGAGTTCGGACTCGGTGAGGTCGGTGCGGCCGTCGATGCCGTACATGATCTGCAGCGGTCCGGAGGGTTTGCCGTCGCCCGGACTGACGTGCTTGGTCACGAAGTTCATGAACGCCTCGGCCTCGCCGGTGAAGCCGAGCCGCAGCAGGGCGTACACACAGAACGCGGCGTCCCGCACCCACACGTACCGGTAGTCCCAGTTGCGTTCCCCGCCGAGCTGTTCGGGCAGGCTCGTCGTCGGCGCGGCCACGATCGCGCCGGTCGGCGCGTAGGTGAGCAGCTTGAGGGTGAGGGCCGAGCGGTGCACCATCTCCCGCCACCGGCCGCGGTACTTGGAGGCGGAGAGCCAGCGGCGCCAGTAGGCGACCGTGCTGTTGAACTGTTCCTCGGCCTCGGTGCGGGCGCACCTGCGCGGGGTCACCTCACCGCCGACCTGGTCCAGCGCGAACACCGCCGACTCGCCCTCGGCGAGCTTGAAGTCGGCGCGGGCGTCGTGGCCGTCGGTCTCCAGCGGCACGGTCGCGGTCAGGCCGAGCGACAGCTGCTCGGAGTCGAAGACGGCGACGTCGCCGACCATGCGCACGGTGTGCGGCTGCCTGCCGTAGTCGAACCGCGGGGCGACACGGGTGCGGAACGGGATGGAACCGCGTACGCACACCACCCGCCGGATCAGCCGGTGCCGTTCGGACTCGGCCGACTCGCCGTCCACCGGCATGAAGTCCTGCACCTCACCGACACCGTCCTCGGTGAAGAAGCGGGTGATCAGCACATTGGTGTCGGGGAAGTAGAACTGCTTCGTCTTCGCCGGCACCGACGCGGCGAGCTCGAAGGACCCGCCGCGCTCCGCGTCGAGGATCGAGGCGAAGACGCTGGGGGCGTCGAAGGCCGGGCAGCAGTACCAGTCGATCGTGCCGTCCGTGCCCACCAGCGCCACGCTCCGCAGGTCGCCGATCAGCCCGTGCTCGGCGATCGGCAGATACGGCTGGTCCGGCTCGTCCCTAGGTGTTGCGCTCATCGCGGCCTCCCTGGAACCAGCCTAGGTCGGTTCGGCCAGGCAGGTGCGGCGAACGGACTCAGACCGCGACGACCCGGATCCCCGCCTCCTCGAAGCGCCGCACGGCGTCCTCGTCGGCCGCCGTGTCCGTGACCAGGGTGTCCACCGCGTCGGCCGCGCAGATCCTGGCGAACGCCCGCTGCCCCAGCTTGCTGGAGTCGGCCGCCACGATCACCCGCTCGGCGCGCTCGCACAACAGCCGGTTGACCGCGGCCTCGGCCTCGTCGTGCGCGGCCGCGCCGTGCGTGGCGTCGAAGGCGACCACACCGAGCACCGCCACGTCGATGGTGATCTGGCTCAGTACCCCGTCGGCGAGCGGCCCGATGAGCTCGTACGACTGCGGACGCGCCACCCCGCCGGTCACCACGATCTTGAACTGCGGGCGTACGGCCAGCTCGTTGGCGATGTTCAGCGCGTTGGTGACGACGGTGAGCGCGGGGGAGCCGGACGCCAGGTCGGGGCGGACGGCCAGGGCGCGGGCCACCTCGGTGGTGGTCGTGCCGCCGGTCAGGCCCACGGCTGTGCCAGGGGTGAGGAGAGCGGCGACGGCCTTGGCGATGCGCTGCTTCTCGGAGGCGTGCCGGGCCGTCTTGTAGCGCAGCGGCAGTTCGTAGGACACGCCGTGCACGACCGCGCCGCCCCGGGTGCGCACGAGCATCTGCTGCTCGGCCAGCTGGTCGAAGTCGCGGCGGATCGTGGCGGACGAGACCTCCAGTTCGGCGGCGGCATCCTCGACGTCCAGCCGGCCGCGCTCCACGAGAAGTTCCAGCAGCGCTTTCCAGCGGGCGTCGCGGGACATCCGCGCCCTCCATTCCTCGATCTCTCCGTGACCCTAGCGCACCCCGATGTCACTCGAATGCTTGATTCTGCTCGAAAGCTCGCTATATCTTGCAGAAACAATCACCACGGTGTTCGGTGCGGTGTTCGTTGACGGGGAGGGACCGCGACATGACCCATGTCGAGGACGAGCTGGTCAGTCAGCCCGAGTGCTGGATCCGCGCGGCGGCCGAGGCGCCGAAGCATGCCGCCGTGCTGCCGGCGCCGGGGGAGCGGGTCGCGATCGTGGGGTGCGGCACCTCGTACTTCATGGCGCAGTCCGTCGCGGCGCTGCGCGAGGAGGCGGGCCAGGGCGAGACGGACGCCTTCGCCGCGTCGGAGTACCCGCACGGCCGCCCGTACGACCGTGTTCTCGCCCTCACCCGCTCCGGCACCACCACCGAAGTGCTGGAACTGCTCGGGCAGTTGAAGGGCCGTACCCGGACCACGGCCCTCACCGCCGACCCGCGCACGCCGGTCATGCAGGCAGCCGACGAGGTCGTCGTGCTCGACTTCGCGGACGAACGGTCCGTCGTGCAGACCCGGTTCGCGACCACCGCCCTGACCCTGCTCCGCGCCCACCTCGGCCTGCACACCGACGCCGTCGTCGCCGACGCCCGCACCGCGCTCGCCACCCCGCTGCCGGACGGACTCGTCGACTGCGCGCAGTTCACCTTCCTCGGCCGCGGCTGGACCGTGGGGCTGGCCAACGAGGCCGGTCTGAAGATGCGCGAGGCGGCACTGTCCTGGACCGAGGCCTACCCGGCGATGGAGTACCGGCACGGCCCCATCAGCATCACCACCCGGGGAACCGCGACCTGGATGCTCGGCGAGGCGCCCGAGGGGCTGGCCGAACAGGTGCGGGAGACCGGCGGACTGTGGGTCGCGGGCGGACTCGACCCGCTCGCCGAACTGGTCCGCGCCCAGCGGCTCGCCGTGGCCGTCGCCGCGGCCCGGGGGCTCGACCCGGACCGGCCGCGCCATCTCACCCGCTCCGTGATCCTCGCCGGTTCGTAGGAGCAGCCGTGCCTCTGGTGACCACCGGCGAGCTCGTCACGCGGGCCGCTGCCGCACACCGCGCCGTCGCCGCGTTCAACGTCGTCACGCTCGAACACGTCGAGGCGGTCGTCGCCGGCGCCGAGTCGGCGGACGCCGCCGTCGTCCTCCAAGTCAGCGAGAACGCCGTCAAGTTCCGCCTCGGACGACTGCAACCCCTCGCCCGCGCCGCCGTCGCCGCGTGCGAACGCGCAGCCGTCCCCGTCGCGTTGCACCTGGACCACGTCCAGAGCGACTCCCTCCTGAGGCAGGCCGCGGACGCCGGATTCAGCTCCGTGATGTACGACGCCGCCCGTCTGCCCTACCCGGAGAACCTCGCCGCCACCCGTGCCGCCGCGGACTGGGCCCATGCCCAAGGCCTGTGGATCGAGGCGGAGTTGGGCGAAGTCGGCGGCAAGAAGGGTGAGCCGCCGCTCGACGCCCACGCGCCCGGCGCCCGCACCGACCCCGCCGAGGCCCGCACCTTCGTGACCGACTCCGGCGTGGACGCCCTCGCCGTCGCCATCGGCAGCTCACACGCGATGACCACCCGCACCGCCACCCTCGACCACGGCCTCCTCGCACGCCTCTCCGGCGCGCTGGACGTACCGCTCGTCCTGCACGGCTCGTCGGGCCTGCCGGACGACGAACTGACCGCCGCCGTCGCGGGCGGCATCACCAAGGTCAACATCGGCACCGCCCTCAACATCGCCATGACCGGCGCCATACGCGAGTTCCTCACCGCCCACCCCGAGGCGGTCGACTCGCGCAAGTACCTGGGGGTGGGGCGGGCGGCGATGGTGCGGGCCGTGGCGGGGATCATCCGGGTGCTGGGCTGACGCGACTACTTCCTGACAGCCCTCAACACCACGAACTTCGGGTCGCTGGCCACCAGTTCACTGTTCCCGAACAGCCGACGCAGCTTGGCGTGGTAGCCCAGGTGACGGTTGCCGATCACCCACAGCTCGCCGCCCGGCCGCAGCGCGCCGTGCGCGCCCGTGAACATTCGCCAGGCCGTGGCGTCGGTGGTCGTCTGATGGGAGTGGAACGGCGGATTGTTGAGCACGAGGTCGGCACTCCCGTCCGCCACTCCGGCGAGCCCGTCCCCGACCCGGAACTCGGCATGCCCCGGAACGCCGTTCGCCTTGTACGTCGACTCCGCCGAGGCCACGGCCTGGAACGACTCGTCCACGAACAGCACCTCGGCCTCGGGGTTCGCCAGCGCCACCGCCGTACCGACCACCCCGTTGCCGCAGCCCAGGTCCACGACCCGCTGCGCGCCCTTGCTGTCCGGCAGGTGCTGGAGGAAGAACCGGGTGCCGACGTCGAGCCGGTCGGCACAGAACACACCCGCGTGATTGACCACGGTGCGCCCCGAGACCGCGCCGACGCCGTCGGGCAGCTCATAGCGGTACGGCCACGGGCTGGCGGCCGTGCGCGTCGCCGGCCCGGGCGTGCAGAAGATGAGCCGCGCCTTCTTCTCGGCGAGCGAGGTACGGGTCGGTCCGAGGATCCGTTCGAACAGCTTCAGCGTCGAGGTGTGGATCTCCTTCACCATCCCGGTCCCGACGACGACCGTGCCCTCGTGCACCGCGGGCGCCAGCCGCAGCAGCTGGTCCTCCAGCAGCGCCAGGCTCTTCGGCACCCGCACCAGCAGGACGTCGATCCGGCCGGGCGGCGGGTCCTGGGTGGTGAGGAGCCGTACCGCCCCGGTCTCGACACCGCCCCGGACCAGGTTCGCCCGGGTCGCCTCCTGGGAGAGGTAGGAGTCGGTGATCTGCACCGGCCGGTGCGAGGCCAGCGCCGTGGACAGCGCTCCCCAGCGGTCGCCCAGGACCACGACCGTGCCGGACAGCGGGACCGCCTGTTCGGCCAGGTGCGTCAGGAGGTACTCGTCCGAGGCGTCCCAGGCACGCAGCCTGTCACGCGGGTCCTCGGGGAAACGGGCCAGCGCGAGCTGGCCCCAGGGCGTCGCCATACGGTCGTTCATCGTGGGTCCAGGCTAGCGGAGCCGCAGCTCAGGCCTTGTCGGGCAGGATGGCCTCATGGATGCCGAGCTGTTCCCCAGGCCCCGCACGGAGGTCGCGCCGGGCGCGGTGCACCTGCCGGACTGGCTGGACGCGAGCCGGCAGCACGAGCTGCTGGAGGCCTGCCGTGAGTGGGCCCGTCCCCCGGCCGGCCTGCGCTCGGTCCGTACCCCCGGCGGCGGCACGATGACCGCCCGGCAGGTCTGTCTGGGCTGGCACTGGTACCCGTACGCCTACGCCCGCACCGCCGTCGACGGCGACGGCGCCCCGGTCAAGCCGTTCCCCGAGTGGCTGGGGGAGCTGGGCCGCGGCGCGGTGCGGGACGCGTTCGGGGCGCCCTCTCCCTCGGCGGGCAGCGCACTCGGGCCGCCTTCACCGTCGTACGACATCGCACTGATCAATTTCTACGACGGCGACGCCCGCATGGGCATGCATCGCGACAGCGACGAGACGGCGGACGACCCGGTCGTGTCGCTGAGCCTCGGCGACACCTGTGTCTTCCGGTTCGGCAACACCGAGGCGCGGACGAAGCCGTACACGGACGTCGAGCTGCGCAGCGGCGACCTGTTCGTGTTCGGCGGGCCTTCGCGGCTCGCGTACCACGGAGTGCCGAAGGTGTACCCGGGTACCGCGCCCCCGGAGTTGGGGCTGGCCGGGCGGCTGAACATCACGCTCAGAGTCAGTGGCCGGTAGGACGGCGGTACAGCGGATCATGGGAGACTCGCCCTCATGAGCGGCAAGGCGGACCCCCGGCCGACGGGGGAAGGAACGACCTCGAGGACGCGGTTGGACCGGGGACGCGGTGCGCTCGGGCCCGCTCTGGAGCTCGTGCACACCGGACGTGCCCCCACCCGCGCCGTGCTCACCGCCGAACTCGGAGTGACACGCGCCACGGCCGGCGCGGTCGCCGCCGAACTGGAGGCGCTCGGGCTGATCCGGGTCGACGCCCGGCCCGGCGCGGCCGCCGGTTCACAGGGCCGTCCCTCGCACCGGCTCGCGGTCGCCGAGGAGGGGCCCGTCGTCCTCGCCGCGCAGGTGCACGCCGACGGATTCCGGGCGGCGCTGGTCGGCCTGGGCGGCCGGATCGTCGCCACCGCACCCGGCTGCGAGACCGTCGACGCCGACCCGGCGAAGGTCCTCGCCTCGGTCGTCGAGGCGGGCGCCGAGCTGCTGCGCGCCACCGGCCTGCGCTGTGTGGGCGCCGGTCTCGCGGTCCCCTCCGCCGTCGCGGAGCCCGACGGGACCGCGCTGAACCCGCTGCACCTGGCCTGGCCCGTGGGCGCCCCCGTCCGCCGGATCTTCGCGGAGTGCGTCCGTGCCGCCGGTATCGCCGGACCGGCCTTCGCGGGCAACGACGTCAACCTCGCCGCGCTCGCCGAGCACCGGCACGGCGCGGGCCGCGGCGCCCGCGACCTGCTGTGCGTGGCCACCGGGCACCGGGGCGTCGGCGGGGCGCTGGTCCTCGACGGCCGTCTGCACACCGGCAGTTCGGGCCTGGCGCTCGAAGTCGGCCATCTGACCGTCAACCCCGAGGGCCGTCCCTGCCACTGCGGCAGCCGCGGGTGCCTGGACGTCGAGGCCGACCCGCTCGCCTTCCTCGACGCCGTGGGCCGCGAGCCCGGACCCGAGGTGTCCCTGCTCCAGCAGTCCAACGAACTGATCCGCGACCACTACGACGACCCGGCCGTCCGCACCGCCACCGAGGCCCTCATCGACCGCCTCGGCCTTGGCCTCGCGGGCCTGGTGAACATCCTCAACCCGGACCGCATCATCCTCGGCGGCCTGCACCGCACCCTCCTCGACGCCGACCCGCACCGGCTGCGCGCGGTCGTCGCCGACCGCAGCCTGTGGGGGCAGAGCGGCGGCGTACCGATCCTCGCGTGCACCCTCGACCACAACAGCCTGGTCGGTGCCGCCGAGTTGGCGTGGCAGCCGGTGCTGGACGACCCGCTGGGGGCGCTAACCCACCAGTGACTGGATGCCGAGCACGGAGACCAACTCCAGCTTCTCGGCGGCCTCGGTCCCCGGCTCGGCCGAGTAGACGAGGATGTGCAGATCGCAGCCCTCCACCCGCAGCAGATCGCAGTCCAATGTCACCAGGCCCACCTGCGGATGCTCGATCGTCTTGCGCGAAGCCTCCAGCCGGCCGACCGCACCCGCGTCCCACAGCTCGGCGAACCGCTCGCTGCCCGCCCGCAACTCCGCGATCAGGCGCCGCAGTTGCGGGTCGGCGGGATACCGCGAGACGGTCGACCGCAGTTCGGCGACCATGCCGGCCTCGAAAGCGCGCCGCTCCTCGGGAGCGTGCCGGACCCGGCCGGGCGCGCCGAGGAAGTTGCGCCACACCCCGTTGCGCTCGAAGCCGCGCAGACCGGAGGGGTCGCCCATCAGCGCCGCGTACATCGGATTGGCCACGAGCAGTGTCATCGCCGCGTCGGAGACCCCGACAGGGGTGCCCACCAGCCGGTCCAACAGCCGCTGCACGCTCGGCGTGATGTACCCGGGCACCGTCTCGGGACCCGGCGGCACCAGCCCGGCCAGCCGGAACAGATACCCCCGCTCGTCCCCCGACAGCCGCAGTGCCCGCGCCAGCGCCTCCACGACCTGCCCCGAAGGACTGGCCGCCCGGCCCTGTTCGAGACGGGTCACGTAGTCGACCGAGATCCCCGCCAGCAGCGCCAGCTCCTCACGCCGCAGCCCGGCCGCCCGCCGCTGACCACCGGCCGGCAGCCCCGCGGTCCCCGGGGCGACCCGGTCGCGCCAGCGCCGCAGCGCCTGCCCCAGTTCCGTCGTCGTCATGCCTCCAGTCAACCGCGCCGGCCGACACCGTGCCTGGTACTGCGAGTCCCAGGAAGAAGGGTCTTCTGGCTGTCCTGCCGGTCCGGCAGGACGGTGGAGCCATGACTACGACACTCATCACCGGAGCCAACAAGGGCCTGGGCTTCGAGGCCGCCCGCCAACTCGTCGCCGCAGGCCACACCGTCTACATCGGCGCCCGGAACACCGAGCGCGGCCGCCGCGCCGCCGAACGGCTCGGCGTCCGCTTCGTCCAGCTCGACGTCACCGACGACGCCTCCGTCCAGGCCGCCGCGAAGACCATCGAGGCCGAGGGCGGGCTCGATGTCCTGGTCAACAACGCCGGCATCGAGGTCCGGGGCGAGAACAACGCCATCCCGGCCGCCGCCGACACCACCGCCGACGAGATGCGCACGGTGTTCGAGACCAACGTCTTCGGCGTCGTCCGTGTGACCCACGCCTTCCTGCCGCTGCTCCAGCGGTCCGCGGCCCCCGTCGTGGTGAACGTGAGCAGCGGCCTGGCCTCGCTGTCCCGGCTGTCCGACCCGGACTCACCGGCGCACTTCTACCAGGCCCTGGCCTACCCGTCGTCCAAGACCACGGTCAACATGATCACCGTGCAGTACGCGAAGGCGTTCCCGGCCCTACGGATCAACGCGGTCGAACCCGGTTTCACCTCGACCGACCTCAACGGCCGCACGGGCACCCAGACCGTCGAACAGGGCGCCGAGATCATCGTCCGCATGGCCCGGCTGGGCCCCGACGGCCCGACCGGCGGCTACGTCGACGTCGACGGCTCGCTGCCCTGGTGATCCTCGGCGGTCTCCAGGATCCGTGTCCGAGGCGCCCCGGCCAGTGCCGGGGCGTTCTCGGGCGAGCCCCACACCGTCGACTTCAGGAATCCCAGGAACCGCTCGGCACCCGCCACGTCGTCGAAATCGAGGTCCACGACGACGTAGGCGGGGTCGTCGACGGGCCGCTGGACGCGATGGCGCCGTACGCCCGCGTCGGCACGCGCGCCCGCGAAGCGGTCGAAAGCCGTCTTCCAGGTGGCGAAGTCCGTGATCGGATGCTCGATGTGCAGGGTCGGCATGATTCCTCCCAGGCGCTCGCCACCAGGCTGCGCCGGACCGCACGGTGCCGTACATCCCAGAAAGGTGGGGATACGCTCGGACCATGTCCGGACGGGACCGCGTCGTGCGGCTGTGCGAGGCGGGCGGCGACGCCCGGGAACTGCGCCTGCGGCTCCTCGACGAGTTCCGGGCCACCATCGGATTCGACGCGTACGCGTTTCTCCTCACCGACCCGGAGACCTCGGTCGGCTGTGCCCCGATCGCCGACGTCCCCGTCCTGCGGGAGCTGCCCCGGGCGATCCGCCTCAAGTACCTGACACGGGCGAACCGCTGGACGGAGCTGCGGGACGTCGCCCTGCTCAGCGACCTGCCCGACCGCTCGGTGAGCCCGCTCTGGAACGAGCTCCTGCGCCACCACGGCATCCGCGACATCGCCTCGGCCGTCTTCCGGGACCGCCACGGCACCTGGGGCTTCCTCGACCTGTGGCGCCGCGACCGCGACTTCACCCCGGCGGAGGCGGCCCGCCTCTCCGACCTCACGGCGCCGATCACGACGGCGCTACGCCGCAGCCAGGCCGCCACCTTCGTCGTACGACCGTCCCACGAGCCCCGCTCCGAACCCCTGGTGCTGGTGCTGTCGCCCGACATGGGAGTCGTCGGCCAGACCCCGGGCACCCACGCCTACCTGCGTGTCCTGGTCCCTCCGGAGCACGGCCGCCCGACCGTGCCGGCGGGTGCCTACAACGTCGCCGCCCAGCTCCTGGCCGTGGAGGCCGGGGTCGACGACCATCCGCCGCGGGCCCGTGTGCACCTCGCCGACGGACTCTGGCTCACCCTGCGCGCCGCACGTATGGCAGGCGCCGTCGCCGTCACCATCGAGGAGTCCTCACCCGCGGAGCGGCTGTCCGTCTTCTGCCGGGCCCACGCCCTCAGCGCCCGGGAGACCGAACTCGTCGGCCTGCTCGCCAAGGGCGGCGACAGCCGTACGGTCGCCGCCACCATGTACGTCTCCGAGCACACCGTGCAGGACCATCTGAAGTCGGTGTTCGCGAAGACGGGCACCCACAACCGCCGCGACCTGCTCGCCCGCGCGCTCGGCGCGTAGGCTCGGGGCCATGCGGATCTCCGTCTCCTCGGACATGGACGAACCCGTGGCCCGCGGCCTCGTCGCCGAGCTGCGCGCACGCGGTCACGAAGTGGTCGCCCACGGGGCGTTGCGCCCCGGCTCCGACCCCCAGTGGGCGGCGTGCTCGGAGGCGGCGGCCCGGGACGTCGCCACCGGGGCGGCGGACCAGGCGGTCGTGTGCTGCTGGACCGGCACGGGCGCGTCGATCGCCGCGAACAAGGTCCCGGGCGTACGGGCCGCCCTGTGCACCGACGCCTACACCGCGGACGGCGCCCGTCGCTGGAACGACGCCAACGTGCTCGCCCTCAGCCTGCGCCTGACCTCCGAGCCGCTGCTCAAGGAGATCCTCGACGCCTGGTTCACCGCCGAGGCCAGCGAGGACGCCGAGGACCGGGAGAACGTGGCCCGCATCGGGCGCCTGGACCGCAGGGAGCCATGAATCCGGGCGGGCTCAGGGAGCCGTGAGGCTCCACAGCGCGGCCACCAGCGGTCGGCGCAGATCGGCCCGCCGTACGCACAGCCCGATGGGGAACGGTTCCGGCGCGGGATCCGCCGCGACCACCGACAGCCGGTCGCGCACCGCACTGTGCTCCAGTACGAGACGGGGGACCACCCCCGTGCCGCAGCCGAGGGCGACGAGCGTCAACAGCCCTTCGTGGCCGTCCGGTTCGCAGGCCACCTCGGGCGCGGCGCCGCGGGCGCGGAACCAGCGGTCGGCGGCGTCGCGGACCAGGCCGCGGTGGGGGAGGACGAAGGGTCCGGCGAGGTCCGGGTCGGGCCGGTCCCGGGCCGTGACCAGGACCAGCTCGGTGACCGCGACCGTCCGGCCCACCAACGGCTCCGGCAGCCGCGCCGGGATCCCCGCCACGGCCACGTCCACCTCGCCCTCGTCCAGCCGGGCCAGCGCCGCCGCCGCGTCACCGGTGCGCAGGTCGAGCCGTACCTGAGGGTGCGCGGCACGGAACGGGGCCAACAGGTCCGGCAACAGTGCCTGGCAGGCGGTCACCGTGGCGAACACGGCCAGCCGGCCGCTGAGTTCGGCCGGATCGGGGTGCTCCTCACGATAGGAGCGCCACAACTCCAGGGCCTCGACGGCGTATGCGCGGAACCTGTGCCCCTCCGCCGTCAGCGACACCCCGCGCGGGCCCCGGTCGAGCAGCCGGTGCCCGAGCCCGGCCTCCAGCCGCTGCACGGTCCGCGTGAGCGTCGCCGCGCTGACGTGACAGTCGAGACTGGTCCGCCCGAAGTTCAGTGTCTGCGCCAGATGCAGGAAAAGACGCAGGTCCCGATGGTCTTCACGCATGCCGTGACCTGCATCTTTCATTCGGTGCAACACCCCGCTTCAGATGTTGCGCTTGCCGCAATACTCGCCCGGAGCCTACAACTCGACCATGACCTCGACCACGTACAGCTCCCGTGTCTTCTCCCTCGAGACGATGGACGTGCCCGGCGGCACCGAGACCATCCTGCGCGGCGGCCGGCACCTCTTCCCGCTGCTCCCGCAGGCCTTCGCCGGGGTCCGCCGCATCGGCGTCATCGGCTGGGGCCCGCAGGGCCGTGCCCAGGCCCTCAACCTGCGCGACTCGCTCGCCGGCACGGACATCCGGGTGGCCGTCGGACTGCGCCCCGGCTCGCGCTCGGCCGCCGACGCCCGCGCCCACGGCTTCACCGAGGAGGACGGCACCCTCGGTGACTGGCTCGCCGTCACCGCAGACAGCGACCTGGTGATCCTGCTGATCGCGGACGCCGCACTCGCCGCCCAACACCAGGAGATCTTCGCGGCCCTCAGGCCGGGCGCCGCGATCGGTCTCTCGCACGGCTTCCTGCTCGGCCACCTCCGTGAGACCGGCGGCGACTTCCCGCCGGGGCACGCGGTGCTCGCGGTGTGCCCCAAGGGCATGGGCGACTCGGTGCGGCGCCTCTACGAGCAGGGCGCCGAGATCAACGGCGCCGGGATCAACAGCAGTTACGCCGTCCACGCCGACCCCGACGGCCGGGCCGTCGACCTCGCGCTGGGCTGGTCGGTGGCGCTCGGCTCGCCGTACACCTTCCGCACCACGCTCGACAGCGAGTACCTCTCCGACATCGTCGGCGAACGCGCCATCCTGCTGGGCGCCGTCCACGGCATCGTCGAGAGCCTCTTCACGCGTCACCGTCTCGCCGGGCACGACGAGGTGACGGCGTACGAACGCTCCTGCGAGAACGTGACCGGCCCGATCGCCCGCACCATCTCCCGAGCCGGCCTGCGGGCGGTCCGCGAGAACCTCGACGCAGCCGCCCGTGACGTGTTCGACCGCGCGTACACGGCGACGTACGGCCCCGCCCGCGAGATCGTCGCGGAGATCTACGACGAGGTCGCCGACGGCACGGAGCTGCGCAGTGTGATCCTGGCCGAACGGCGGCTCGGCGCCCGCGAGATGAGCCGGATCGGCGGCTCGCCGATGTGGTCGGTGAGCGACCGGGCGCACACCCGCCGGGCCGAACGCGACCTGCCCGTGGACCCGTTCACCGCCGGCGTCTTCGTCGCCACCATGACGGCCCAGATCGACGAGTTCGCCGACCGCGGCCACCCCTGGTCCGAGATCGTCAACGAGTCCGTCATCGAGGCCGTGGACTCGCTCCTGCCCTACATGCACGCCCGCGATGTCGCCCACATGGTCGACAACTGCTCCCGCACGGCCCGCCTCGGCGCCCGCCGCTGGGGCCCGCGCTTCCAGACCGCCTACGAGCAGATCGCCTTCCCGGCCGCCGAACTCCCTTCGGACGCTGCCCTGTTGGCGGCCTTCGACGCCCACCCGGTGCACGATGCCCTGGCCGCGGCGGCCAAGCTGAGGCCGTCGGTGGACATCTCGGTGGCGTAGGAGGAAATGGTTTGCCGTCGGTGATCCCGGTCGGATAGGAAGCCTGCATGCTCAAAGGCGCCAAGGTCGGGCTCAGGGCCCGCCACGAGGACGACATCCCGATCCTGCGGACCGAGCTCTACGACGACGTGGTCAACTCCGCGCGGGCCGAAGGCCGGCCGTGGCGGCCGATCTCGCCGGGCTCGAAGGACTCGCGGCTCGTGGTGGACGACAAGGAGGAAGGGCACGTCCCCTTCTCCGTGGTGGAGCTGGACGGCGGCACCCTGGTCGGCACCGCGACTCTGTGGGGCATCGACAACCACAACCGGTTCGCGCACATCGGTCTCGGCCTGCGGCCGTCCGCTCGCGGCAAGGGCTACGGCACCGACGTGGTCGCGGTGCTGTGCCACTACGGCTTCATCGTGCGCGGCCTGCAGCGGCTCCAGATCGAGACGCTGTCGGACAACGCCGCGATGCTGCGCTCGGCCGAGCGCAACGGGTTCGTCCGCGAGGGCGTGCTGCGCTCCGCGGCCTGGGTGATGGGCGAGTTCATGGACGAGGTGCTGCTCGGGCTCCTCGCCCGGGACTGGAAGCCCACGACGGCCAGCTGATCCGCCGTACAGGTCCTACTCCCCGGGCTCGTACTGCGCCACACCGTGACCGAGCGACCAGTCGATCGAGGCGTTCTCGGTCACGGTGACGAACACGTTCCGCGGCTCGGTCCCCGCGTAGGCGTGGGCGAGTTCGGCGATCCGGCGGTACAGGGCCCGCTTCTGGCGCGGGGTGCGCCCGGCGCGCATCGTGATGGCCACGTACACGATGCCGTCGTCGCGGCGCACCCCCAGATACTCGTCGTGGCGGAGTGTGCCGTTCACGCCGTCATGGCCGGTCAGTACCTGGAACCGGTCGTCCGGCGGGATGCCGATGGTCTCCACCATCGCCTCGTGCACGGCACGGCCCAGGGCGTCGAGCCGGCCGGGGTCGGTGCCCAGTGTGTCGATGCGGACCAACGGCATGTCAGTGGTCGTCCTTTCAGACGCGACGCGGCCGGGGGACCAGTTCGCCGTCGCAGTTGGGGCAGATGCCCCGCATCGCCTCGGTGCAGGGCACACAGAAGGTGCACTCGTACGAGCAGATACGGGCCGGGGCGTCCGGCGGCAGTTCGGCCGTCTCGCAGCGTTCGCATCTCTCGCGCATCTCCAGTGCCATCCGTACTCCCGCTCTCTCTTCCGGTCAGTGCCACTCGACGGCGAGGGCCCGCCCAGGATTCTCGCCCATGATGCGTCCGACCAGTTCGGCGCCGAGTTCCGCCGCCAACCGCGGCCGCACCCGACGCAGCAGATACGGCATCCCGGGACCGCCGTTCACCGAACGTGCCGCCGCGGTCGTCGTGTCGCCGCCCAGGAGGAGCCGATCACCGTGGCCCGCCTCGGCCAGGGCCCGTACGGCGTCCGGCATCCGCCAGTCCGTGGCGTGGTTCGCACGTGAGGGACCGTCGAAGGCCAGGTAACAGCCGGACGCCGCGGCCTGCCGGTGCACCACGAGGTCGGGGGCGCGGTTCAGATGGCCCAGGACCACCCGGTACGGCGCCACGCCCAACTCACCGCACAGCAGGTCCAGTACGTCGAGCGCGCCGGTCCCCAGCTCCAGGTGGACGGCGATCGGCGCACCGGTCGCGTGGTGCGCCTCGGCCGCCGCGGTCATCGTCCAGCGGGCGTGTGCGTCGAGGGCGTGGAAACCGCCGGCGACCTTGATGAGTCCGGCGCGGACGCCCGACGTGCCGATCCCGTCGGTCAGTTCGGCGACGAAGACCTCGGCGAGCCTGCCGCGCAGTTCCCTGAGGGTCCGGTCGTCGTAGTGGACGGCCTGGTGCAGCCCGGTCGAGGCCACCACCAGGATCCCCGTCTCCCGGGACAGCGGCGGCAGATCGGCGGCCCGTCTCCCCAGCCCGTACGGCGTCCACTGCACCACGCTGTGCCCGCCCTCGGCGCGGAAAGCCGTCAACTCCGCGCGGGCCGCGGACACGTCCCGCAACTCCTGCCCGGGCAACCGAGGACTGCCGAAGAACAGATGGTCGTGCGCGTCGCACACACCCAGCCGCTCCGGCCCCACATCCCCGACAACCGTACGGACCTCGCTCACCACTGGCGCCCCCGCGGCAGCCCGGCGAGCCCCGGCGCCGACAGGTGCAGCACCTGGAACACATCGCCCTCGACCTTGGGCGTGTCATGGGCCCAGAACGAGAAATGGAGCACCTCCCAACGGCTGGAGTCCACGACGGCCGTCGCCAGTACCGCCCCGTCCTGCGCCGCCAGCCGCCCGGCCTCACGCACCGCGTCCTCCATGACCTCCGCCAACTCCACCCCGTCCGGCACCGGTTGCCGCCTCCGCACGGCGACCTGCGCCGGTGAACCGGCGCCGCCCTCCTCGTGGGCCAGCCCCGTCCACTGCCGGACGGACGGCCGTCCGAAGTCATCGCTCAGCCTCTGGAAGGCGCCTCCCCACAGGAAGGAGTTCATGCCCGCCACGGTGTCCCAGAGGTAGAACGGCGCGTACTGGTTCACCGGCGAGCCGTGCACCCCGCGCTCACGCATCAGGTACGCCTTCAGCCCGAGGCCCTCCCACTCGTCGAGCAGGTGCCCGACACGGGCCGCACGGCCGCGGATCACGTCCATGTCGTAGTCGGCGGGCAGGGTGAGTTCGTACTGCATGGCATGCATCGCGTGCCTCCTCAGGTGGGGTACTCCGCCGTGTCGACGTGCGCTTCCCAGTGCGTGGTCGTGCCGTCCTCGGTGGTCTCCACGACTGCGAGGTGGGTCATGAAGGTGCGCGGTCCGGCGCCGTGCCAGTGCCGTTCGCCCGGTTCGATCCACACGGTGTCGCCCGCCCGGATCGGCTCGGCCTCGCCGCCCTCGCGCTGCACCAGTCCCTCGCCCTCCAGGACGTGCAGGACCTGGCCGTGCGGATGGCGGTGCCAGGCGGTGTGCGCACCCGGGGCGAAGTGGACGTTGAACATCCGCAGCCGTGAAGGGGGTTCGGGCGCGGCGATCTCGTCCAGCCACACCGTGCCGGTGAAGTTCTCCGCCGGACCCTGCCACGTGTCGGGACGCTTCCTCGTGATGTGCACGTGCGTGAACTCCTAATGCCGTGGTGAGAGAAGGGAGAGCAGTCCCCGGACGCCCGCGTCGAAGGCGGCGGGGGAGCCCGAGGCGCGGGCGAGGACATAGCTGCCCTGCACGGTGGCGACGACGGTCGCCGCGATCGCCTCGCCGTCGAGCGAAGCCGCGAACTGCCCCTGCTCCTTGCCCTCCTCGACGATCCCGGCGATCCGTTCACGCAGCCAGTCGAGGGTCTCGTCCACCGGCTCGCGCAGTTCGTCGCTCGCGATGACGTCCGGATCCATCGTCAGCCGCCCGACCGGACAGCCGCGCAACGCATCGCGCTCGCGCAGCAGATACGCCTCGATGCGCTCGTAGGGCGTGCCGTGGCCGCCGAGTACTCCCTCGGCGGTAGCCCGCAACTCCGCGGCCGTGCGCCGGATCGCGGCCAGCGCGAGGTCGGGCTTGCCCTTGAAGTGGTGGTACATGCTGCCCTGCCCGGCGCCCGAACGCTCCAGGATGGCCTTGGGGCTGGTGCCCACGTAACCGCGCTCCCACAGCAGCTCTCGGGTGGACTCGATCAGACGCTCCGGGGTGCTCATGCCCTCACTGTACATACTAGTAGTTACAGAAGTCGACCCCCTGCGGAGCAGCCGGAACGACCCCTCGTACTCCCCGGGAGGTACACGCACCGCCGCTGGCCGTACGACGACCCGCACCCCTCCCCGGGGCCAGTCTCGAGACATCACCGGAACACACCACTAGGGAGATGACCCGAGATGCAGACCCTGGCGCACTGGGACGGCGGGCCCGGCCCGTGGATCCTTCTCTTCCCGCTGATCTGGGCGGCCGTCGTGGCCGGCGCCGTCACCGTCCTGCGCCGCAGCGGCCGGCGAGGCCGCCGCGGCCCGTGGCGTGCGACGGCCGACACCGGTCCGTCCGGTGACTCGCCCATCGCCATGCTCGGCCGCCGCTTCGCCTCCGGCGAGATCGACGAGGACGAGTACTGGCGTCGGCTGTCCGTCCTGGACGAGCAGTTCGGCCGCACGGGCAAGGGCGGTGCGGGATGACGACCACGACCGCCGTCCGGTCGGCCGCCCGGGTGGTCGACGCCGTGAAGGTCTACGGCACCGGCGACACCGGCGTGAGGGCCCTGGACGGGGTGAGCGTCGACTTCCCGGTCGGCCGCTTCACCGCGATCATGGGGCCCTCGGGCTCCGGCAAGTCCACCCTGATGCACTGCGCGGCCGGTCTCGACACGCTCACCTCGGGCACCGCCCACATCGGCGACACCGAACTGGGCTCCCTCGACGACCGCCGCCTCACCCTGCTGCGCCGCGACCGTGTGGGCTTCGTGTTCCAGGCGTTCAACCTGGTGCCCACCCTGACCGTCGAGGAGAACATCACGCTCCCCCTCGACCTCGCGGGCGGCAAGGGCGACCGCGAGTGGATCGACGCACTGGTCGACGTCGTCGGCCTGCGCGACCGCCTCCATCACCGCCCCTCGGAACTCTCCGGCGGCCAGCAGCAACGCGTCGCCGTGGCAAGGGCGTTCGCCGGCCGGCCGGACGTCGTCTTCGCCGACGAACCGATCGGCAACCTGGACTCCCGCTCCGGCGGCGAGGTCCTCGGCCTCCTCGGCCGTGCCGTACGCCAGACGTCCCGCACGGTCGTGATGGTCACCCACGACCCGGTGGCCGCCGCCCACGCCGACGAGGTCGTCTTCCTCGCGGACGGGCGCCTGGTCGACCGTATGACCGCACCGACCGCCGACAAGGTCCTGGACCGCATGAAGGCCTTCGACACCACCTCACCCCTCGGAGGGCCGTCATGAACGCCTCCGTCCGCCTGAGCGTGTCCTCCCTGCGTGCCCACAAGCGCCGCTTCGCCGGAACCTTCCTCGCGGTGTTCCTCGGTGTCGCCTTCCTGGCCGGCACTCTCGTCATGGGCGACACCCTGCGCGCCGGCTTCGACACGATGTTCGGCAGGGCGACCAGCGGCACGGACGCCGTGGTCCGCAGCGCCGACGCCATCACCACACCGGGCGAGAGCGAGGGCGTACGCCAGCCGGTCGCCACCGACCTGGTGAAGACCGTCGAGCGCGTCTCCGGCGTGGCGGCCGCCGCCCCCAGCATCCAGGGCGCGGGCCAACTGGTCGACGCGAACGGTGACCCCATCGGCGGGCAGGGTCCGCCCACCCTCGCGGGCAACTGGATCGCCGACCCCGAGCTCAACGCCTACCAGCTCGCCGAGGGCCGCGCCCCCGCCGAGTCGGGCGAGGTCGTCATCGACCGGAGCACCGCCAAGCGCGGCGACCTGAAGATCGGCGACACGACGACTCTGCGAACGCCGGACCCGGTCGAGGTGACGATCGTCGGCCTGGCGACCTTCGGCGGCGAGGACGGCATGGCCCAGGTGACGTTCACCGGCATGACGCAGGCCGACGCCGAGAAGTACCTCACCGCACGGCCCGGCGAGGCGGCCACCATCCAGGTGCGCGCCGGTCCCGGCGTCAGCCAGCAGGAGCTCGTCGACCGGCTGACTCCCGTACTGCCCACAGGAGTCGAGGCGATCACCGGTCAGAAGTCGGCCGACGAGAACACCGAGATGATCTCCAGCCAGTTCCTGACCATCTTCACCCTCTTCCTCCTCGTCTTCTCCGGCGTCGCCCTGCTGGTGGCGACCTTCTCCATCCACAACACCTTCGCGATCGTCGTCGCCCAACGCACTCGCGAGAACGCCCTGTTGCGCGCCCTGGGCGCCTCCCGCCGTCAGGTCACCGCGTCGACGCTCGTGGAGGCGACCGCGGTCGCGGTGACGGCGTCGCTCGCGGGTCTGGCGGGCGGCATAGGCGTGGCCGCGGGCCTCCAGGCGCTGTTCCCGGCGATCGGATTCCCGTTCCCCGAGGGCGACTTGGTGGTCAGCGCACTGTCCATGCTGCTGCCGCTCGCGGTCGGCATCGTGGTCTGCCTCGGCTCGGCTCTCCTGCCCGCCGTACGGGCGGGCCGCACCGCCCCCATGGCGGCACTGCGCGAAACCGCCGTCGACGCCTCGGGCGCCTCCGGCGTCCGCGCCGTCACCGGCATGGGCCTCGCCGCCCTCGCCCTCGGCGTGACGATCAGCGGGGTCCTCGTCTCCCCGTCCCTGTGGCTCGCGGGCACCGGTGCCGTCCTGGCTCTGGCCTCGTTCGTGGTCCTGGGCCCGGTCGCCTCCACCACCGCCGTACGCGTGCTGGGCGGCCCCCTCGACCGACTGCGCGGAGTCACCGGGGGCCTCGCCCGCCGCAACGCCCTGCGCAGCCCCAAGCGCACGGCCGCCACCGCGAGCGCCCTGATGATCGGCGTCGCGGTCGTCTCTCTCTTCACCGTGTTCGCCGCGTCCCTGAAGGCGACCATGGACCAGACCGTCTCCCGCTCCTTCGCGGGCGACATCGCGGTGAGCACCCCGGCGTTCGGCGCGGGCGGCAGCGGCCTGAGCCCTCGTCTGGCCGGCGCCGTCGACAAGCTCCCCGAGGTGGACACGGCCGTCGGACTCGGTCGCGGAGTCGCCGAAGTCGACGGCAGGGGAAGGGCGTTGACGGTCACCGACCCCCTGGCGCTGGAGCGCACCTTCGACCTGGGCGCGATCCGGGGCTCCCTGAGCGACCTCGGCACGGACGGCATCGCCATCACCGAGAACGAGGCCGAAAAGCAGGGGCTGAAGACCGGCGACACGACCCGGCTGACGTTCACCGACGGCAAGAAGGAGACCTTCACGGTCCGTGCCGTCTACGGCCGGTCCGAACTCGCGGGGGAGTACGTCATCACCCGCGCGGCCTGGGAACCGCACCGCACCCAGGACGCCGACACCCTCGTCGCCGTGTCGTTCAAGGACGGCGTGAGCACGGACACCGGCAAGGCCGCGGTGGAGAAGGTGGCCGAGCGCTACGGCAACCCCGAGGTGCAGACCCGGGACGAGTACGCGCAGTCCTCGGCGGGCGGCATCGACATGATGCTCACCCTGGTCTACGCCCTGCTGGCCCTGGCGGTCCTCATCGCACTCCTCGGCATCGCCAACACCCTGACCCTGGCGATCCACGAACGCACCCGGGAACTGGGCCTGCTGAGGGCGGTCGGCCAGACCCGCTCCCAACTGCGGGCCATGGTCCGCTGGGAGTCGGTCCTGGTGGCCGCGTTCGGCACGGCCGGGGGCCTGGCGCTCGGCGGGTTCCTCGGCTGGGTCCTGGTCAAGGCCTCCGACGGCGCGAGCGACAGCGACTTCGCCTTCGCGATGCCGCCGCTGCAACTCGCGATCGTGGCCCTGGTGGGCCTGGCTGCGGGTGCCTTGGCGGGCCTGCGCCCGGCCCGTCGCGCGGCACGCCTGGACGTACTGCGGGCGATCGCCACCGAGTGAGACAGGGGCTTCTGCACGATGTCACCGCCCGGTCAGCCGACAACGGCCGGCCGGGCGGGAGCATGTTCGGTCCTGAGAGCGTCGACCTCGGCGAACACCCGAGGTGTCTTCTCCGCGACACGCCGCGGAGGACGCCCCGCCCCGGCTTTCACGGCAGCCGGCGCGGAAAGCGCGAACCACACGACCTTGCCCGCCTCCCCGTCCGGCCGCACGCCCCAGCTCTCGCTGACAGCGGCCACCATGGCGAGCCCTCGCCCGCGGGTGGCGAGCGTGTCGGCTTCCAGGAGGTTGTCGGGCATGTCCTCCACGACCGGCAGACGCGGGTCGTGGTCGTGCACCGAGACCATGAGCCGGTCGAGGACCAGCTCGATCTCCACGGTGCACATCTTGTCGGGCTGGGCGTGCCGGTGGACGTTGGTCAAAAGCTCCGTCACACCGAGCGCCGCCCGGTCTATGAGGGGGTCGAGATGCCAGTAGCGCAACTGCGCAGAGACGATTCTGCGGACCTGGCCGATCCGCGACGGCAGGGCTTGGAGCTCCACCGTGCAGTGCCTGCTTGGGTGACTGATCACGGCTGCGACTCCCCGACTGAAGAGGTCCGGAAGAACACGGAGTTCGGATCGATCCAGCAAGGCGCCTGGTGAAACGGCTGCCTGCTGCCATGCCCGGCGGGCTGGTTCGCAGCGTTATCGCCGGTAAACCCAGAGTGACGTGAGAACAGCGTGACTCAGGGGGTGGGGTCCCGCAACTCGCGGTGCCTCACCCGTTGCGTCCCGCGGCCCTCCGTACGGCCTCGATGAACCGGCGTGCCGCGGGTGGACCCGGCTCGCCCGGCGCCGGGTCGTGATCGCCGAGGGTCAGCAGATACCGCTTGCCGTTGAGGTCGGCGAGTGCCCGGTCGTCGGCGGCGAACCAGGGTTTGGACGCCCGCACCGCCTGCACCGGTGCGCTGTCGATCTCGCTGCCGTAGCTGGTGAGCAACTCCAGCCTGCCGTCGCTGATCCGGACCTGTCCGGCCCGGGTGAGCGAACGCAGCCGCTTCCCGATCCGCACGCCCGTGGCCGTGAACTCCGGCTCCGCCATGCTCCCCGCCCCCTAGTGCGTTCTCGGTGTGCCGGCCCATGATCCGGCTCGTTACGTGATCCAGTGTGCGCCCCCGTCCGGGACCGGCGCGTCCCGTTCGGTGCAGTCTGCCCGCACCCGGCGTCGAGCACCAGTGCGCATGCGACCCCCGGTACGGGAGCCCGGAGCACTCGTCCGAATGCGCCCCCATGGCGCTGCGGAGCCCGGCCCCCAGGGTGGCCTTTGGGGTGCTCAAAGGTGTGTTTATGCAGGTGAGAAGCGTGCGGAAGGTGCATATGATCGATGCGTCGACGGCGCGATCCGCCGTCGGCGCGAAGCCTAAGGAGCCCCGCCGTGAGCACCCCCCAGCAGACCCGGACCGGCGCCACCCTCGACGTCGACCACAGCGACGCCGCCTACCGTGACTGGCTGAAAGAGGCCGTACGCAAGGTCCAGGCCGATGCCAACCGCTCGGCCGACACGCACCTCCTGCGCTTCCCGCTGCCGGAGAAGTGGGGCATCGACCTGTATCTCAAGGACGAGTCGACCCACCCGACCGGCAGCCTCAAGCACCGTCTCGCCCGCTCCCTGTTCCTCTACGGCCTGTGCAATGGCTGGATCCGGCCGGGCCGCCCGGTGATCGAGGCGTCCAGCGGCTCGACGGCCGTCTCCGAGGCGTACTTCGCCGGACTGATCGGCGTGCCCTTCATCGCCGTCATGCCGCGCACGACCAGCGCCGAGAAGATCCGCCTCATCGAGTTCCACGGCGGCCGGTGCCACTTCGTGGACGACTCGCGCAGGATGTACGAGGAATCGGCCCGGCTCGCGGTGGACACCGGCGGCCACTACATGGACCAGTTCACCTACGCGGAACGGGCCACGGACTGGCGCGGCAACAACAACATCGCCGAATCCATCTTCCGTCAGCTGGAGTTGGAGCGGTTCCCGGAACCCGCGTGGATCGTCGCCACGGCCGGCACCGGCGGCACCTCGGCGACCATCGCCCGATACGTCCACTACACCCAGCGCGACACCCGCATCTGTGTCGCCGACCCGGAGAACTCCTGCTTCTTCGAGGGCTGGACCACCGGCGATCCGGACGTCACCTGCGACTGCGGCTCCCGCATCGAGGGCATCGGCCGGCCCCGCATGGAGCCGAGCTTCGTGCCCGGCGCCGTCGACCGGATGATGAAGGTCCCCGACGCCGCCAGCGTCGCCGCCGTACGGGCACTGGAACAGGCCATCGGCCGCAAGGCGGGCGGCTCGACCGGCACCGGTCTGTGGAGCGCGCTGAAGATCGTCGCCGAGATGGTGGCCGAGGGGCGGCGGGGCAGCGTGGTGACACTGCTGTGCGACCCCGGGGACCGGTACCTCGACAAGTACTACTCGGACGCGTGGCTGGCCGAACAGGGTCTGGACATCCAGCCGTACGCGGCGGCGATCGAGTCGCTGCTCGAGACGGGCGTCTGGCCCTGCTAGGCAGCGATACGCCGGTCCAGTGCGGCGACCGCGCCCCGGAACGCCCGCCCCAGCCCGGCACGTCCGAGCTTCGCCACGAAGCGGATCGGGGCCGTGCCGTCGATGGCGAACGTCCAGCGCACCAGAGTGCCCGTTCCCGAGGGGGTGAGCCGCCACTCCTCGGCGAAGGCGTGGATGCCGGGGGTGTTCGCCACGTCGACGCGGTAGGCGTACACCTCGGGCTCCTTCGCCGCGAGGATCGTCTCCTGGAAGCGTCCGCCGCCCCTGAGCCGGATCTCGCGCGTCGAGCCGTCGCCGGTCGGTCGGGCGTAGGTGACCGCCGAGAACCACTCCGTCCAGCCCGGCACATCATCGGCGAGGGCCCGGTAGACGGCCTCCGGGCCGGCGGACATCTCCCGGGCGAAGACCATGCGCACGGGAGCGACCTCGATGAAGTCGAGCCCCACGGCGCGCAGTTGGTGAGCCACGGTCACACCCCCAGGTGACGACAGAGGGGTGACACCCTAACTGACGCCCGGTCAGCTGTCTGTGGCCCCACCGGGCTCACCGGCCACCACCAGCCGCCGCAGATGCTCGGCGACCTCCTCGCGCGCCGCCGTCGGCAGTCCCGCGTCCGTCACCAGCGTGTCGACCTGCTCCAGCGCCGCGAACGAACTCAGGCCCACCGTGCCCCACTTGGTGTGGTCGGCGACCACCACGACCCGCCGAGCCGACTGCACCAGACGGCGGTTGGTCTCCGCCTCCGCGAGGTTCGGCGTGGACAGACCGGCTTCGACCGATATCCCGTGGACCCCGAGGAACAGCACGTCGAAGTGGAGCGCCGCGATCGCCTGGTCGGCCACCGGGCCCACCAGTGAGTCGGACGGCGTACGCACACCGCCGGTCAGCACGACCGTGGCCGCACCCTGACGGGGGCCCGTGGTGCGCTGCGCCGCGTGGAAGACGTCGGCCACCCGCACCGAGTTGGTGACGACCGTGAGGTCCGGCACGTCGAGCAGATGGTGGGCGAGCGCGTACGTCGTCGTACCGCCCGAAAGGGCGATCGCGGAGCCCGGGGCGACCAGTTCGGCCGCCGCTCGCGCGATGTCCTCCTTGGCGGTCAGCTCCAGGCCCGACTTGGCCTCGAAGCCCGGCTCGTGCGTGCTCGCCTCGACCACCGGAACAGCGCCGCCGTGCACCTTCTCCAGGACGCCCTGCCGGGCGAGCGCGTCGAGATCACGGCGCACGGTCATGTCCGACACGCCGAGCTTGCGGGTCAGCTCGTTGACCCGGACGCCGCCGCGACGCCGGACCTCGTCCAGGATGAGGGCGCGCCGCTGCTCCGCGAGGAGGTTCTGATTCTCGCTCACGTACGCTCCGGTCCTTTCGCCTCAACCCGTCCGACACGCCCCGCACACCTGCTCCGACGAGGACATTCTCCCCGTTCCAGGTGCATGGACGCCCCATCCTCGCACGGCACGGTACCGGTCGCGCCACCGACCGTCACGACGCGCGCATGTCACTTCGGCCTTATCCTGCGCCCCGACCGTCACACAGAACGGGGAGATTCCGTGACGAGAGGTGTACGGCGCGGCCTCAGCGGAGATCCTTGAGCCCGCACCGACATATGCGGACGGCGCGTCACGGGGGAAGAGCGAAACAGTGGAACATGTGCAGGAACGTGCCTCGACGGGCGGGCCGGAGGGCTCCGCGCTGGAGCTGCTGGTCCACGGGGTGGGCGGTACGACGCCCGAGAAGATGCTCGACGATCCGCGGACGGTGCGGATCACCGGCGACGACACGGCGGCCGTGTTCCGGCGCGCCGAGGACGCCGGGACCGACAGCCCGCGGCGCGAGCCGGTGCCCGAGGCGTACGTCTGGTGCAACCTCACCTCCGGCAATGCCTCGCGCGCCCTGTGGCTGCTGCTGCTCCCGTTCATGGTGGTCAACCTCGCCCACTGGATGCGCCCCGCCGCCCGCGGCCGCACCCGCACGGTCCGGCTGTACGGGCTGCTGGTGCGGCTGGCGGGACTGTCGCTGACGGTGCTGCTGGTCGCGGCCGTCTGCGAGGTCGCCCTCGATCTCACCGCATGGCAGTGCGCGGGCGCACGCGCGTGTGCCGACCGGCACTCCTGGCTGGGCTTCCTGTCGCCGACCGTCTCCGACGGCGGCTGGTGGAGCCGCCCAGGGCGCAGGCTCGCCCTCGCCGCCCTGCTCCCCGCCGTGCTCACCTGCCTGCTGTGGTACCTGTCCCACCGCACCTGGAACGCCTACGAGTCGCAGGCGCCGATGTCCCGCCCGGCCGAGCCCGACGAGGACACGGCACGCACCGCCCTCGGCCGCCCCGGCTTCTGGTACGGACGCCGGCTGGTGGCCCGGCTGCGCGCCGCCCACACCGCCGCCGCCCTGCTCACCGTCGCCGCGGCCGTCGGCTCCGCGGCGGCCCGCTTCGACCGCCGTCCCGACGGACCCGCCCTGCTCGACGCGCTGGGCCGGCTCCTGATGGTGTCGCTGGCCGGCGGCGCGGTCATGGTCGTCTGGGTGGTCTGCCGCCGCGGCCGCAGCGAGAACCGCCTCGACCGGGAACTCGACGAGCATCTCGTACGACGTCTGCCGCTCGCCGCGCTCTGCCTGCTCGCCCTGACCATGCTGTACGCCGGCTGGGAGCGCCCGGGATGGGAGTCGCAGGGGCGGCTGCCGGGCGACGCCACGTTCGGCGGCATCGCCCTGGTCCAGGGACTGATCGTGATCGTCATGGCCGTCGTGGCCCATACCCTGCACCGCACCCACCCCGACCCGCGCGCCGCCATGCGCGGCCTGGGCGGTCCCGCCGTCGCGATGCTCGCCTGCGCCCTCGGCGGGGTGATGTCCGGCGGAGTGTCCCAGCGCGTGGCCGACTGGCTGGACGGCACCGGAACCACCATGACCGGACCACCCGTCCTGCTGACCTGGCAGGCGTCGGTGATCCCGCCGCTCATCGTCGTCCTGCTGGTGCTGTGCGGCTGGCTGGGACGGTGCACCTGGCGGCTGCGCCGCACCGAGCTGGCCGCCGTGGACACCGACTACCCGGACAAGCCCAAGGACCGCGCCCGCACCCGGCGTATCGCCAACGCCCGCGCGCTGGCCACGCTCACCGACCGGGCCCCGCTGATCGTCGCCGTCACCTCCGCCACGACCCTGCTCCTGGGCGCCGGCGCGTTGGTGGGCGCCCTCGCCACCGGCAGGACACCGGGCGAGGCGGCGGACCGGACGTACGCCGTCGTCCAGGGCGCCGCCGATACCGCGCAGGCGCTCGGCTCCTGGTTCATCGGGTTCGGCTTCATACTGTTCGTCACCTGGGGCCGGCGCGCCTACAAGGACCCCTCCGCACGCCGCACCATCGGCATCCTGTGGGACGTCGGCACGTTCTGGCCGCGCGCCGCCCACCCCTTCTCGCCGCCCTGCTACGCCGAGCGCGCGGTGCCCGACCTGACCTGGCGGATAGCCACCTGGACGCGCGCCACCGGCGGCCGCCTGGTGATCTCCGGACATTCCCAGGGCAGTGTCCTCGCCGCCGCAGCGGCCTGGCAGCTGACACCGGCCGACCGCAGGCGGGTCGCGCTGCTGACGTACGGCTCACCGCTCGAGCGGCTCTACGGCCGCTGGTTCCCGGCCCACTTCGGGCCGGCCGCGCTGAGCGCCCTGCACCACGACGTCGCCTGCTGGCGCAACCTGTACCGGCCCACCGACCCCATCGGCGGCCCGGTCCGGCTGTCCGGCGAGTGCGGCCCCGAGGTCGACCACGAACCCCTGAGGGACCCGCTGGCCTACGGCCGCACCGAGCAGCATCCGCTGCCCACGCCGATCCTGGGTCACTCCGACTACCAGGCCGACCCGGCCTTCGCTCAGGAGCGGACGAAGCTGCTGGGCCGACTGCGTCCGGACGTACCGGCGCCGCGGTAGCCGCTCAGGTCAGGGAAGTTCCGGCAGATCCTCCGCGTACAGCAGCGTCAGATCGTCCGTGCTGGGCTCAGCGACCTGGGCGACGCGGCTCGCGTGCCGCTCGACCATGGCCTCGAAGGTCTGGCGGGCGGTGCGGCCGTTGCCGAAGGCGGGGCCCTTGGGGATGGCCGTGAAGTACTCGAGGAGGGCTTCCGGCGCGCTCGACGCCAGTCGGTACTCGTGCTCGTCGGCCTGCTGCTCCACGATCCGCAGCAGCTCGTCGGGGGCGTAGTCGCCGAAGGTGATGGTCCGTGAGAAGCGGGACGCCACACCGGGGTTGACCGAGAGGAACCGCTCCATCTCGGCCGTGTAGCCGGCGACGATCACCACGACCGCGTCCCGGTGGTCCTCCATGAGCTTCACCAGGGTGTCGATGGCCTCCTTGCCGAAGTCGCGGCCGGAGTCCTCGGGGGAGAGCGCGTACGCCTCGTCGATGAACAGCACACCGCCGCGCGCCTTGTCGAAGGCTTCCTGGGTGCGGATCGCGGTGGAGCCGATGTGCTCGCCGACCAGGTCGACACGGGACACCTCGACGAGATGTCCCTTCTCCAGGACACCGAGGGAGGCGAGGATCTCGCCGTAGAGGCGGGCGACCGTCGTCTTGCCGGTTCCGGGGGAGCCGGTGAAGACCAGGTGCCGTTTGACCGAGGCCGCCTTGAGGCCGGCCTGCTGGCGGCGCCGGCCGACCTCGATCATGTCGGTGAGGGCCCGCACCTCGCGCTTGACACTGTCCAGGCCCACCAGGGCGTCGAGTTCACCCATGACGGCCTGGGAGGTGCGCGAGGGCTGCTCCGGCCCGGCGGGGGCGGCAGGCTGCTCCGGCTCGGTGGTGCGCTGTCCGGGGATCGCGCCGAGCAGACCGGGGGACTGGCTCGCCGTCTGCATGGCGGGCTGCGGGTCGGCCGACGGGCGCAGACCCGCGCTCTCGTCGCTCGTGCAGTCCTCGACGACCGGGCCGACGCCGGATCCCGTGTCCGGGCCGGCGTCCGCGAACTCGTACCCGCCCCGGGCGCACCGCTCCGTGCGGCACTTCCTGAGCGTCGTACGGGAGCCGTCGATCACATGGAAGCCGTAGCCGCCGCTGTTGGTGACGCGGCAGTTGAGGAAGCTGCCCCGGCCGCCCGCCGAGACGTAGAAGCCGGCCTCGGCGGGGGAGTCCACCGTGCACCGCTCGATCGTCGGGTCGGCACCCTTGGTGACGATCACGCCGGTCTGGGTGCCGTCCACCGTGCAGTTGTTGAGGGTGCCGCCGCTGCCGTGGTCGCGGAACCAGGCGCCGGTCGCCGCGTCCCGGATACGGCAGTCGTCGAGCTGCGCGGTGGCTCCGTCGCTCACCGACACCGCGGTGTTGCGCACCTGGAAGAGGTCGCTGTCGACGACGTCCGCGCGGGAGCCGCGGTCCAGGACGAACAGTGCGTCCGGCACGTCGTGCACCCGGCACGAGTCCAGCACCACGGTCGCCCCGTCGCTCACCCACACCGCGGGATAGTCGCCGGTGCTGTCGAAGATCTCGCACTGGTTGGCGTCCACGCGCGTGCCCGGATCCCACACCGACAGGCCGTTGCGACCGAACTGACGCACCGTCGTGCGGGTGAGGGTGAGGACGGAACGCGACCTGAGGTCCACCGCGTTCTCGGGGATGTCGTGGATGCTGCAGTCGGCCAGGGTCAGCACGGCGTCCGTGTCGAGCGTGACGCCGTCCCCGGTGGTGCGGTGCACATCGCAGTCGGTGAGGTGCGCGGTGGCCTTGTCGGTGATCTGGACACCGCTGCCACGGACCTCGTAGACCTCGCAACCCACCGCTTCCAGCGCGGAGTTCTCACCGGTCACCGACAGGCCCACGCCCGAGGCGTGATGCACTCGGCAGCGCTCGAGGCGGGGGTGGGCCCCGCCGCGGACCGCGACGCCGGCCTGACCGGCCGCCACGACCTCGCACTCCTCGAACACGCCGCCCCCGTCGTCGAGTACGGCGATGCCGATCCCGGCCGGGTTGTCGACGGTGCAACGCCGCACGGTCGGCCGGGCACCGCCGCGCACCTCGATCCCGGCCGCGGACCGGGTGACGATCCGGATGTCCGTGAGCTCCGGTGTGCCCTCCTCGACGAGGAGCGCCGGTGCGGCCGCGTCCTGGCCCTCCACATGCAGGTCCTGGACCACCGCCGAGGCGCGCACGGTCAGCGGCACTCCGTCGAGGGGCGCGATGCGCACCGAGCCGGGGGAGCCCTCGGGCCCGCGCAGGGTCACCGCCCGCTGGACGACGAGGTTCTCCCGGTAGGTGCCGGGGGCGACGATGAGGACGTCGCCGTCGGCCGCGGCCTCCAGGGCGGCGGCGAGCGATGCGTACTCACCCGTGCGGCGCCGCCACCGCGAGGTGCCGGTGTGCGTCACCTGGACCGTGCCCTGTGCCATGGCGTTGCCGTGCCCCCACTTTGCGGTACTCATGGCTCGCGGGCCGTCGGGACACCGGTACCGACGTCAAGTGCCCGACATCGGCACGTCCCTGCGGCTCGCTCGCTCGCGGGTTCGTGCTGCCGAAGAAGTTCGGCCGGTCCACCGTAGCGTGCGCGCAGGCGGTGGGTTGACCAGAGCCGGAAGGCTGTCAGCTGCCGGTGCCGGTCCTGCCCCAGTCCGGGCCCGCCCGGTCCCAGGCCTGGTCCCAACGGGCGTACCGGCGACGGACCATGCGCCAGACGATCAACCGGCGGGCGCTCTCGACGAGTCCGATGCCGAGCAGGGCCGCGCCGAACCCGGCGAGTACGGCATGTGTCGTGGCGGTCGCGGAGTCCAGCGGCCGGGCCACTATGTGGCCCTGGTCGTCCGTCCATATCGTGAAGTGGTCGCCCTGGTGCGGTTCCTTGAGGTTCGCCAGCACCGGGCCGTGCTGTGCGGTGCCGTCCGGCGCGGTCCAGTCGGCGAGGACACGGGTGCGCATCTCCCGCCCGGTGGAGGTCTCGGGGTCGGCGTCCAGCGGGGACCGGTCCAGCTTGCGGGTCACGGTCGCCGTCACCACATGACGGGTGACGCGCTGGTTGCGGACCGATTCCTGGAGGGAGTCCTGGGCGAGGCCGCCGACCACGGCGCCGGCCACCGGCGCGACGACCAGGATGAGCACCATGGCCGCGAGGGCGACCCAGGCCTCGGCCAGATCGGTCGCACGGCGCAGCGGATTGTGCCGCCAGCGCCAGAGCCCGCTCATCGCTCGCACCGTCCGCACCCCCTTCCCGCTCCGTGATAACCCCTGGCGGAGATGTTCACGCGCAGGCCCGGTCAAAGAGAGAGCGAAATCACCAGCCGGACCTCTCATGAACTTCTCACGATTATCAACGCGCGGTCCCCCGCGGTGGGTTCCCGCGCATCAGGCGTTGAGCGGGTCTCTACCGATCGAGGATCGTGACGGGGTCGCCGACCCGGATCGTGCCACGGGACCGGGCCACCAGGTTCTGCCCGAAGACCAGCTTTCCGCCCAGGCGCCGGTGGCGTCCCAGGGTGTGCAGAGGCTCCCTGCCGCGGGCGGCGGTGGACTGGTCGGTGGTGGTCACGACACAGCGCCCACAGGTCTTGGCCACCCGGAAGACGACCTCGCCGATCGCGAGCCGCGACCAGTGGTCCTCGGCCCAGGCGTGGGTGCCCGACACGACCATGTTGGGCCGGAACCGGTCCATGGGCAGCGGGCCCTCGTCGGCGTGATCACCCTGCGCGATCAGGGAGTTGAGGGTGTCGAGCGAGGCCGTCGTGGTGAGCAGCAGGGGAAAGCCGTCGGCGAAGGAGACGGTCTCTCCCTCGAGGGCGTACTCCGGGTCGACGGGCCTGCGTGTGGCGGGATCGTCCATGTGCACCAGACGGACGTCCGCGCCGAGATAGTCGCTGCACCAGGCGTGCACGGCCGCGTCCTCGGCGGGCACCGCCTCCACCTTGTCCCGGAAGATCGCCACCGGCACGGTGCCGACCGGGCGCGGCACGGGGACCTCCAGCGGCTCCATGCCGGGCGCGGACAGCCGGACGCCGCCGCCGGGCAGCAGCTCGGCGGCGGCAAGCGCGACACGCGGCTCCCGGCGTTGCGAGACGACCTTTCCCCCGTCGTCGATCAGCGCCCAGCGCCTGTCCCCGGCCAGCCCCCAGGGCTCCACGTCGGCCTCCCCGGGCGCGAGGCCCCGGAACGCCTTGACCGGATGGACATGAATCGACTGAAGCCGCGCATTACCCATGAACCCATCGTGCCAGCAGGCACGGACGGTCCAGGGGTCGGCTCAGTAGCCGCGGTACTGCTGGTTGTTGTACGGGTCCTGGTACGGAGCCGGAGCGGGGCGGGGAGCCGCGGGGCGCATCGCCTCGTAGCCCATGCCCTGCGCCGCCGCCGGACGGGGCTGCTGTGCCTGCGGGCCGGGATAGCCGCGCGGGGCGCCGGCCTGCTGCGGGATGTACGCGGCGGGCGCCTGCTGCAGCGGAGCCGGCTGCTGCGCCTGCGGGTAGCCGTAGGAGGGCTGGGAGGGACCCGCCGGGAGGGCGGGCAGTGCCGACGGCAGCGCGGGCAGGTTGCTGCTGCTCGGCATGGCGTACTCGGCCGGGACCCGGATCGGGGCGATCTGCGGGGTACCCCGCTCGGCCACGAGCGAGTCGTAGATCGGAGTGTCCGGGAAGGAGGCGGAGTAGTAGCCGCCGCCATAAGTGGAGCGGGGGGAGGTCATGGCACATAAGTTAAGCCCACGATGTGCTGGTTGGGGAGACCGATAAGAGGGTTGTTTTCCGTGTCGGCAGTGACCTCGGATCCCCAATGCGAGCGAAGGTGGGGAAAAGGGGCAGCGGCAGGGGTTCAGATCCCGTAAAGGCCGAGTTCCGGGCGGGTTACCGAGGGTTGGCGGGCGATCTTCCTGTGCATCGGATGGGAGTTCGCTGTCGCGGGGAATAGGTTGGCCCTGTAGAGAACCAATGGGCTGCCGGGACATGCCGGCGCGGTGACACGTGATGGGGGCGGACATGTCAATGTCGAAAGGGTCCAATGCTCCGGTGCCGACGACGGCACTGCGGGTCGAATTGGGCTGGAGTTCAGGACCGGGCGTACCCGACGCGGATGCCTCGGCGCTGCTCCTCGTGGGCGGAAAGGTCCGCTCCGACGACGACTTCGTCTTCTACAACCAGCCGGCGCACACCTCCGGCGCGGTCCGTCACGAGGGCAAGCAGAACACCGGTGGCCGAGTGGTCGACACACTTCTTGTCGACCTCGCGCGCGTGGAGCCCGCCGTCGAGACCGTGGTCCTGGCCGCCTCCAGCGACGGCGGGTCGTTCGGACAGGTGCCGGGCCTCTACATCGAGGTCAAGGACGCCGCCCAGGGCGCTGTGATCGCCCGCTTCGACAGCACCGGCGCCAGCGTCGAAACCGCTTTCGTCCTCGGCGAGTTCTACCGCCGCCAGGGCAACTGGAAGTTCCGTGCCGTCGGCCAGGGCTACGGCAGCGGGCTGGAAGGGCTGGCCACGGATTTCGGCATCAGCGTGGACGAACCGCAGCAGGCCGCCCCGCCCGCACCGGTGGCCCCTGCGGTCACCGCCCCGCCGGTGACCGTGCCGCCTCCACCGGCCGCCCCTCCGGCAGCCCCGGCGCAACCGGTCCGCCTCACCAAGGTCACGCTCACCAAGGCGTCCCCGTCGGTCTCACTGACCAAACAGGGCGGCACCTCGGGCGCGATGCGTGTGAACCTCAACTGGGAGGTCCGCAAGCAGTTCTCGGGCTGGGCGAGCAAGCTGGGCCGCCCGGTCGCGACGCACAACGACCTCGACCTGGACCTGTGCGCCCTGTACGAGCTCACCGACGGCAGCAAGGGCGTCGTCCAGGCCCTCGGCAACGCCTTCGGAGCGCTGCACCAGCCGCCGTTCGTCCACCTCGACGGCGACGACCGCACCGGCGCCGTCGCGAGCGGCGAGAACCTCACCGTCAATCTCGACCACAAGCAGGCCTTCCGGCGCATCCTGGTCTTCGTCACGATCTACGAGGGCGCACGCTCCTTCGCCGACCTGCACGCCACCGTGACCCTGCAGCCGCAGTTCGGCGCCGCGATCGACTTCTCCCTCGACGAGTGCACGGTCCCCTCGACGGTCTGCGCGCTCGCCCTGATCACCAACACCGGCTCCGACCTCGTCGTCCAGCGCGAAGCCCGTTACCTGGTGCCCGAGCGCGGGGTGAGCCCGCAGCGGACCGTCGACTACGCCTACGGCTGGGGCATGAACTGGACCCCCGGCCGCAAGTAGCGGGTCAGCCCTTGTCGGGCACCGTGTCCGGACGTGCGTAGGTGCGGCCCTTCCAGGCCACACCGCGCCCCCGGTAGTGCTGGACGGCCGAGTCGACCGTCATCAGGAGATAGAGGCACGCCGTGAACGGCAGCAGGGGAGCGAGCCACAGCGGCTGCCGGTAGTAGCGGAGCATCGGGAGGTACGTCGCCGTCATCACGAGCCACGCGAGCCCGCCGAGGACCGCGGTCGCCGTACTCCCCACGACGAGCCCCACCACCAGGGCCACGGGCGGCACCAGGTAGACCAGCGCGAGCCCGGCCACCGTTCCGCCCAGCAGTGGAAGACTGTGCCGCAACTGCGCGTACGCGCTGCGCGAGACCATGCGCCACAGGTCGTGCAGCCGCGGATAGGGCCGCACGCTGTCCACCCGCTCGGCCAGCCCCAGCCAGATGTGACCACCCCCGCCCTTGACCGCGCGCGCGAGCGCCACGTCGTCGATGACCGCGTGCCGGATCGCGTCGGGGATCCGCGCCCGCTCGGCGGTCTCCGTGCGCAGCAGTACGCAGCCGCCCGCGGCCGCCGCCGTCCGGGACCCCTTCTTCCCGATACGGCGGAAGGGGTACAGCTGGGCGAAGAAGTAGACGAAGGCCGGCACGACCAGCCGCTCCCACAGGCTCTCCACCCGCAGCCGGGCCATCTGCGACACGACGTCGAAGCCGCCGGTGCGCGCCGCCGCGACCAGGGCGCGCAGACTCGCCGGCTCGTGTGCGATGTCCGCGTCCGTGAGCAGCAGGTACTCGGGGTCACGCGCGCGTGCCAGGCCGATGCCATGGCGCACCGCCCAGAGCTTGCCGGTCCATCCGGCGGGCGGTTCGCCGGGCGAGCCCACAGTGAGCGGCAGGCCGCCGTACCGCCGCGACAGTTCCCGGGCGAGCTCCGCGGTGCCGTCCGAGCTGCCGTCGTCGACGAGGAAGACCTCGGCCGTCCCGGGGTAGTCCTGGGCCAGCAGCGACGGGAGGCTGGCGGGCAGGACGGCGGCCTCGTCGCGCGCGGGGACGACGACGCAGACGGACGGCCACTCGTCGGGTTCCCGCCGCTCGGGCAGTCTGACGTCCGTACGCCAGAAGAAGCCCTGGCAGAGCAACAGCCACAGCCAGGCGGCGAGGGAAGCGGCGGCGGTCCACGTCATGGCGCTCACTCGCGCAGTGTCCCCCACCGGACCGGCCCGCAAGGGCTCATCGTCTATCGTGGCCGGGTGAAGATCGCGCTCATGGACTCCGGAATCGGCCTGCTTCCAGCCGCTGCCGCGGCACGCCGGCTCAGGCCCGACGCGGATCTCGTCCTGTCCTGGGACCCCGACGGGATGCCCTGGGGGCCGCGCACACCCGAGGACATCACGGAACGGGCGCTGGCCGTCGCCGAGGCCGCCGCGGCGCACCGTCCCGATGTGCTGATCGTCGCCTGCAACACCGCGTCGGTGCACTCGCTGCCCGCGCTGCGGGCCCGTTTCGAGCCGGACCTGCCGATCATCGGCACCGTTCCGGCGATCAAGCCGGCCGCCGCGGGCGGCGGCCCGCTAGCCATCTGGGCGACCCCCGCCACCACGGGCAGCCCCTACCAGCGCGATCTCATCGAGCGGTTCGCCATAGGTGTGGACGTCGCCGAGGTGCCGTGCGCCGGGCTCGCGGACGCCGTGCACCATGCCGACGAGCCGGCGATCGAGGCCGCGATCGCCGCCGCCGCGGCACGTACTCCCGCCGACATCACGACCCTCGTCCTCGGCTGCACCAACTACGAACTGGTCGCCGAGCGCATCCGCGCGGCGGTGCAACGGCCGGGTAGGGCGCCGCTCATTCTGCACGGCACCGCCGGAGCCGTGGTCGCCCAGGCACTGCGCAGGATCGGCGAGCTGCCCGCTCCCGAGGCACCCGCCGACGGCGGTCTCACCGTGCTGCTCAGCGGACGTGAGGCCGAGCTGCCCGGCACCGCGCTGACGTACGAGGAAGGCCGCTTCCTCTCGGCGGTCAGCCCCGCCCGCTGACCGAGGGTGACGAAAGGGGCCCCGCTCAGTCCGCCGGCCCACTCACCCTCCGCCACGAGGTACCCGCGCAGCGAAACCTGAGTAACCTCATATGCATGAGGGACCACCCGCGCGGCGTGAACGCGCCGCATCCCGACGTCTGGACCGGACGCGCCACCAACCGGGTCCAGTGGTTGCTGGCGCTCGTCGGCGCCGCCTGCATGGCGCTCGGCATCGAGCTGGCCGTGGACTCGGCGTGGACCTCGAGCATCGCCCCGCTCGCCATGGCGGTCGTCGGGTGCATCGCGGCCGGCCTGCTCGTCCTCTTCGGCACCCTGGCGTTCGTGCATGTCGCGCTCAAGGTCGACGAGGAGTCCCTCGAGGTGCGCTGCGGCCACATGGGCCTGCCGCGCCGCCGCATCCTGCTGTCGAACGTGGCGGGTGCCGAGGTCGACCATGACGTCACCCCGCGCCACTGGGGTGGCTGGGGCTACCGCTGGCGGCCCGAGAAGGGCACCGCCGTCGTCGTACGCCGTGGTGAGGGCATCGTGCTGAGCCTGTGGGACGGGCACACGTTCACGATCACGGTGGACGACGCCGAGGCCGCCGTGCAGATCATCAGGGACCGGCTTCGCTCGCGCACGCACGGCACGGCGCACTAGGTCACGGAGCCGGTCGGTCGTCCCGGGAGCGGATCTCGTCCGTCTCGCGCCGTGCCGACTCGTCGGCCAGCGGGCGGGCCGTGGCCAGCCCCGCCAGGAGGCCGGCGCCCACCGACACCGTCGTGAAGCTGAGCGCGTTGCCGACCGCGGAGATCGCCGCGAGCGCGGTGAGGGCCGCACCCGCGGTGAGTGCGACCGGTGTGGGGCGTGGGGAGCGCCAGAGGGTGTAGAGAAGCCAGCAGAAGGCCGCGGCGAGCAGGATCACGCCGACGACGCCCTGTTCGGCGGCCTGCTGCAACGGCGCCGAGTGCGGTTTGCCGTCCGGCAGCAGCGTCTGGGCCGCCGTCGTGCTGAGCTCGCCGAAGCGGCCGGGGCCGACGCCCAGGGCGGGGTCCCCGTGCGCCATGTGCAGCGCGTCCTGCCACAGCTCGATGCGGTGCCGGGTCAGCTGGCCCTCCAGCGACACGGCGAGTCCCTCCGGAACCGCCTTTCCGGCGGCCGCCCAGGTCAGCCCGGTCACCAGGGCCGCCGTGAGGACGAGACCGGCGAAACCCGCGCCGCGGTGGTGTTGCATACGGCTCGCGGCGAGCGAGCACAGCAGCACCGCGGCGCAGGCGACGCATCCGCTCGCCGAACCCAGGACGGCGGCGGTCACCACGATCCCGACGGCCGACGCCCGCAACACGAGCCGCCAGACCGGCGCCCGCACGGCCCACGCGGCACAGCACACGGCGCCCGTGGACAGGGTCAGCACGGCGGCGGTGGAGCCGGCGTGGCCCAGGGGTGCGGCGATCTCGGGCCCGGCGGAGAGATGGGGAGCGGCGGCGGTGAGGCCCACCCCGGCGGCCGCCGCCGTACAGAGGGCCGCGACCGGCAGGATCGCTCCGCAGATCCGTCCCGCCGCATAGCCGGCGGCGACGGCGAGGACGGCGAGGAGCACGCCCTCGGGACGGCCGTGGTGCACGGCCGCCGTGATCAGGGACCAGGTGGCGCAGGCCCCGAGCACCACCACGCCCGTCGCGTCCGAAACGTTTCGTCTGTCGCCGTCCTCGGCCTGACCGGCCGCAGACGTCATCCCCGTGGACCCCACCCGACCCCCCGAACCGGCCGCCCCCGCGACCTGTGCCGGGCCCCCGCCGTACGGCCGCCTGACCGGCGGTACGACAAAGGCTCCGGCACACGGTAACGGCTGATGGACGGTTTGTGGACGAGTTGCGCAGGAAGGATGCGTCAGGAGCGTTCACCGGAGCCCTGCGCTGCCGTACGGACCGCGCTGTCGGCGCCAAGGTCGACCGCCGTACACTCCCGGAGTGACCGTCACCGCAACATCCGTGGACGAGTCGGACCAGACGCCGCCGGCCGCGCCCGCCTCGCGCACGGCCCGCCTCGCGCGCTTCGTCCCGGCTCTCGCCGCCGCCCTCTCCGGAGTGCTGCTCTACGTCAGCTTCCCGCCGCGCACGCTGTGGTGGCTCGCCCTCCCGGCGTTCGCCGTCTTCGGCTGGGTACTGCGTGGCCGCAGCTGGAAGGCGGGTCTGGGCCTCGGCTACCTCTTCGGCCTGGGCTTCCTGCTGCCGCTGCTGGTGTGGACCGGCGTGGAGGTCGGGCCCGGCCCCTGGCTGGCCCTCGTGGTGATCGAGGCGGTCTTCGTCGCGCTGGTCGGCGCGGGTATCGCGACAGTGTCGAAGCTGCCCGGCTTTCCGCTGTGGGCGGCCGCCCTGTGGATCGCCGGAGAGGCGGCACGCGCGCGCGTGCCGTTCAGCGGCTTCCCCTGGGGCAAGATCGCGTTCGGTCAGGCCGACGGCGTCTTCCTCCCGCTTGCCGCGGCGGGCGGGACCCCGGTGCTCGGCTTCGCGGTCGTCCTGTGCGGCTTCGGGCTGTACGAGGCCGTCCGGCTGGGGGTGGAGAAGCGCCGCTCCCGAGAGGTGCGACGGTCGGCTGCCGTGGTCGCCCTGCTGAGCGTGGCCGTTCCCGTGGTGGCGGCCGTCGCCGCCCGCCCGCTGGTGAGCGACAAGGCCGAGAACGGCACCGTCACCGTCGCGGCCATCCAGGGCAACGTGCCCCGCGCGGGCCTCGACTTCAACGCCCAGCGACGGGCCGTGCTCGACTACCACGCGCGCGAGACCGAGCGGCTTGCCGCCCAGGTCAAGGCCGGCAAGATGTCCAAGCCCGACATCGTGCTGTGGCCCGAGAACTCCTCCGACATCGACCCGTTCGCCAACGAGGACGCGCGCGCCGTCATCGACGCCGCCGCCAAGGCCATCGACGCGCCGATCTCGGTCGGCGGAGTCGTCGAGCGGGACGGCAAGCTCTACAACGAGCAGATCCTGTGGGACCCGGTCAAGGGACCGACCGACACCTACGACAAGCGCCAGATCCAGCCGTTCGGCGAGTACCTCCCGCTGCGCTCGCTCATCGGGGCGATCAACAGCGACTGGACGTCCATGGTCCGCCAGGACTTCAGCCGCGGCACCGAACCGGGCGTGTTCACCATGGCCAATGCCAAGGTCGGGCTCGTCACCTGCTACGAGGCGGCCTTCGACTGGGCCGTGCGCTCCGAGGTCACCGACGGCGCCCAGCTGATCTCCGTGCCCAGCAACAACGCGACCTTCGACCGCAGCGAGATGACCTACCAGCAGCTCGCCATGTCCCGGGTCCGCGCCGTGGAGCACAGCCGGACCGTCACGGTGCCGGTGACCAGCGGCGTCAGCGCGATCATCATGCCGGACGGGAGGATCACCCAGAAGACCGGCATGTTCGTGGCCGACTCCCTCGTCCAGAAGGTGCCGCTGCGCTCCTCCGAGACACCGGCCACGAAGCTCGGCATCCTGCCGGAGATGCTGCTGGTGCTGGTCGCGGCCGGCGGACTGGGCTGGGCGATCGGTTCGGGCCTGCGCAACAGGCGGGCGGGATCTGCCGGTTAGGGTCGGCGTATGCCAACTCCTGACTTCATCCGTGAGATCCGGGCCTCCGCCGGGCACCAGCTGTTGTGGCTGCCCGGCGTCAGCGCCGTCGTCTTCGACGACGAGGGGCGGGTCCTGCTGGGGCAGCGCGCGGACAACCACGAGTGGACGGTGATCTCGGGCATCCCCGATCCCGGGGAGCAGCCCGCGGCCGCTGCCGTCCGGGAGGTCCACGAAGAGGCGGGCGTGCACTGCGTCGTCGAGCGGGTCGTCCTCGTCCGGTCGGGGAAAGAGGTCGTCTACCCCAACGGCGACAAGTGCCGGTTCATGGACATCACCTTCCGGTGCCGGGCCGTCGGCGGCGAGGCACGGGTGAACGACGACGAGTCCCTCGCGGTCGGCTGGTTCGAGGTGGACGCGCTGCCCCCGATGGGCGAACGCCAGATGTTCCGGATCAAGCAAGCACTGTCCGATGAACCCACATGGTTCGAGCCCATGAGTTCCGAATGAAGTGTGGGTGCTGACCACATGGGGTCAGTCAGGGGCGCTGCCTAGGGTCGAGCCATGACCCCGCCCAGCGCCCTCTCGGCCCCCCACGCCTCCCCGCTCGACCTCGGCGGCCGCACCGCCCTCGTCACCGGTGCCGCCGGTGGCATCGGCCGCGCCTGCGCGCTGCGGCTCGCGGCCGCCGGGGCGAAGGTGAGAGCGGTCGACCGGGACGCGCGGGGGCTGGAGGAGCTCGCCGACGGGGCCCTGAACCTCGCGGGCGCCATCGAACCGCACGTCCTCGACCTGACCGACCTGGACGCCGCCGAGCTCGCCGCGGCCGGCACCGACGTCCTGGTCAACAACGCCGGGCTCCAGCTGGTGCGCCCCATCGAGGAGTTCCCGCCCGACGTCTTCCACACCGTGCTCACCGTGATGCTGGAGGCGCCGTTCCGGCTCATCCGCGGCGCCCTGCCCCACATGTACGGGCAGGGGTGGGGCCGGATCGTCAACGTGTCCTCGGTCCACGGGCTGCGGGCCTCGGCGTTCAAGTCGGCGTACGTGGCCGCCAAACACGGCCTGGAGGGGCTCTCCAAGACGGCCGCCCTGGAAGGCGCGCCCCACGGCGTCACCTCGAACTGTGTGAACCCCGCCTATGTGCGCACCCCCCTGGTCGAGAAGCAGCTCGCCGACCAGGCGCAGGCGCACGGCATCCCCGAGGAGCGCGTCCTTGCCGAGGTGCTGCTCCAGGACAGCGCGGTCAAGCGGCTCATCGAGCCCGAGGACGTCGCCGAGGCCGTGGCGTATCTGTGCGGCCCGCAGGCGTCCTTCGTGACCGGCACGTCCCTGGTGATGGACGGGGGCTGGACGGCGCACTGAGCCGCACCCCGGCGGGTTGTCCACAGGGCTGACGAGGTGACGGTGCGATGAGGAATCCTGTGAGCATGTCCCGCGATCACGTGCAGTCCGCCGAGCGCCCCGCCGGCAGCGCCGAGGCACCGTTCCTCGAGCTGCTGGCCAGGGGCGCATCCGCCGACGCCTACGAGCAGCCGGTGCTGGTCGCCCGCGCCGAGGGCCGGCCGGCCGAGCGGATCGCCGCGCTGGAGCAGGCCAAGCCGGTCGCGCTGCGCGTGCGCTCGGAGCTGGAGGGACGGCGCCGCCGCGAGGCCGAACTCTCCGCCCTCTTCGAGACCGCGCACGACCTGGCGGGACTGCGCGACCTGGACGCCGTACTCCAGGCGATCGTGCAGCGCGCCCGGTCACTGCTCGGCACGGACGTCGCCTACCTCAGCCTGAACGACCCGGCCCGCGGCGACACCTACATGCGCGTGACCGAGGGCTCGGTCGCCGCCCGCTTCCAGCAGCTGCGGCTCGGCATGGGCGAGGGGCTCGGCGGCCTCGTCGCCCAGACGGCCCGGCCCTACGTCACCGACGACTACTTCAAGGACGAGCGCTTCCAGCACACCCGCACCATCGACGGCGGCGTACGGGACGAGGGCCTGGTCGCCATCCTCGGCGTGCCGCTGATGCTGGGGCACCACGTCATCGGGGTGCTGTTCGCCGCCGACCGGCGGGCCCGGGTCTTCGAGCGGGAGCAGATCGCCCTGCTCGGCTCCTTCGCCGCCCTGGCGGCCGCCGCCATCGACACCGCGAACCTGCTCACCGAGACCCGCTCGGCCCTCGCCGACCTGGAGCGGGCCAACGAGATCATCCGCGACCGCAGCGGCGTCATCGAGCGCGCCTCCGACGTCCACGACCGGCTCGCCGAACTCGTGCTGCGCGGCGGCGGGGTGCACGACGTGGCGGCCGCGGTCGCCGAAGTCCTCGACGGCAAGGTCGAGTTCACCGAGGCCGTCACCACGCCCGCCGAGGCACTGGAAGCCTCCCGGGCCGAAGGACACGCCGTACGGCACGGCGACGACTGGATCGCGGCCGTCGCCGCCGGCGGCGAACTGCTCGGCGCCCTCGTGCTGCACGGCCACCCCGGACTCGACCCCGTCGACCAGCGCACCCTGGAGCGCGCCGCGATGGTCACCTCGCTGCTGCTGCTCGCCAGACGCTCGGCGGCCGAGGCCGAGCAGCGTGTGCGTGGCGAACTCCTGGACGACCTCCTCGACGCCCGCGACCGTGACCCGCGCCTGCTGCGCGAACGAGCCTCCCGGCTGCACGCCGACCTCGACGCCACCCATGTCGTCCTCGCCGCCCGTCTCGACGGCACCGCGGCCGATGCCGAGCAGGAGGCGGACGCCCGCAGACGTCTGTGGTCCGCCGCCTCCCACCTCGCGGCGACCCGGCACGGACTGGCCGCCGCCCGCGACGGCGGCACCGTCCTGCTGCTGCCCCTGAGACCCGGCGACACCGCGACCGCCCTGGCCCGCCGCACCGCACGCCACCTGGGCACGGCCGTCCACGAGGCCGTCACCGTCGGCGCATCGGGCCCGGTCGAGGACCTGGCCACCCGCCCGGACATCGTGGCCGCCGCCTACGAGGAGGGCCGCCGCTGCCTCGACGCCCTGCGGCTCCTGGGCCGTTCCGGCGACGGGGCGGCCGCCGAGGACTTCGGGTTCCTCGGTCTGCTCCTGGCGGGCGACCGGGACATCACGGGGTTCGTCGACCGCACCATCGGCCAGGTCGTCACCTACGACGAACGACGCGGCACCGATCTCCTGCGCACCCTCGACGCGTACTTCTCCTGCGGCATGAGCCCGGCCCGCACCAAGGACGAACTGCACGTCCACGTGAACACGGTCGCCCAACGCCTGGAGCGCGTCGGCCGCCTCCTCGGCGACGACTGGCAGAGCCCCGCACGCGCCCTGGAGATCCAGCTCGCCCTGCGTCTGCACCGGTTGTCCGCACCGACTCAGCGCTGAGTGCGCGCATCGGCACGGCATCGGCCCCCGCACGCATGAGCGCACGGGGGCCGGCCGGGGGAGATCAGACGGCGCGGGCGTCCGCGGTGGCGGCCTTCGCCGGTTCCGTCTCCGCGGGGGCGTCGACGTCGGCGAGGTCCCGGTTGCGGGTCTCCTTGGCCACTCCCACCGCGATGAGGGTCAGGACGGCCGCGGCGATGACGTACAGGGCGATCGGGGTGGAGCTGCCGTAGTCGTCCAGGAGCGCGGTGGCGATCAGTGGCGCGGGCGCTCCAGCGGCGACCGAGGCGAACTGGGCACCGATGGAGGCGCCGGAGTAGCGCATCCGGGTCGCGAACATCTCGGAGAAGAAGGCGGCCTGAGGCGCGTACATCGCCCCGTGCAGCACCAGACCCACGGTGATGGCGAGGATCAGGTTGCCGAAACTGCCGGTGTCGATCAGGGAGAAGAACGGGAACATCCACAGCCCGATCCCGGCCGCGCCCAGCAGGTACACCGGCCGCCGCCCGACCCGGTCCGACAGGGCGCCCCACATGGGGATCACCGCGAAGTGCACGGCGGAGGCGATCAGTACGGCGTTCAGCGCGGTCTGCTTGGAGACGTCGGCCGCGGTGGTGGCGTAGACGAGGATGAACGCGGTGATCACGTAGTAGCTGATGTTCTCGGCCATGCGCGCGCCCATCGCGATGAGCACGTCGCGCCAGTGGTGGCGCAGTACGGAGACGATCGGGAGCTTCTCCGCGGAGGCCCCCTGCTCGGCCTTGCGGGCCTGGGCGTGGGCCAGGGCCTGCTTGAAGACCGGCGATTCGTCGACAGACAGACGAATCCACAAACCGACCATCACGAGGACGCCGGAGAGCAGGAACGGGATCCGCCAGCCCCAGTTGGTGAAGGCGCTGTCCGAGAGGACGGCGGTGAGCAGGGACAGCACGCCGGTGGCCAGCAACTGCCCCGCGGGGGCGCCGGTCTGCGGCCAGGAGGCCCAGAACCCGCGCCGCCGGGCGTCCCCGTGCTCGGACACCAGCAGTACGGCCCCGCCCCACTCGCCGCCGAGCGCGAAGCCCTGGACCAGGCGCAGCACGGTCAGCAGCACGGGAGCGGCCGAGCCGATCGTCGCGTGGGTGGGCAGCAGCCCGATCGCGAAGGTCGCCCCGCCCATCAGCAGCAGGCTCAGCACCAGCAGCTTCTTGCGTCCCAGCCGGTCGCCGTAGTGCCCGAAGACGAGGGCACCGAGCGGACGGGCGGCGAATCCGACGGCGTACGTCAGGAACGACAGCAGGGTGCCGACGAGCGGGTCGGAGCCCGGGAAGAACAGCTTGTTGAAGACGAGGGCCGCGGCGGATCCGTAGAGAAAGAAGTCGTACCACTCGATGGTCGTGCCGATGAGACTGGCGGCGACTATGCGCTTCAGGTTGTTCGGCGTCGGTGGAGCGGTTGCTGCGGAGGCCATGTGCGCCACTTCCTCGTGTGCGGTGGGGACGGGTACGTGTCGGCACACCGTAGAAACCCACAGGTCAGGCGCACATGTGGCGGGACAACATAGTTCAGCGTTGGATTGTGAGCGTGGCCTATACGTTCGCCTCGCGAGACCCCGGACCGAGGGCCTGAGGGACGGCGCAACAGGCAGTGTCAGAGATGCGTGATTCGGGGTGATTTGACTGAGCGGTGCTGGTGCCGGTGCTGGTTTGGTGCTGACTAAAATCCCACGTCATCACCCGTCTTCACCTCTCCCGTGCTGACTTGGTGCTGACTACGTAGCGTTGAACTCGAGCGCCTGGGGCCAATTGGGTGCGGGTCAGCGGGCGACGCCCGTTGCGCTGCGCGACACCCGTTGCCATTGAAGAACGGGCAAGGCATGGCCGCATGCACGGCAGGACTCTGGATAGGTCAGGTGCGATGGTGAGGCGTCGTGCTCTGGTTAGGGCAACGTACAGCGAACGATGCTCCTCGACTTGGGGGGGCGAGGCTGTTGTGCAGCGCTGCCGGCCCGCCGCATCCGAGGTCACGAACTCACTGCACCTGACGGAGCATCAGCTAAGTATACTCAGGAACACAGCTCTGACCAGCAGTGATAGTGAACTGCGACTGGAGTACTAGCCTGATGGGCTTGCCGGCTTCGCTGGCACGGGGTACCACCTGTTCGGTCATATGGCAGTGGGTCCCTCTGCGGACGCCTCTCGTGAGACAGTAAGGACGACTGTGGCCGATGAGCTGATCGATGTGGTGATCGCCGACGACCAGGAGCTGGTCCGGGCCGGCTTTGAGATGATTCTCGATGCCCAGCCGGGCATCCGGGTCGTGGGTGTCGCCCGCGACGGTGTCGAGTGCGTCGAGTTGGCCCGCCGGCTGCGCCCCGCGGTGGCGCTGGTCGACATTCGTATGCCGCGGATGGACGGTTTGGAGGTCACTCGCATCCTGGCGGAGGAGCGGTCGGGGGAATCCGCGACGAACGTCGTCGTGATCACGACGTTCGACCAGGACGACTACGTGCGCGACGCACTGCGCAACGGGGCCTGTGGCTTCCTGCTCAAAGACGCTCCGCCCGCGCTGCTCGTGGAGGCGGTACGGGCGGCTTCGCGTGGCGACGCGCTGGTCTCGCCGGCAGTCACCGTGCGGCTGCTGCGCGGACTGACGCACGGACTCGGCGGCGGCGAGGAGCACCGGGAGGCTGCCGGGCTGAGCGGCCGGGAGACGGAGATCGCCCGTCTGGTGGCGGTGGGCCGCACCAACCAGGAGATCGCAGAGGAGTTGTTCTTGTCGCTCTCGTCGGTGAAGACGTATCTGGCCCGGATCCAGGCCAAGGTCGAGGCCCGCAACCGTGTCGAGATCGCTGCCTGGGCGTGGGAGAACGGCGTGGTCACCTCTCGCGACCAGCGTCTGTGACAGGGCGCGGCAGGATGGCCTGTACCTCCCACTGACCGGAGTCCGTGGCACCGGCCCGGAAGGTGCCGTCGAGTGCCTCGACGCGTTCGCGCAGACCGATCAGGCCGAAGCCGCCGCGGCCGCCCGCCGGACGGTCCGCCGGGCGCAGCTTCGCGCTGTTGGTGACCGTCAGCTGCAGCCACTCCGTGGTGGCGTCCAGCCGTACAGTCACCTGCTCGTCCGGCGCATGTCGCAGGACATTGGTGAGGGCCTCCCGGACCACTCGCAGCACGGTCGCCTCGACCTCTGGGCTGAGTCGGCTCGTGCGGACCGCGGCGCTCGCCTCGAGCCGGGTCGCCGGGGCGTCCGGGCGGTGCCGGGAGAACTCGCCGACGAGATCCCCGAGTTCGGCGAGCAGATCGCCCGGCCGCAGGGGCCGATGGTTGTCCTCGCGCAGCACCCGCACCAGCCGGCGCATCGACTCCAAGGTCTCCGTACCGGACCGGGCGATCGCCTCCAGCGCTGGCTCGACCTTCTCGGGTGCGGTCGCGTGGACGGTCCTGGCCGCGTTTGCCTGCACGATGATGCCCGTCATGTGGTGGGCGATCAGATCGTGCAGATCCCTGGCCAGAGCCAGCCGTTCAGCCTGCCGGACATCCTGTACGGCGCGCTGCCGGCGGGCCTCGGTCGCGCGGAGGACGCACCCCATGGCGATGCCGAGCGAGAGCATGATCGTCACCGTGTAACCGCCCGCGATGAAGCCGTCCAGCGTCCGGGTACGCAGTGTCTGCGTCACCATGCTGACGGCCAGGACGGCGACGGTCCAGGCCATGGTGCGGGTGGGCTGGACCTGGCCGAGTGTCCGGATGATCAGGCACAGCAGCGCGAACGCCTCCAGGTAGCCGATGTCCGTTCCGGTCACCGGCACGAACAGGCACACGCAGGTGAGCGTGAGGGACAGGGCGGCCACCCCCGCCGACCGGACCGGGAACGTCGGTGAGTAGCGGGTACCGGGCAGCGCGAGCGCGGCCGCGGGGCCGGTGACGAACACCGGCAGCCAGGTGGTGGGGGAGAGCGGCGGCTCGGTCACGAACAGCAGCACCAGGATGTCGGCCGCCCACAGCAGGGCCAGGGACACCATCGCGGCGGCCGAGATGACGCGCCGGATACCAGGAGAAAACGGAAGCTTCCAGTCCACGTCACCACCCTAGGAAGCAGAACCGCTCCCGTGGTGTCGGCCGGATGACCGACACGGCGCGCCGCAGTCCGTACCCAGGGCTGACGTCGCGCCGGCGCGGGCTGCCGCAGCATGGTTCAAGGGCGCGGGCGTTCCCCCGGCACTCGTGTCCCACCCCCGGCCCATCGACGACGGGCCGCGCCCGGTCCCTTCGGCGTCCGGGCGTACGGGGTGGTCCTGGAGTGTGTGCCGCGGGCTATGGGACCCCGGCGCGCCGGGCGGGGTACCGGGTGAGTTGCCCGGGCACCGCCCTCTTTACCTCGTCTCGCTCTTGACGTACGGAGTCTCTGTTTCTCATGGCTACATTTCTGCACCGGATCGGGCGCGGCGCATTCAAGCGGCGCTGGCTGACCCTGCTTCTCTGGGCGGTCGTACTCGGCGTCGCGGGTGCCGCGGCGGCGGGCAGCAGCGGCAGCAGCAACTCGAACATCACCCTGCCCGGCATCGAGGCGCAGAAGGCGTACGACGTGCTCGGCGAGAAGTTCCCTGCGGCCAACGCCGACGGGGCGAGCGCCCTCGTCGTCGTCCGGGCGCCCGACGGGGAGAAGCTGGCCGACAGCGGTCTGCGGGCCGAAGTCTCCTCGCTGCTCAAGGACTTGAAGGCCTCGTCGCCACGGGTCGCCTCGGTCGCCGACCCGTTCGCGGCCAAGACCATCAGCGCCGACGGCGCCACTGGCTATGCCCAGGTCACGTACAAGGCCAAGGCCGCCGACCTGACCGACGCCGACCACAAACGTCTCGACGACGCCCTTGAGGCATCGCGCGACCAGGGCCTGACCGTCGAGGCGTCCGGCAGCGCGCTGGCACCCGCCGAGTCGGGCAGTTCCTCCGAGGCGCTCGGGTTCGTGCTCGCCGCGCTGATCCTGGTCATCACCTTCGGCTCGTTCATCGCGGCCGGCATGCCGCTGCTGACCGCCGTGGTCGGTGTCGGCGTCACCATGGGTGCCGTCTCCGCGCTCACCGCCGCCCTGGACCTCAGCAGCAGCACCTCGGCGCTGGCGACCATGCTGGGCATCGCGGTGGGCATCGACTACGCCCTGTTCATCGTCTCCCGCTACCGCTCCGAACGCGCCGCAGGGTTTGACGCCCGCGAGGCGGTCGGCCGGGCGAACGGGACCGCTGGTTCGGCGGTGGTCTTCGCCGGTCTGACCGTCGTCATCGCCCTGGTCGGTCTGGCCGTGGTGAACCTGCCCATCCTCACGGCCATGGGCATGGCCGGAGCCGGAGCCGTCGTCGTCGCCGTGTTGGTCGCCATCACCCTGGTCCCGGCCCTGCTCGCTTTTGCCCCTGACCGGGTCCTGGGGCGTGGTTCCCGCCGAAAGCCCATCCGTACGAAGACCCCCGCCCTGAAGCCGCGGGTGGCGGAACGCTGGGCGGCCTTCGTCCTTCGCCGTCCGTGGAAGGTTCTGCTCTTCTCGGTCCTTGGTCTCGGTGTGATCGCACTGCCCGCGACCAAGCTCGAACTGGGTCTGCCCGACGACAGTTCCAAGCCCACCGCCACCACCGAACGCAAGGCCTACGACATGCTGGCCGAGTCGTTCGGCCCCGGTTTCAACGGCCCGTTGACCCTCGTCGTCAGTGACAGCGACCCTGCGGCCACGAAGGCAGCGGTCGGTCAACTCACCGACCACGTCGTGGACTTGAAGGATGTCGCCGCCGTCACCCCGGCCACGTACAACCCGGCTGGTGACACCGCGATGGTCACCGTTGTCCCCAAGAGCTCGCCCGCGAGCGAACAGACCAACGACCTCGTCCACACCATCCGCGACCAGGCCCAGGATGTCCAGACCGCGACCGGCGCGCAGGCCCTGGTCAGCGGTAGCACCGCGATGAACATCGACGTCGCCGCGAAGTTCTCCGCCGCGATGTTCCCCTACCTGACGCTCATCGTCGGCCTGGCCTTCTTGGTCCTGATCCTCGTCTTCCGCTCGATTCTGGTGCCGCTCAAGGCGGCGCTCGGCTTCCTGCTGTCCGTCCTCGCCTCTCTCGGCGCCGTGGTCGCGGTCTTCCAGTGGGGCTGGTTCAAGGACCTGTTCGGCCTGCAGGCCACCGGCCCGGTCATGAGCCTCATGCCGATCCTCCTGGTCGGCATCGTCTTCGGCCTCGCCATGGACTACCAGGTCTTCCTGGTCACCCGGATCCGTGAGGCGTACGTCCACGGCGCCGAGCCGCGAGCCGCGATCACCGAGGGCTTTCGGCACAGCGGGAAGGTCGTCATCGCCGCCGCGCTCATCATGACGGGTGTCTTCGGCGGCTTCGTCGGCGGAGACGACGCCATGATCAAATCACTCGGCTTCGGTCTGGCCGTCGCGGTGATCTTCGACGCGTTCGTGGTCCGTATGACCATCGTGCCCGCCGTCCTGGCCCTGCTCGGCCAACGGGCCTGGTCGCTGCCCGGCTGGCTCGACCGGCGCCTGCCGCACGTCGACATCGAAGGCGAGAAGCTCGACAGCGCAGTCCCCGCGCCCCACGAACCCACCCCCAGGGGCGCCGACTTCACCCCGATCCGCTGAGCCCTCCGATGCGCCCACACATCCCGCGTGCGGGCGCATCACCCAGGAGTGAGCCATGCGGAAAGGCACCGCGGTCCTCACCGCCGCGATCATCGTCGCTCTGACGGCCTGTCCCAACAGGCCTCAAAACGCACGGCTGAGCTTCCGGACCTGCGCGGAAGGAATGGGAAAGTCTGCTCGCAGCTACCGCCGCCAGCGCGCTTGCCCCTCACCACATCCGTCACCCTGTACGTCGTGAAGAAGGGCGCGACCTGCCGAGAGGGCGTTTATACAGGTCAGGCTCGTTATGCGGCTCATCACTGTGCTTGTCCAGGTGCTTTCATCCGGTAGGTCGCCTATGGCCTTCCCCGTGAAGACGGAGCGGCCGTCCATCTAGTTCGACTCCGTGCCCGGAAGCCCGTCTGGTTTGAAGATGCCACGGAATCGGTGAACTCGGGGATCTGCACGTACTGCACTCCGGGACTCTGGAATCACTGCGGTGGCCGAAGCCGCTGGCCGCGGCTTCCTCGGCACCGGCGGTACCGGGCGCGCGGACATCGGCGTTGCCGTTCTCGCCTCTCTGGGCGCGTCGACTTTCGCCACGTCGGCGCGGACCTCGATGACGAATTGGTGTCGCGGCGCAAGCCCGGTGGTCGGGGAAGCGCCCGCCGATGTTCTTGGCGCCCGCGGGCAGTGCGCAGTAGCGAGCGGCCCTCGGGGCGCCCCGGAGGCTGGTGGCGTCACTCCGGGGCCATGACCGATGCCGCCCCGACTTCCGCTGTCTTCTCCGGTGGGCGCACACCACCCCGTGCCCGGCCCGGTGGCCGAATCGGGCCGCCCGACACGTGAGATCTGCTCGGTTCGCTCGACCTGTTCGGCGATGGCTTCGCCCGGGATCAGGTCGGCCCAGTCTGCGACGTTGCCGGGCTTCGGGTTCAATGGGCCTCGGCGCCCTCGAACCGCCTGCCCGCGAAGCTGGTGAGGGCCGCGGGCAGGTTCCCCGTTTCTCGAATCGCGCTGTTCACTGAGGCTGTCGCCTCCCAGCGTCCCGGACCCGTGACACAGCAGAGGAATTGCCGAGTCAAGGGAAAGGGACCTCGCTGAGGGTGCTGTTCGTCATCGCGTGACTGGCCGATCCAATGCTGAGCCGGGCGCCGCGCCACGGACTGAGGACTCGGAGTTGAGCCGTCCCGATCGGAAGGGCTCCACCCGTTGGGGCAGCTCGGCGAAGCCCGCGTCCGACAGTGCCCCCGCGAGCCCGGGGAGCGCGGAGATCCGGCCGACGAGCGAGGCGTCCACTTCCAGGCGGGCGGTGTCACCCAGGTCGCGGACCCGGAGGTCGGTCACAGTCAGTCCGGCGTCGGCCAGGAGCGCGCGCACCGCCGTCTCGGCCCGGTCGACGCGGGCCAGGCGGTGCGGGGTGACCTCGATGCCGTAGCGGATCCGGCTGGCCAGACAGGGCGTCGCGGGTTTGTTCCAGGTCGGCAGTGACCAGTGCCTGCTCAGCAGGCGCACCTGCGCCTTGGTCAGGCCGGTGTCGAGGAGCGGGGTGTGGATGCCGCGTTCCCGGCCGGCCCTGATGCCCGGGCGGTGGGGGTCCCGGGCGTCGTCCGCGTTGGTTCCGGTGGCCACCAACTCGTATCCGTGGTCGTGGGCGAGCACGGTGATGGTGTCCAGGACCTCGGACTTGCAGAAGTAGCAGCGGTCGGGGCCGTTGGCGCGGTAACCGGGACGGGTCAGTTCGCTGGTGCGCGGGGTGAGATGAGTGACACCGAGGTCTGCGGCCAGGCGGCGGGCGTGCGGCAGTTCACCGGCTGCCAGGCTCTCCGACACGGCGGTGACGGCGAGAACCCGCTCCGGGCCGACGGCACGTACGGCGGCGGCGAGCACGAGGGCGGAGTCCGCGCCGCCCGAATAGGCCACGGCGACGGCGCCGATGGCGCGCATGCGCTCCACAAGCCGGTCTGCGAGGACGTCGGCGTGTGCGAGTGCGGACGCTCCTTCGTCTGTGACGGTCATGGTTGTCCTCCTGCGAGAAGGTCGGTGTGCTGACGGGCGGCGACCCGGCCGCTCCCCGCGAGTGCGCGTGCCGCGACGGTCCGGAGGGGTACGCCCAGGGCCGCGGCGACGGAGGCGAGGTCGTCGTGTTCGGGTTTGGCGCCGTGCGGACCGTGCTTGATCCGAACCGGGTGGCCGTCCACGTGCACGGTCTCGAAGTCTCGCGGCAGCGCGGTGCGGGTGGCGCCGACGCGGCGGATGCCGAGGCTGCCGGTTTCCGACAGTACGAGGTCGCGCAGCCGACGCTCGTCCTGGCGGGTGGTCAGGACGTGCAACACGTGCGCGGGGCGGTTCTTCTTCATCACGGCGGGCGTCACCCAGGCGTCGAGAGCACCGGACTCCATCGCCCGGGTGATGGTGTGTCCGAGGATCTCGCCGGTGACGTCGTCGAGGTTGGTCTCCAGAACGACGACGTCCTCCGCCGGAGGGTCTTGACTCGAAGCTGCCGGGGCGGGGATTCCCAGGGTCACCGACGTGACGTTGGCCCGGTCCGACAGGGGGCGGGTGCCCGCCCCGTACCCGGTGCGGCCCAGGGTCATGGGTGGCGGCGGTTCGTACCGTGCCCCGAGCGCGCGCAGCAGTGCGGCGCCGGTGGGCGTCACCGTTTCGCCGGGCAGATCGCTGCCCATGACGGCCGCTCCGGCGAGCAGCGCCAGCGTGGCGGGTGCCGGGCAGGGCAGTACTCCGTGCGCCGAGGCCACCCGCCCCCTGCCCAGCGGGAGCCGTGCGCTGAAGACGTCGGAGACGCCCAGGGCGTGCAGGGCCGCCGCGACGCCGACGATGTCGACCAGGGTGTCGTGGCCGCCGAGTTCGTGGAGGTGGACGGTGGCGGGGTCGGCGCCGTGCAGGCGGCCCTCCACCTCGGCGACGGCGGTCACGGTGGCGACCGTGAGGGCGGCGACAGGTTCGGGGGTGGCCCGGGAGGCGAGGCGGACGACTTCGGCGGCCTGCCGCTCGGTGCACGGGTCGGTGACGTCCACGTGGACCCGGGTGGCGGCCAGCCCGTGGTCGGTGACGCGCTCGGCGGTCAGTTCCCAGCCGGTGAGACCCGTGGCGGCGATCGAGGCCCGGATCGCGTCCAGCGGTGCTCCGGCGTCGATGAGGGCGGCCAGGAGCATGTCTCCGGCCAGCCCGGTGAACGGGTTGATCCAGGCGATCACCGGGCACCTCCGGGTGTGTTCACACGCCTTTGTGTGTTCGCAAGGCTTTGGGCGATGCGGTGGACCGCCATCGCGGCCGAGAAGCCGGAGTCGATGTTGACCACCGTCACCCCCGCAACACAGGAGGCGTGCATGGCGAGCAGTGCGGTGACGCCCTCCAGGGACGCGCCGTACCCGGTGGAGACCGGCACGGCGACGACCGGTGCGCGCACCAGACCGCCCACGACACTGGCGAGGGCGCCCTCCATCCCGGCCACGACGATCAACGCGTCGGCGGCCTGGAGCCGGTCACGCACCTGGAGGATCCGGTCGAGGCCGGCCACACCCACGTCGTGGATGGCGGTGGTGTCCAGGCCGACGGTGGAGGCCACGGCGGCGGCTTCGGCGGCTACGGGCCGGTCCGAGGTGCCGGCCGCCACCACCGTCACGCAGAAGTCCACGGCCGGAGACGGCCGCCAGTACAGCAGCCGGGCCTCGGCGTCGTACGTTCCCGGACCGTGTGGCTGACCGTCGTACGTTCCCGGGTCGTGTCGCTGCCCGTCGTACGGCTCCGGGCCTCGCGTCTCCTCGTCGTGCCCGCCCGGATCCAGCCGTGCCATGACGGCCTCGGCGGTCTCCGCCTCGATCCGGGTGACGAGGACAGGACCGGTGTTGTGTTCCAGCAGCCCGGTGACGATGCCGCTGATCTGCTCGACCGTCTTGCCGGGTCCGTAGACGACCTCGGGGAGTCCCTGCCGGGCCTCGCGGGCGAGGTCCAGCCGGGCGAAGCCCAGGTCCAGTACCCCGCTCATGCCCCACTCCTGTCGACGTACGGGATGGTCTGCGGTCCTTCGGGTAGGACGCAGAGACGGGCGCCGGGACCCGCTGCGGCCAGCGCCTCGGCGACGGTGGCCGAGATGTCGCGGGTCTGTCGCAGGTGGGCGGTCTCCAGTTCGGCGTCGCTCAGGAAACCGGTGTGCATGACGACCCGGCTGCCGGACTGGATACGCGCCTGGATCTGCACCTGCCACTGGTCGGGCACGGTTTCGGTGCGGGCGCTGATGTCGTCGAACAGCGCCTGCGGTGATGGAGCGGAGGCCAGCACCTCCCGGTAGGAGCCGTGGTCGGGGAAGCCGTCGCGGCACTCGGCCGCGCAGACGATCATGCCGCCGGGTTTGACCACCTGGTAGGCGGCGGACATGCCCTTAACGGCCTGGTAGAGGTTCTGGTCCAGCGGGAAGCCGGAGTTGGTGGTGACGACGACGTCGAACGGCGCCTCGACCGGCCGCATCGCCATGCGTTTCGCCGTGGCCGTGGCCGCCGCGTGCATCGGCGCCAGATCGCCTCCGAAGGCGGCCACGATGTCCTTGTCCCGGTTGAGCACCACGTCCAGCGAGAAGGTGACTCCGGTCGCCTCGGCGATGGCCCGTACGTCGTCATGGACGGGGTTGCCGTGGATGTTGCCCCAGGTGGCGCGCGGGTCGCCGATGCGGGCCGCGTCGTGCAGGACGAGGACCGTCTCCAGCGCGGCCAGGCCGGGGGCCACGAGTTTCGGACCGCCCGAGAAGCCGGCGAAGAAGTGCGGTTCGACGAAGCCCGTGGTGATGCGGACGTCCGCCTCGGCCCACGCACGGTTCAGCCAGACCGGGACGCCGTTGCCGTACGTCCCCATCCAGGTCAGCTGTCCGGGGTCGCGGGCGTCGTGGTTGACGATGCGTACGGCGTCCACGACCTCGTCGCCGAACATCTCGCGCAGTTCCGCCTCACCGTTGCCCCGGTGGGTGCCGGTGGCGACGAGGATCACCACGTCCTCCAGACGGACGATCCCGTCGAGTTCGGCGAGGACGGCGGGGATCATCAGATGGCGCGGCTGGGGGCGGGTGCCGTCGCAGGCCGAGATCGCCACCGTCTGCCCCGGTCGCACCCGTTCGCGCAGCGGGGGCCCGGCGACGGGGTCGCGCAACGCCTCGCGCAGTACGGCCATTTGGTCCGCGGCGGCCTCGTGGTGAACGGGTGAACGGGTTCGACGACGGTCGCCGTCCGCGGATCCACCTCGATGTCGAGGCCCGACTGCCCGTAGGCCAGACGTATCTTCACAGGTTTTCCTTCCGCAGTCGGTAGGCACGGTCCGCCGTGCCGCCGAAGACCTCGGCACGTTCGGCGGCGGTCAGTCGGTCGGTCACTTCCTCGGCCGCGCGGACGACCTCTTCGTAGGAGGCGGCCAGCAGGCACACCGGCCAGTCGGAGCCGAACATCACACGGGACGGGCCGAAGGCGTCCAGCACCTCGTCGGCGTACGGGCGCAGATCCGCGACGGTCCAGCCGGTGCGGTCCGCCTCGGTGACCATGCCGGACAGCTTGCAGAACACGTTGGGTTCGGCGGCCAGTTCACGGATCAGCGAGACCCACGGGTGCAGTTCGCCGGAGGCGATGGGCGGCTTGGACAGGTGGTCGAGGACGAAGGTCAGCTCGGGCAGGGCCCGTACGGTGGCGATGGCGGCGGGGAGTTGGTGCGGGAGGGTGAGCAGGTCGTAGGCGAGACCCGCGTCCGCCACTCTGCCCAGTCCACATCGGACGTCCGCCCGGTTCAGCCAGCCCGGGTCCGCCTCGCCCTGCACCAAGTGCCGGACCCCCACCAGGAGTTCACCTCCGATGCCCGACCGCAGGGCGGCCAGTGTGTCCGTCAGGCGGTCCGAGGTGAGGTCCGCCCAGCCGACGACACCTGCGACCAGGTCCGCCGCCCCCGCCAGGGACAGGAACTCCACGGTCTCGTCGGCATCGGGGAGGACCTGGACCAGGATCGTCCGGTCGATGCCCGCCGCCGCGGCCTCCGGCGCGAGGTCGTCGAGGGTGAAGTCACGGCGTACGGCTGCCATGTCGGGGGCGTCCAGCCAGTCGTGCGCGCGACGGCTCGGGCCGGAAGCGGTCCCGGGCGCTCTCGGAGCCGTCTCTGCCACAGGCGTCGCGGGCCGGGGCCGCCAGACGTGGTGGTGTGCGTCGATCCGTGTCATGGCCGGGCCCCCGCCAGGGCGTCGAGTTCCGCCCACAACTCCGCGGGGATCTCCGCCGTGGCGTGCGCGATGTTCTCCGTGACCTCCAGTGGACTGCGCGCGCCGAGGACCACACCGGTGACCGCCGGGTGGCGCAGCGGGAACTGCAGCGCGGCGGCGGCCAGCGGCACCCCGTGGGCCACGCACCGCTCGGACAAGGACCGGGCGCGGTGCAGCACTTCGTCGGGGGCCGGGGCGTAGTCGTAGGTGGCGCCCGGAGACGGGTTGGCGAGGATGCCGCTGTTGAAGACGCCGCCGACCAGGACGCCCACCTCGCGCTCGGCGCACAGCGGCAGCAGCACGTCGGCCGCGCCGCGGTCCAGCAGGGAGTAGCGGCCGGCGACGAGTACGCAGTCGAGGTCGGTCTCGGTGACGAAGCGGGTGAGCATCGCCGTCTGGTTCATGCCCGCGCCGATCGCCCGGACCGCTCCCTGGTCGCGCAGCCGGGCCAGTGCCGGGTACGCCCCCGTGACCGCCTCCTCCCAGTGGTCGTCCGGGTCGTGGATCAGGACCGTGTCGAAGGCTTCGAGACCGGACCGCTCAAGGCTCTCGGCGAGCGAACGGTAGACGCCCCCGGCACTGTAGTCGCGAACCCGGACCAGCCCCTGTTCGCCGTGGAACGCCTCGTCCCCGAGGGCGGGGTCGCCCGGCACGAGCAGCCGTCCCACCTTGGTGGACACGGTGAACTCGGCGCGCGGGCGGCCGGTGTCGGCGAGGAAGGATCCCAGCCGCCGTTCCGCGAGCCCGGCACCGTAGTGCGGGGCGGTGTCGAAGTACCGGACACCGGCCGCCCAGGCGGCGTCGAGCGTGGCGGTGGCCTGCTCGTCGCCGACCGCCGAGAACAGCCCGGCCAGCGGTGCGGTGCCCAGGCCGATACGGCTGACGGTGGCCCCGGAGCGGCCGAGCGGGACGCGCTCGGTGAACCAGGGCGGGCTCGCGGAGGTCATCAGGCCTGTCCGAGGACGTGCCGCTGGCGGCCGAGCCGGTCGATCTCCACCTCGACCACGTCACCGGCGGCCAGGTAGGGGAAGTCGTTGGCGCCGAAGGCCACGCCGGCCGGGGTGCCGGTGCTGATCACGTCTCCGGGGTCCAGCACCATGAACTGGCTCAGGTACCAGACGATGTGGCGCACCCCGAAGATCATGTTCTTGGTGTGGCCGTCCTGGCGCAGTTCGCCGTTGACCCACAGCCGCATGGCCAGCCCCTGCGGGTCGCCGGTCTCGTCCGGGGTGACCAGCCAGGGGCCGAGCGGGTTGAACGTCTCGCAGGACTTGCCCTTGTCCCACTGCCCGCCCCGCTCGTGCTGGAAGGCCCGCTCGCTGACGTCGTCGGCGATCGCGTAGCCCGCGACGACGTCGTCGGCCGCCTCCGGCGAGTCCAGGTAGCGCGCGGTGCGGCCGATGACCACGGCGAGTTCGATCTCGTAGTCCGTCTTCTCGCTGGTGCGCGGCACGAGCACGGTGTCGTCGGGGCCGACGACCGTGTTGGCGGCCTTCATGAAGACGACCGGTTCGGCAGGGGGCGGTGTGTCCGTCTCCGCAGCGTGATCGACGTAGTTGAGCCCGATGCACACCACCTTGCCGGGGCGTGCCACCGGGGCTCCGACCCGCAGGCCGGCGATCTCCGTGTGCGGCAGCACGTTCTCGGCCAGGGCGGCACGGACGCGTTCCACGCCACCCTCGGCCAGGAACGCTCCGTCGATGTCGACGGTCAGCGGACTCAGGTCTCTCGCGGTGCCGTCGGAGTCAAGGACCACGGGCCGCTCGGAGCCCGCCGGGCCCACGCGCAGAAATCTCATCGGTACTCCTCGGTGAGGTGAACATGCCCGCCCGGTGACCTGGCAATTCGGTACCCGGGAACGGGACATGAGGAAGGAAAAAGGAACATAGGGCGCATCGGTGGTCGGAGAGGGAGCGCCTACACGGCTGAGCCGTCTCCGGGGAGCCGACCGGCCCGTTCCAGGTGCTCGCGCAGCCACCGCTCGGTGGTGCTGACGTGCATCAGCGCCGCCGCCTGGGCGAGTGCGGCATCGCCGTCGGCCAGCGCTTGGTAGATCGCCTCGTGTTCGGCGAGGGTGCGGCCGGCGGCGTTGTCGTCGACCAGTCCCCGCCAGACACGGGCACGCAGTGTCCGGCCGGAGATGCCCTCCAGGAGGGTGGCCAGCGTGGCGTTGCCGGTGGCCGCGACCACGGCCCGGTGGAAGGCGGCGTCGTGCTCGTTGAGGCGCTCCACGTCGTCGCGGGCCGCCCGCATCGCGTCCAGGTGCCGCTCCACCTCGCCGAGCTCGGTGGCCGAGATCCGGGTGGCGGCCAGCGCCGTGGCTACCGGCTCGAACAGTCGGCGCACCTCGGTGAGCTCCAGCAACGTGTCGCCACGCAGCAACTCCACCGCGGACCCGATGCTGCTCAGCAGCAGCTCCGGTTCCAGGCTGGTCACGTAGGTGCCGTCCCCGCGCCGGATCTCCAGCACCCGCGCGACGACCAGCGCCTTCACCGCTTCCCGCATCAGGTTGCGGGACAGACCCAACTCCGCGGCGAGCTGTTGCTCGGGCGGAAGTTTGGCCCCGGGGGGCAGCTCGCCCGACTGGATGAGGTCCCTGATGCGGTCGATGGCCTTGTCGGTCAGTGACATGCGTGGCTGCCCTCCTCGTCGTTGCGTGCGCAGCGGCGTCGTCTGGTCAGCGCGGAAGAGGTCGCCGCGGCCATCGCCTACCTGGCGAGCCCGCTCTCCGGCTCCACCACCGGCACCGATCTCGCCGTCGACGGCGGCATGCACGGGCTGCGGATCCGCCCGCGGGCCTGAACAAGGAGATTGAGAGGCTGTTGTCACTCCGGAGTTGAGGACTGCGTTTTCGCTGGTCGGGCGTCGGGTCGGCGGTCTTGTGGGAGTAGTGAGCCCTTTCCAACCTCACGCTGATGCGTGGTGAAGGACGAGAACGGCCTTCATCACGTCGGTGATCCGATTGGTGCTGCAGCGGAGCTTCCGCAGGAGGTGCCAACCCTTGAGGGTGGCCATGGCCCGCTCGCCGAGGCAGCGGATCTTGGCGTGGGTGGTGTTGTGGCGGCGCTTCCATCTCTTGGGGCGGCGGCCCCGAAACGGTACTCGGACGGGTCGGCCGGCGCCTTGATATGCCTTGATGCTCCTATAGAAGTCAAGTCGCTGAGGCTGTGCCGCCGACGTGAGTGCGAGTGAGGGCGTGATAGACCTCGCGGGCGATGAAGCGTTTGAGGCAACGGATGATGTCCTTCTTGGTCAACCCCTGCTGCGTGCGGCGCGCACCGTAGGCGCGCGTGCGGGGGCAGCCCAGCACTTGTACCCTGCGTCGGCGAGGCCCAGAGCAGCCGTCCGATCGGATCGGTGAGGACCTGGGCGTTCATGCCGTGGCGTTTGTGTTTCCCGGAGTAGTACGGGGTACCGGCGGCGATGCGATCGATCGGCAGCAGGGTGCCGTCGATGATGACGAACGCTTTGGCCCGGATCATCCTCATCGCCTCGGCCAGGGATGGGGCGAGGGTGGACAGTGCCTCGACGGCTTCGCGTAAGTCACTGCACCGCAGGTGGACCAGGGCGAGCATGCCCTGACGTGCGGCGGAAAGGCGCCGCCATCGTGTCCCGATCTCCTGCCGCTTGGCTGTCAGTTGTCCGGTCAGGAACCGCAAGGTGCGGCTGGACGGATCAATCGAGGACGGGTAGACAGGCACACGTAGCTCCTGGCGGACATGGGTGATCTTGGTCGAGAACCCGTCTACCAGGAGCTTCGTCGTTGCGCAGGATGTTCCAACTCGCGGTCAGCGCCGCTGGCTTGGAAAGGGCTCCGTGTCGCTCGGGCGGAGGCGCTGGCTGGGAGGCTTGACCAGACCTGTCTCGTAGGCGAACACGACCGCCTGTGCACGGGCCCGGGCGCCGATCTTGGCCAGGATGCTGCTGATGTGGGTTTTGAGCGTGGTCGGTGCTATCGACAGCCGTTCGGCGATCTCCGTGCTGCTCCAGCCGGAGGCGAGAGCGGCGAGCACTTCGCACTCGCGCTCGGTGAGGTGGGACAGTCTGCGTCGATGTTCGGGAAGGGCGGCCGGGTTCTGCTCGCGGACTGTGGCGACGAGTGCGCGGGTGAGAGCGGGTGACAGGACGGCACCTCCGAGCGCGAGGCTGCGGAGAGCCTCAGTCAGCTCGCTGGGAAGGGTGTCCTTGAGGAGGACTCCGTTGGCGCCGGCGCGCAGGGCGGCGCAGGCGGACTCGTCAGCGTCGTAAGGGGTCAACACCAGGACCCGGGCGGGGAGTCCGCCACTCCGGTCGGAGTGAGGAGCCCCTGAACCGTGGTCGGGTCTGGTGATGCAGCGTATGGCCTGGAGGTACTCCTCGTCCGGTTGGCCCATGTCGATGAGAACGACATCGGGCCGGAGGTCTTCGACGAGTCGGACCGCCTGGCCACAGGCGGTCGCCTCACCCACGATCGAGAGGTCGGGCTGGGCTTCCAGGTACATCCGCAGGCCGAGACGTTGCAGAGTCTGGTCGTTGACGATGAGCACGGTGGTCATGCGGGGTTCTCCCGGCGGACCGGACTCTGAACGCGTTCGGCCGGCCATGGTCGGGGCGGGGGTGGGGGCGGTGTGTGGGTGATGACCCGGCCACGGATCCCGGAATGTTCCGGATCGTGACCGGGCCTCCACCCGCACCGGGCGCCTGTCCCCACCGGCAGCCGGTGCGGACCGGACACGCGCTCCGCTCAAACACGCGCGACCGGAGTCGGGGATACGGGAAGCAGGCCGGGGCGGCCTGCACGGTGGCCCCCACGACTCCCCGCTGTGGTGTTCCTAGCCCCTGACCGCGCTCAGGACGGCGGTGGCCATGCCGCGTTCGCCGCGTTCGTTGGGGTGGACCATGGCGGCGGGGCTGCTGGGTCTGAGGGGTTCGATCCAGCGGGTGGCTGCCGGAGAGCAGGCGTCGTGACCGGCGGACGGCGTGAAGGTGTCGACGTACGTCGCTCCGGCGGCCTGAGCGCGTTGACCGAGCATGGTGTTGAGCTCCTGCTGCTTCTGACGGAGGAACGTGACGTCGCCGGGGGCGATGGGCAGACCGCGACCGCAGGCGGTGCCTTTGACGGGCAGGATCGACGGGTAACCCACGACGTAGATGCGGGCGTTCGGCGCGCGGCGTTCGATCTCGTTCAGTACCCGGGTGAGGCGGTCGCCCGTGGCGCTTATCTTCTGGGTTACTTGGTCGGTGTTGCCGGAGGTGTACTTCTCCTTGCAGGGGGCCTTGTCGGTGATGTCCGTGATGCGGTCGACCAGTTTGAACAGTGTGCCGGTACCGACGCACTTGGTGATCAGTGAGCTGAAGCCGATGTCGTTGCCGCCGATGCCGAGCGTTACCAGTCTTGTGCCGGCGGTCAGCGCGGTGAGTTGTGCGGGGTTGGTGCCGTTGCCGGTGGACTGGGGAGCGGTGAGGTCGGCGGTGGTGGCGCCGCTGCAGCTGACGTCGCGGAAGTCGGCTGCCTTGATTCCGAGTTCTTTCGCCACGACAGAGGGGTAGTTGCGGCTGGATCGGTCGCAGCCGATCGGGGTGCTGGTCAGAGGAGGGATCTTGGGGCCCGAGGTGTATGAATCGCCGAGTGCCACGTAGGGCCCTTTGAGTGTCTCCATCTCGGTGCTCTTGGTGCTTTTCGCGCGCTCGTCCTTGCTGCCGTTGTTGTCGGAGTTCTGTCCGATGCTGACAGCGGTGAGGAGTACTCCGCACGCGAGGGCCACGCCCATGCCGGTTCGTGTCAGCTGTCCCATTACGGTGTCCTGTTCTGTGTTGCGGTTGCCGGGTTGCGGGGACGTTTTGGTGAACACGGAGCGGTGTCGGTGTGACCCGGGCTTCGAACGAGCCGGGCGGGTGGGGTGGGTCAGGCGGGGCGGACAAGTCCGGTGTCGTAGGCGAAGATCACGGCCTGGACACGGTCGCGGGCGTCGATCTTGGTCAGGATGCGGCTGATGTGGGATTTCACGGTGGATTCGGCGAGGTGGAGGCGTTCGGCGATTTCCGTGTTGGTCCAGCCGCTGGCGATGGCGGTGAGGACTTCGCACTCGCGTTGGGTGAGCTCGTCGAGGCGGCGCTGCTGCTGTGGGGAGTGGCCGGGGAGGCGGTCGCCGAAGGTGTCGATGAGTTTGCGAGTGAGGCCGGGGGAGATGACGGCGTCGCCGGCGGCGACGGCGCGGACGCCGGCGACGAGTTCTTCGGGTTGGGCGTCTTTGAGGAGGAAGCCGCTGGCTCCGGCGCGTAGGGCGGCGTAGGCGTATTCGTCGAGGTCGAAGGTGGTCAGGACGAGGATGCGGGAGCGGCCGCCGGTCTGGATGATGCGGCGGGTGGCTTCGATGCCGTCCATGCCGGGCATGCGGACGTCCATGAGCACGACGTCGGGGCGGAGTTCGGCGGTCATGCGGATGGCTTCGGTGCCGTTGGTGGCTTCTCCGACGACGTTCATGTCGGGTTGGGCTTCCAGGAGCATGCTGAAGCCCATGCGCTGCAGGGCCTGGTCGTCGACGATGAGTACGGTGGTCATGAGCGGTACTTCTCCGGGGAGTTGGGCTGCGGGTCGGGTACGAGGAGCGCGCGGACGGTCCATCCGCCGTCGGCGTTGGGGCCCGCGGTGACGGTGCCCTTGTAGAGGGCGGCACGTTCGCGCATGCCTACCAGGCCACGGCCACCGCTCGCGCGGCGACGGTCTGCGGAGGGAGTTCGGGGCGGTCCGGTGTCCTCGACTGTGACGTGGAGGGCGTTGGGGTCGGTGGTGAGGGAGACGTGGACCGAGGTGTCGGGGGCGGCGTATTTGACGGTGTTGGTGAGGGCTTCCTGGATGATGCGGTAGACGGACAGTTGGAGGCCCGGTGGCAGGCGTGCGAGGTCGCCGTGGGTGTCGAGGGTGACGGTGGGGCCTGCCGCACGGACCCGGTCCAGTAGTGAGTCGAGGTCGGTGAGGCTGGGTTGTGGGGCGAGTGGTGCGTGGTCGGTTGCTTTGTTGTCCTCGCCGATGACGGCGAGGAGGCGGCGTAGTTCGGCGAGGGCGTCGCGGCCGCTGCTGCTGATGATGCGCAGGGTCTGGGCGCCGCGTTCGGGTTTGGTCTCGGCGAGGGCGGCGGCGCCGTCGGCGAGGCCGACGATGACGGAGAGGGTGTGGCCGAGGATGTCGTGCATCTCGCGGGAGACGCGGGCGCGTTCCTGTGCGGTGGCGAGGCGGGCCTGCTGGTCGCGTTCCTTCCTGAGGGTGTCGATGTAGGCGCTGGCCAGTCGGCTGAGCAGACCGAGTGCGGCGAACGCCGCCATCGCGGTCATGGCCAGCATGGTCACGACCTCTGGCCGGGTGGCGTGCTCCAGCTGGCGGCCCCTCCAGAACACGGCGGCCCACGCCACGAGCTGCGCGGTCGTGATGCCGACCGCGAGAGCGAGATGCCGCGGGGTGCTGTAGCGGCCGACGTTGAAGAGAGCCACGACGCGTGCGGACTCGGAGCCGGTCAGGACACCCAGAGGGAGGGCCACCACAGAGGCGGCGGTGGTGAGCGCGAAGACGAGCATGGGCCTGCGTTCCCGCCACAGGAGCGGGACGGCGAAGGCGAAGATGAGGGCCACCTGCGCCGGAACGTCTCCGGTGTTGTGCGGGTTGAGATAGGAGGTGACGCCGAGCGCGGCGCAGATGGCCGGTACCCCCCAGTGCCGAACCTTGGGGTGAGCCCGGTCCGCTCTGCGCCACGCGGCCAGCCGGAAGAGGACCGAGGCGACCACGCGCTGCTCGGAATCGACGGACAGATTCTCCAGGGTCCGGCGGTCGTCCGGGCGGGGGGCGTGCGAGGAGGCGCTCGGTGTGGTCACGGGAGTCCTTCGCGGGTCGGGAGGCCGCCCGCCGGTCCCGGGGGGATTGGACCGGCGGGCGGGGCTGGAGGCGGCCGGGGGAGGTCGCCGTTCCGGTCGGTGGCCGGCAGCGGTTGCTGCTGCCCGCCACCGTCAGCGCTTGCGGAACAGTCTGTTCCGAAGATCCCTCATTGTCGTCGCCTTCCGCTGGGCCGTGTCGGCAGGCGGGGCCTCGACCTGGCGGGCGCGGCGTGGCCTGAGCTTGGGCAGTCCTAGCTTCCTGCCGCGGTTACTCGTCTCGCGAGCCTGCGTTTCCGTGCCGCCAGTGAGGTCGCTACCGTCGGTGATCCCGGCGTCCGTACCGTTGTGCGCATCGGCGTCCTGGTCGAATGCGCGGCGCTGCATGCGTCCGGAGAATCCGACCCGGCCGCGGTCGTGCTGGGGAAGCGGCGACGTGAATGCAGCAGTGTCCGAGGTATCGGCGCCGGAGCCGCTGGTGAGTACGGGTGGGGCACCGTGGTGGTCGGAGCCCGGGCAGCCCCCCGCGGGTACGCCGGCCAGCACGGGCTCGGGTCCGGTGCTCGCCTGTGCGGCTGCCAGAGCGTGGCGCAGCTTCTCGCCCTCGACGTCCACGTCGGGCATGACGCGGTCCAGCCACTTGGGCAGGGCCCAGGCACGTCGCCCGAGCAGGGTCATGACCGCCGGGACGATGGTCATACGGACCACGAAGGCGTCGAAGAACACCGCGGACCCGAGACCGAGACCGATGGACTTGATGAGGGCCACGTCGTCGAGGAGGAATCCGGAGAACACGGAGATCATGATGATCGCCGCTGCGGTGACCACACGGGCGCTGTGCCGGAAACCCTGAACGATGGCCTCGGTGGGTTCGGCCCCGTGGACGTACTCCTCCCGCATCCGGGTGACGAGGAAGACCTCGTAGTCCATGGCGAGGCCGAAGACGACACCGATCAGCAGGATGGGCAGGACGCTCACGATCGGCGCGGTCTCCTGGATGCCGAAGAGGTCCTTCAGCCAGCCCCACTGGAAGACGGCCACCACCACGCCGAGGGTGGCGCCGACACTGAGCAGGAAGCCGAGCGCGGCCTTGAGCGGGACCAGGATCGAGCGGAAGACCAACAGCAGGAGGACCAGTGCCAGGCCGACCACGATCGCCAGGTAGGGGATGAGGGCCTGGGCGAGCTTGGTGGAGACGTCGATGTTGACGGCGGTGGTGCCGGTGACCATGAGGTCGGCGCCCGTGTCCTGGTGCAGCGCGCTGCTCTGGTCACGGATGCTGTTGACCAGATCCTTGGTGGCCTGGCTGCTCGGCGCGCTCTCGGGGATGGCGCCGATCAGGGCCACGTCGCCGCCCTCGTTGAACGCGGCGTCGCGCACCGTGGCCACGTCGGGGAGCTTCTTGATCAGTGCGACCGCGTCCGCGGCGGCGGCCTCGGGGTCGTCGCTGTCGCGGGCGTCGAGGACCACGGTCAGCGGTCCGTTGAAGCCGGGTCCGAATCCTTCGCTGAGCGTGTCGTAGGCGATGCGCTGGGTGCTGTCGGGGGACTTCATGGAGTCGTCGGGCAGGGCCAGGCGCAGGGACATGGCCGGGATGGTCAGCAGGCCCAGACCGATCACCGAGACCGCGAGGACCTTGACCGGGTTGCGGGTCACGAAGCGGGCCCAGCGCACGCCCAGTGCCTCACCCTCGCCGCGCTCCTCCAGAGCGCGCATACGGCGGCTGAGGAGCTTGGCCTTCATGATCCGCGTCCCGGTGAAGCCGAGCATCGCGGGCAGCAGGGTCAAGGCGATGAGGACCGCGACCGCGACGGCGAACGCGGAGGCCAGGCCCATCGAGGTGAGCATCTTGATGCCGATGACGCTCAGGCCCGCCAGCGCGATGATCACGGTCAGGCCGGCGAAGACGACCGCGGAGCCGGCGGTGCCCAGGGCACGTCCGGCGGCCTCTTCGGGGTCGTGTCCGTCGCGGATCTCGTTGCGGTAGCGGGAGACGATGAACAGGGCGTAGTCGATGGCGACGGCCAGCCCCAGCATCAGCGCCAGGGTCGAAGCGGCCGAGGCCATGTCGGCGAACGAGGTGGCGATGGTGATGCACATGACCGCCACGCCCACGCCGAGGATCGCGGTCAGCAGCGGAAGCCCCGCCGCGATGAGCGAGCCGAAGGTGATCACGAGGACGACGGCGGCGACCGCGAGACCGATCAGCTCGGCTGCTTTACTGGCCGCCTTGTCCTCGACGGCGTCGCCGCCCATGCTCACCGTCAGTCCGGCCTCGGTGCCTTCCTCGGCGACCTTGTCGAGGGCCTGGTGAGCGGCGCTGCTGACGTCTGACTTGGCGACCTTGTACGTCACCTGCGTGTAGGCGATGGTGCCGGAGTCGCTGACCAGGCCACTGGTGAACGGGTCGGAGACGCTCGCGACCTGAGGCGAGGTCTTCAGCTCGGCCACCAGCTCGGTGATGCGCGCCTTGTTGGTGCTGGAGGTGAGCTTCTCCCCGGCGGGCGCTTCGAAGACGACCCGGGCGGTGGCGCCGGAGGCGGAGGCCTGAGGGAACTCCTTCTGCAACAGGTCGATGGCCTTCTGGGACTGGGTGCCGGGCAGCGTGAAGCTGTCCGAGGTGGAGCCGGTGGAACTCATGGCGCCGATACCGACGGCGGCCAGGACGGCGATCCACATCAACAGAAAGAGGCGCCGTCGCCGGAAGGCGAGCCGTCCCAGTCGATAGAGGAAGGTGGCCACGGGGTACTCCCACCAGGAGAAGAGGTCATTGCGCGATCTGAGGCCCGATCGATGCTTGATCTCAAGCTAGGCGCGGTTTCCCGCGCTCCCTGCCCCCTGTGGAACCGAATCGACGCGCTGCGACTAGTACCGCAGTACTAATGCGCCTCGTCCTCATGGCGCGGCGCCCGGCGCTGCACCGGTCATTCCGGGAGGGTGACCACCACCCTGCCCCGCCCGCCCGCGTCGATGCAGTCGTGGGCCTTGGCGACGTCCTCCAGCGGGTAGCTGTCTGCGACGCCGACGGTCACCGCGCCGACCGCGGCTGCCGCGGTGAGGTCGCGGGCGGCCTGTCGTTTGGCGTCGGCGGGGAAGTCGTCGCTGCCGAGCAGGCGCAGGATGATGTTGTTGAAGAGCAGGGGCCAGAAAGGGAGTTCGGTGCGGTCGGCGTGGGTTCCGTAGGCGGCGATGACGGCGTCGGGCGCGGTGACCGCGTTGTCGAGGTCGGCGTTGGCCGACACGGACACCTCGACGACCCGGTGCACACCGTCGGGTGCGTACGCGCGGATCGCCGCCGCCGGGTTCTCGGCGTCCAGGGCGACGGCGTGAGAGACGGCTGTCGCGTCGACATGGCCCAGGTCGCCGCTGCGGCGGACGGTGCCGATGACGGTGGCGCCGCCCCATCGGGCGAGCTGGGCGGTCAGGGAGCCGACACCGCCCAGCACCCCGTGCACGAGAACGATCCGCCCGTCGACCGGGCCGTCCGCGAACACCGCGCGGTGGGCGGTGATACCGGGGATGCCCAGGCTCGTGCCGAGCTCGTCACCGAGGTGGTCGGGGAGCCTTACGGCCTGTTGTTCGGGTACGACGGTGTACTGGGCGGCGGTGCCGAACGGCCGGTAGGACTGGGCGCCGTAGAGCCACACCCGCTCTCCCACTCGGTGGGCGCCGGCTCCGTCGCCCACTTCGTCGATGACGCCGGCGGCGTCGCTGTGCGGGATCACACGGGCGTAGGGCATCGAGGAACTGAGCCAACCGCGCCGCTTCTTGGTGTCGCCGGGGTTGACGCCGGAGACGGTGACACGGACGCGGACCTCGCCGGGGCCGGGGTGAGGGTCCGGCAGCTCGCCGACGCGCAGGACGTCGGCGGCGGGGCCCTGCTGGTCGTACCAGGACGCGAACATGGACGTTCCTCCGATGTCTTTCAGGGGTTGTCAGGTGGTCGGTGGTTCCTCGCCCAGGACCTCGTGCAGCCAGGTTCGTTCGGCGCGGCTGGTCGCGCGGGCGGTGAGAAGCAGGCCCCGTCGGTAGGGGTCGGCGACGTCCTCGGCGCGCAGGGGCAGGTTCCCGTCGTAGAAGAAGCTCGCCGGCTCCTCCAGGAAGGTGAGGCGTCGGCGCAGCACCGCGTACTGCTCGGCGACGTCGGGGAGGAAGGAGAGGAACGACAGGATCGTGGCGAACCGGGTCTGGTCGGTGATCTCGTGGGCGGCCGGCCTGCGCAGACACTCCAGCATCTCGACACGGCCGGCCTAGGTCAGGCTGAGCACATAGCGGGCGGCACCCGCGAGCGGTCGGCCCGCCGCTCGAGCAGGCCCGCCTTGGCGAGGCGGTTGACGGCCGGATAGAGGCTGCCGTCACTGACCGGACGCGTATAGCCGGTCAGATGCGAGATCCGGCGGCGCAACTCATGACCCGGCACAGGGCCGCCGGCGAGGAAGCCCAGGATCGCGAGTTCCAGCATGAGGTCATCTTCCCGCGGAAGCATCGAATCGATGTTTACATCATATCGGTGTGGCATCAGTGGCTATCGGCAGCCCCCTCGGGTTGGAAGCCCGCGCGTGACGCAGAGCGTGCTGTCCCGGGCGTGATACGAGCCCTTGGCGCGCTGTCGTCCGATCACGTCCAAGACCGGCTGGGGCGGCGCAAGGCCGTGGCGGTCTCCTCGGTCAGACGGAGCGGAACCCTCCTCCTGGAAGATCCGACAGGTCTGATGCGTGCGAACGAGGGCGCTGTCCTGCCGGTCTGGCCAGACCTGTCTCGTAGGCGAACACGACGGCCTGGACCCGGGTATGGGCACCGATCTTGGTCAGGATGTTGCTGATGTGGGTCTTGAGTGTGGTCGGTGCTATAGACAGCCGTTCGGCGATCTGCGCGTTGCTCCAGCCGGAGGCGAGCGCGGCGAGCACTTCGGTTTCACGTTCGGTGAGGTGGGACAGTCTCCGTCCTCGGTCGGGCTCGCCGCTGGAATCCTGTTCGCGGACGGCCTCGATCAGCGCGCGCGTGAGTCGGGGAGGTAGAACCGAGCCTCCCTGCGCGACGGTGCGCACGGCTGCGGCGAGTTCTTCGGGCAGGGCGTCCTTGAGGAGGATTCCGTCGGCGCCCGCGCGCAGGGTGGCACGAGGGTACGCGTCGCCGTCGGAGGCGATCAGTACGAGCACCCGCGGGGGGAGTCCGCCTGTCGGTTCGGGGCGAGGCGCCTTGGCGTGGCAGTCGGCTCGGATGATGCGCCGGATGGCCTGAATACGGTCGGTGTCCGTTCCGTCCAGGTCCAGGAGGACGACATCGGGCTGGAGGGCGGTGGCGGCTCGGACCGCTTCGGCGCAGTCGGCCGCCTCGCCCACGACCGTGAGGTCGGGCTGAGCCTCCAGGAACATGCGCAGGCCGAGACGTTGCAGAGTCTGGTTGTTGACGATGAGTACGGTGGTCATGCGGGCGGTCTCCCGGCGGACCGGGCCCGGAGGAGTTCGGCCGCCATGTTCGGAGCGGGGCGGAGCAGAGGATGCGGGGCCCGGCCGCGGATCGTGAGATGTTCCGGATCGCGGCCGGGCCCTACCTCGCACCGGTGCCTGTCCCCACGGGCGGCCGGTGCGTACCGGGCGCGTGCTCCGCTCGAGCACACGCGCCCGGAGTCGCGGGTGCGTGAAGGACGTGGATGAGGCGGGCTCCCTTCCGGTGACCCGCGGCTTACGTCCTGCTGGGATGTCGTCAGTTCTTCATGGCGCTCAGGACGGCGGTGGCCATGCCGCGTTCGCCGCGTTCGTTGGGGTGGACGATGGCTGCCGGACTGCTGGGCCGGAGGGGTTCGATCCAGCGCGTGCCGGCAGGGGAGCAGGCGTCGTGGCCGGCGGACGGGGCGTACGTGTTGACGTACGTCGCTCCGGAGGCCTGGGCGCGTTCGCTGAGCATGCTGTTGAGTTCCTGCTGCTTCTGGCGCAGGAACGTTACGTCGCCGGGGGCGAGGGGCAGTTCGCGACCGCACTGGGTGCCTTCGGCGGGCAGGATCGCGGGGTAGCCGACGACGTAGACCCTGGCTTCGGGTGCGCGGCGTTCGATCTCGGTCAGAGCCCGGGTGAGGCGGTCGCCCGTGGCGCTTATCTTCTGGGTTACTTCGTCGGTGTCGCCGGAGGTGTACTTCTCCTTGCAGGGAGCGTTGTCGGTGACGTCCGTGAGCCTGTCGGCCAGCTTGAACAGCGTGCCTGTGCCGACGCACTTGGTCATCATCGAGCTGAAGCCGATGTCGTTGCCGCCGATGCCGAGGGTGACCACCCTCGTGGACGCGGAAAGCGCCGAGAGCTGGGCCGGGTTGGTGCCGTGGTCGGTCGACTGAGGGGTGGTGAGGTCGGCAATGGTGGCGCCGCTGCAGCTGACGTCGCGGAAGTCGGTCGCCTTGATACCGAGCTCCTTCGCCACGACAGACGGGTAGTTGCGGCCGGACCGGTCGCAGCCGGCCGGATCGCCGGTCTGGGGAGGGATCTTGGGGCCCGAGGTGTAGGAATCGCCGAGAGCGACGTAGGGCCCCTTGGGCGGTGCCGATGCCGATGTCTTCTTCACTTGTGCGTTGTCGCTGTCGCTGTCGTTGTTGTCGGAGTTCTGTCCGATGCTGACGGCGGTGAGGAGTACTCCGCACGCGAGGGCCACGCCCATGCCGGTTCGTGTCAACGGTCCCATTACGGTGTCCTGTTCTTTGGTGCGTTTGCTGGGTTGCGGGGACGTTTCGGTGAACACGGAGCGGTGTCGGTGTGGCCCGGGCATCGGGCGGGTGGGGTGGGTCAGGCGCAGGCACTCGCGTTGGGGGAGGACGCCGAGTCGACGCTGCTGCTACGGGGTGAGGCCGGGGGAGATGACGGCGTCGTCGGCGGCGACGGCGCGGACGCCGGCGACGAGTTCTTCGGGTTGGGCGTCTTTGAGGAGGAAGCCGCTGGCTCCGGCGCGTAGGGCGTCGTAGGCGTATTCGTCGAGGTCGAAGGTGGTCAGGACGAGGATGCGGGAGCGGCCGCCGGTCTGGATGATGCGGCGGGTGGCTTCGATGCCGTCCATGCCGGGCATGCGGACGTCCATGAGGACGACGTCGGGGCGGAGTTCGGCGGTCATGAGCGGTACTCCGGGGAGGGCGGGGAAACCGCCTGCTCGTGCGACGTCGAGAGGTCGGGGGAGGACGGGTTGGGGACGAGGAACGCGCGGACCGTCCATCCGCCGCGGGAGTTGGGGCCCGCGGTGACGGTGCCCTTGTAGAGGGCGACGCGTTCGCGCATGCCCACCAACCCACGGCCGCCCCCGGATTGCCGACGACGAGTTCGAGGAGTTTGGGGTGGTCCGGTGTCCTCGACGGTGACGTGGAGGGCGTTGGGGTCGGAGGTGAGGGAGACGTGGACCGAGGTGTCGGGGGCGGCGTATTTGACGGTGTTGGTGAGGGCCTCTTGGATGATGCGGTAGACGGACAGTTGGAGGCCCGGTGGCAGGCGTGCGAGGTCGCCGTGGGTGTCGAGGGTGACGGTGGGGCCCGCCGCGCGGACGCGGTCCAGAAGTGAGCTGAGATCCGTGAGGCCGGGTTGTGGGGCGAGTGGTGCGGTGTCGGTTGCGTCGTTGTCCTCGCCGATGACGGCGAGGAGGCGGCGTAGTTCGGCGAGGGCGTCGCGGCCGCTGCTGCTGATGATGCGCAGGGTCTGGGCGCCGCGTTCGGGTTTGGTCTCGGCGAGGGCGGCGGCGCCGTCGGCGAGGCCGACGATGACGGAGAGGGTGTGGCCGAGGATGTCGTGCATTTCCCGGGACACGCGGGCGCGTTCCTGTGCGGTGGCGAGGCGGGCCTGCTGGTCGCGTTCCTTCCTGAGGGTGTCGATGTAGGCGCTGGCCAGTCGGCTGAGCAGACCGAGTGCGGCGAACGCCGCCATCGCGGTCATGGCCAGCATGGTCACGACTTCCGGCCGGGTGGCGTGCTCCAGCTGGCGGCCCCTCCAGAAGACGGCGGCCCACGCGACGAGTTGTGCGGTCGTGACCACGACGGCGAGGGCCAGTTGGTGCGGGGTGCAGCGGCGGCCGACGTTGAAGAGGGCCACGACGCGTGCGGACTCGGAGCCGGTCATCACCCCCAGGGGGAGGGCTGCCACGGACGCGGCGGTGGTGAGCGCGAAGACCAGCATGGGCCTGCGTTCCCGCCACAGGAGCGGGACGGCGAAGGCGGCGATGAGGGCCACCTGCGCCGGGACGTCTCGGGTGTTGTGCGGGTTGAGGTAAGAGGTGGCGCCGAGCGCGGCGCAGACGGCCGGTACCCCCCAGTGCCGGACCCTGGGGTGGGCCCGGTTGGCTCGCTGCAATGCGGCCAGGCGGAAGAGGACCGAGGCGACCACGCGCTGCTCGGAATCGCCGGACAGGGTCTCCAGGGTCCGGTCTTCGCCCGGGCGGGGAGCGGGTGCGCTCGGCACGGTCACGAGGAGTCCTTTACTGGGCGGGAGCCGCCCGCCGGCCTCGGGGGATCGGACCGGCGGGCGGGGTTGGGGGCGGCCGCTGGGAGGCGGCCGTTCCGGTTGCGGGTCGGGCGGTGGTAGGCAGCTGTCGCTGCGGCGCGTTCCCGTCAGCGCTTGCGGAACATCTTCTTCCGTATCCCCTTCATCGTGCTGGCCTTCGACTCGGTCGCGTCGGCGGGCGGAGTGGTGTCACCGGTGCGTGCGAGACGTTGCTTGAACTTCACCAGTCCCAGTTTCTTGCTGCGGAGCTTCGCGCGACGGTTCGGCGTCCCCGTGGTGTCGGGGCCGTTGACGCCGATGGAGTCGCCGTCCAGGGCCGCGTCGTTCCCGGCGCCCGGGTCCGCGAGGGTCTCGGCGTCACGGTTGTCCGCACGGTGCTTCCCGTAGAGCCCAAGGGGTCGGCCGTTGTGGTGTCGCGGAAGCGGCGACGTGAACGTGGCCGTGTCCGAGGCATCGGCGCCGGAGCCACTGGTGAACGCCTGCGGGGCGCTGTAGCTGCCCGAGTCCGTGTGGACCCAGGCGCCCACGCCGGCGAGGACGGGTTCCGGTGCGGTGCTCGTGCTGTCGGCGTCCAGCGTGTGGCGCAGCTTCTCGCCCTCGACGTCCACGTTGGGCATGACACGGTCGAGCCACTTGGGCAGCGCCCAGGCGCGGTGGCCGAGCAGGGCCAGCACCGCCGGGACGATGGTCATCCGGACCACGAAGGCGTCGAACAGGACGGCGGAGGCGAGTCCCAGGCCGACCGACTTGATCAGCGCCGCGTCGTCGAGGAGGAACCCGGAGAAGACGGCGATCATGATGACGGCGGCGGCGGTGACCACCCGGCCGCTGTGCCGGAAGCCCCCGATGACGGCCTGCGTGGGGGTGGCTCCGTGGACGTACTCCTCCCGCATCCGGGTGACGAGGAAGACCTCGTAGTCCATGGCGAGGCCGAAGACGACACCGATCAGCAGGATGGGCAGCACGCTGACGATGGGCGCGGTCTGGTCGACGCCGAAGACATCCGCGAGCCAGCCCCACTGGAAGACGGCGACCAGGACGCCGAGGGTGGAGGCGATGGTGAGCAGGAAGCCGAGGGCGGCCTTGAGCGGGATCAGGATCGAACGGAAGACCAGCAGGAGCAGGATCAGTGCCAGGCCGACGACGATGGCGAGGTAGGGGATGAGGGCCTGGGCGAGCTTGGTGGAGACGTCGATGTTGACGGCGGTGGTGCCGGTGACCATGAGGTCGGCGCCGGTGTCCTTCTGCAGGGTGGCGCTGTGGTCGCGGATGTCGGCGACCAGGTCCTTGGTGGCCTGACTGGTCGGGGAACTCTCCGGGACGACACCGATGATGGCGACGTCACCGGCCTCGTTGAAGGCCGCGTCACGGACCGAGGCGACATCGTCCAGCTTCTTGAGCACCGCGGTCGCGTCCGCGGCTGCGGTCTCGGGGTCGTCACTGTCGCGGGCGTCGACGACCACGGTCAGCGGCCCGTTGAAGCCCGGTCCGAAGCCCTTGCTGAGAGTGTCGTAGGCAAGGCGCTGGGTGCTGCCCGGGGGCTTCATGGAGTCGTCGGGCAGGGTCAGGCGCAGCGACAGGGCGGGGATGGCCAGCAGTCCGAGGCCGATCACCGAGACGGCGAGGACCCTGACGGGGTTGCGGGTCACGAACTTCGCCCAGCGCACGCCCATCGACTCGCCCTCGCCGCGCTCCAGCGCCTTCATACGGCGGGACAGCAGCTTGTTCTTCATGATCCGCATACCGGCGAAGCCGAGCAGGGCGGGCAGCAGGGTCAGCGCGATCACCACGGCGACGGCGACGGCGAAGGCGGAGCCCAGGCCCATCGAGGTGAGCATCTGGATGCCGATGACGCTCAGTCCGGCCAGTGCGATGATCACGGTCAGGCCGGCGAAGACGACCGCGGAGCCGGCGGTGCCCAGGGCACGTCCGCAGGCCTCTTCCGGATCGTGGCCGTCGCGGATCTCGTTGCGGTAGCGGGAGACGATGAACAGGGCGTAGTCGATGGCGACGGCCAGCCCCAGCATCAGCGCCAGCGCGGACGTCTGGGAGGCGATGTCGAAGAACTGGGTGGCGACGGTGATCGACAGGATGGCCGCGCCGACGCCGAGGATGGCGGTGAGCAGGGGCAGTCCGGCGGAGATCAGCGATCCGAAGGTGATGATCAGGGCGACGGCGGCGACGCCCAGACCGATCAGTTCGGCGGCCTTGCTGGCGGCCTGGTCCGCGACGGCGTCGCCGCCCAGGCTCACCGTGATGCCGGCCTTCTCGCCCTGCGCCACGACAGCGGTCTGGACGTCGTGCGCGGCGTCACTGACGTCGGCCTGGGCGACCTTGTAGGTCACCCCGGCGTAGCCGATGGTGCCGTCCTCGCTGACCTGGCCGCTGGTGAAGGGGTCGGAGACGCTCGCCACCTGCGGCGACTTCTCCAGCTTCGCCACCAGCGACTCCACCGCCGCCTTGTGGGCGGTGGCGGTCAGCTTCTGCCCGTCGGCCGCCTCGAACACGACCCGAGCGGAGGCGCCGCCGGCGGATGCCTGCGGGAACTCCTCGCCCAGCAGGTCGATGGCCTTCTGGGACTGGGTGCCCGGCAGCGTGAAGCTGTCGGAGGTCTTGCCGGTGGAGCTCATGGCGCCGATGCCTACGGCGGCCAGGACGGCGATCCACAAGAGGACGACGAGGCGTCGTCGCCGAAAGGCGAGCCGTCCCAGTCGGTACAGGAAGGTGGCCACGGAGTACTCCCACAGGAGAAGAGATCATTACGTGAGCTGGGGGTCGATCGACCCGTGATCTCAAGCTAGGGGCGGTTTCTCGCGCTCCCTGCCCCCTGTGGGACCGAACCGTCTGGGTGCGGCTAGTACCCCGGTACTAATGCCTCTCGTCCTTGTGGCGCGGTCACCGGTGACCGGCGATGCGCTGGTCAGGGGCTGACGGTGCTCGGCACCCGGTCGCGCTGAGGCGGCCGGCGGCCCTGCCCCTCGGTCGTAGCGACGCCGTCGAGATCGCCGCCCCCGGGGGGTGAGTCGGACTCTGCCCTTGGTGATCGTGCCGCCGCAGTCGCTGCTGCCAAGGCTGCGAGGCCGAGGACGTTCACCCCACCTCGGTGCGCTCGGTCTCGGCGACCACGGTCGCGGCTTCCCTGCGGCGCCGGTTGCGGCGCCTGACGGCGATGAGGACGAGGCCCGGGATGACGGTGATGAGAACGACGTACGAGAACATGCCGGCGTAGTCGGTGACCCGGTGCCAGTTCTCGCCCAGGAGATATCCGGAGAGGAGCAGGGTGGCGGTCCACGTCATGGTGCCGATCGCGGTGAACAGCACGAACTTCGGCAGCGACATCCGCTCGGCCCCTGCCGGGATGGAGATGAGCGGACGGATGACGGGCAGCACACGGCCGAGCAGCACCGCCTTGGCGCCGTGCCGGGCGAACCATGCCTCGGCGCGGTCGACGGTCTCCGTCTTGATGCCCGGGAACTTCAGCAGCAGAGCTCGGGCACGATCCCGGCCGAGCCGCGCGCCGAGCGCGTACTGGGCGAGACTGCCGGCGACCGATCCCGCGGTGGCGCAGACGATGGCGGTGCCGATGTTGATGGCGCCCTGGGTGGCGGTGTATCCGACGAGCGGCAGCAGTACGTCGACCGGGAGGGCCCCGAAAAGCATGCTGTCCAGGGCGGTGAGTAATGCGAGCCCTGCTCCGCCAAGTGCCTCGATCATGTCGACGGCCCAGCCGCCCAGACCTCCTGTCGGTTCGCCGGTGGCCTGGGCGAGGTAAGACGTCATGCTTCTCCTCCGGAGGGATCTCGGCATCAACGGGTGTTGCGGAACGGGTGAGTTCGCGGGAAAGGAGGCGAGCGTGCGGTGCGGGATCGATCGGGAACCGCTGCGGCGTTTCGCCTACTCGGCGTCAGCGGCCGTCGGCTTCCCCAGGACGGGGAGCACGGGAGATTCCGCGGCGTCCGTGGCCGGTCGGCGACCGGGGATGAAGGACGCGAAGACCAGGGCGACGGCGGCGGCCCCGGCACCGATCGCCAGAACGGCGCGCAGGCCGTTCTGGGAGGGCACCGTGCCGCTGCCCGAGCGGGTGGTCAGGTGAGCGAGGATCACACCGGCCACGGCACTGGACACGGAGGTGCCGATGGACCGCATGAGGGTGTTGAGGCTGATGGCGGCGCCGGTCTGGGACGCGGGTATGGCGCCGATGACGAGCGCCGGCAGGGTCCCGAGGGCGAAGCCGACACCGACGGCGACGAGGCAGGACGTGACGACGATCTGCCAGACCTCGGACATCAGTACCGTGGCCAGGAGATAGCCGGTGCCCGTGATCACGGAGCCGACGACGAGGGTCACCTTGGGACCCTTGGCCTTGGTGAGCCGGGCGGAGAGAGGCGAGACCGCCATCATCGTCAGGCCCTGCGGAGCCATCAACAGGCCGGTGACGACCAGGGACTTGCCCAGCCCGTAGCCGGTTTCCTCCGGCATCTGGAGCAACTGCGGCAGGACCAGTCCGGTCACGAACACCGCGAACCCGAGTGCCAGTCCGGTGAGGTGGGTGAAAAGCACCTGTGGTCGGGCGTTGGCCCGGAGGTCCACCATGGGCTGCGGGGAGCGCAGTTGGAACCAGCCCCACAGGGGCCAGACGATCGCGGCCCCTGCCGCCAGGGCGAGGGTGGGTCCGCTGCCCCAGCCCCAGTCCTCGCCCTTGGAGACCGTGAGCAGCAGGCACACCAGGCCGGTCGCCATGCCGACGGCGCCGGTGACGTCGAAGCGCCCACCGGCGCGCGCCGGTGAGCGGGGCACGAGCAGGGCGACGAGGAGCGCCGCGACGGAGCCGAGCGCGGCAGCGGTCCAGAACAGTACGTGCCAGTCGAAGTCGTCGGCGAGGAACGCGGCGACGGGCAGGCCCAAGGAGCCGCCCACGCCCAGGGAGCCGTACATCACGGCGGTGGACGCGGGGAGCCTCTCGGCGGGCAGTACGTCCCGCATGATGCTGACGCCCAGGGGGATCACGCCGTTGGCCAGCCCCTGCAGAGTCCGCCCGACGAGCAGCGGGGGGAGGGAGGTGCTGAGCGCGGAGATCACCGTGCCCAGCACCATGACAGCCAGCCCGAACAGGAGCATGCGGCGCCTGCCGTACATGTCGCCGAGGCGTCCTGTCACCGGTGTGGTGACCGCGCCGCTCAGCAGGGTGGCGGTCACCACCCAGGCGGTGTCCGCCGGCGAGGCGTCCAGATAGGTGGGCAGGTGTGGAACGATCGGGAACACCATGCTCTGCACGAACGCGACGGTGATCCCGGAGAACGTCAGGACCGCCACGACGATGCGCGGGCGCCGGGAGCCGGATTCCCCGGCGCCGGGGGTGGGGGGAAGCGTGCGCGGCATGGACGAAGGCCTTTGTGTGGGGGAGCCGGTGGGGACGGCGGTGGGGACGAAAGGGGCCTTGCCGGGGTGGGGCTGGGGGTGCTCTTGAGCCGGCCCGGTCGTGCGTGGCGGGCGCGCTCGGGTACATGCAGCCGGTTACGGTCGGGTCGGTAGGGCGTCGCGCCAGGCGGTGCGGACGGTACTGGCCTGGCGCCACCGCCGGACGGCTCTGGGCGGTATGCCGGTCGCGAGGGTGCCGTTGAGCCGGTCGCCGGCGCGGTTCGCGCCCACGCACCGGTGTTCCGTCAAGTTCCCTTCGATGACCGCGACTTCGTCGGGGCCGCGCAGGAGCCCGTATGCCTGGATCCTCGTGCCGTACCGGTCCGGCCAGAGGTACGGCACGGGCGCGAAGCCCTCGCGTATCCCCGGCGCGGCGAGCAGGCTGCAGGGGGCGGTCATGCCTGGATCGGAGGCGTGGGTGCGGTGTTCGATCCGTGTGGATGTCTCGGACGGCGGGGGCCGCGCGCACGCCGGGCGTGACCTGGCGTACGCGTCACACGCCCCCGGTCGCGGACGGCGAGCCATTCGATGTCGGGGCGTGAGCCGTTGGCGACCAGGACTTCGCGGACCTCGACCACCGCACTGTTCCCCGGGGCCGCTTTGGCCTCGGCCGCTTCCGACGGCACGGCTCCCGTACGCGGTCGCGCTTCCCGTCGGAGGTGGACCGGAGAGGGGATCCGGCCGACCTCGATGCCCGTGTTCTCGGCGCCGAGGAATCCGGCACCGACCACGAGGAGCCGATGCCCCGGACCGCGCCGGTCTCGCAGGGCGAGGGAGGTGCGGAGCACCGCTGATGGGATCGTCGGCTGCACCGTGTGCGGGACGGGGGCAAGTCCGGTGGTAGCCGTGCCTGGGCGAAGGCCGAGACGGGGTGCGTCCAGGTCGGCTGTGGGGCGCAAGGCGGCCTGTCGGATTGCCCACCGGCCGGTCAGGAACTGCTTGGGAAGCGGCGGCCGGTCGTAGGGCGGGCGTGGTTCGTAGTCGATGAGGGGCGGCGTCCCGTCGTAACCCCTCCGGCGTAACGCCTCGGCTGCGGTGTGTTCGGCGGCCGAAGCTGCGACGGCAAAGATGCGCTTCACCGCTCGACCAAGCGGATCGCTGCTGCAGGGCAGAGGGCTGCGGCTTCCTTCACGCCGTCGAGGAGTTCTGGTGCGGGCTGGGTGTCGAGCAGGACGGCGACGCCGTCCTCGTCGCGTTGGTCGAACACGTCGGGAGCGGCGAGGACACACTGACCGGCGGCAACGCATTTGGGTTCGTCGAGTTCCACGTCCATACGCATGTGATGTCTTCCTCGTCCGGGGCTCGGTAGCGGAGTGGGGCCGCGAGAAGGGGGGATGGCCCATGAGGGGAGCGAGCGAGAGTCTCTCGGTTACGGTGACCTAGGTTACAGTAACCCTTATGTGGATCGACATCCTCCTTTTGGCCGAGCTGGCGCGCGGGCCCCGTCACGGATACGAACTGCGCAGGGAGGTGGAGGCGGCGACAGGGCACGCGCTGTCGAACAACTCGCTCTATCCCCGGCTGCGCCAGTTCGTCGACGGTGGTGCCGTGCTGCGTGGTTCGGAGGAGCAGGAGGCCAAGCCGCCTCGGCACGTCTACTCGATCACGGACGTCGGCCGGGAACTGCTGCACGAGATGCTGGCCGAGCTTCCCGAGGGAGGGGTGGACCAGTCCCGTGAGTTCCACGCACGGCTGGTGAACTTCGCCTGGCTGAGCCCTGAGGAACAGCTCGCTGTGCTCGATGCCCGCGACCGGGTGCTGGTGCGCAACCGCGACCGTGTCGCGGCGCTGGCGTTCGCGCGGGTGGAGCAGTGGAGCCGTCTCGCGCTCGACCACGGGATCGTCAGGATCGACGCCGACCGCGCCTGGCTGGCCGAACTGCGGGCGGAAATCCAGCGGAAGGCCGGTCCCGCCGAGCCGCAGAGCGACGACGAACACCGATGACGAGCGCCGCGACCCGCAGGCTGCATTCCTGATCCGTTCCGTCTGGAGAGTCACCTCACGGCCCCTCGACGACGACCCCGAAGTGCCGCAAAGCGGCGTGGGGCGGACGGTGTGCCGGAGTTGCCGGTGAAAGCCCGTGCTTGAACATCGAGGTCCTGAAGCAGGGGCCAGGCTGACGTGGACGCAGTGCTGCTGGGGTGCTGAGCCTCTTGGCAAGCCCCCGTTGGTCTCGGATGTGGGAACCGAGCGGCTGAGCTGTGTGGACTGGGTGGCCCAGGCGAGTGTGGGGCGGTGACGGGAGGATGAAACCGCGCCGCTGCTGATGGCGGGTGACGTGCGATGGCGGTTCTCTGTTCGGCCGTCGTGCGGGTCGTCCCTCGGGGGAGGCCACGACGGAGTCGGCGCCGTTGAGGCTGCGGCCGGGAGCGCGCGGGAGCGTGCCGGCCGTGTGTCCGCGCAGGAGAACGCGCGGGCACTTCCACGTCAGTGGCGGGTGTGGGGCGGCCGTCGCGCTGTCGGTGACAGTGGCGGCGGCCGCCGGTGCGAGACCCGCGTGGCTTTGCGAGCACGCGGATCTCACGCGGGATCGTCCCGGAGACGCCCGGCATGCGGGAAGGCGCCCGGCCAAAAAGCGGGCCACGGAGGTGGTGTCCCGGCAAGTGGTCCTGCCGCGATCGCGGCGAAGCCGCCGGTCACCTACGCGCCCTTGCGTGCGGAGGCGGGCATTCGCTGACGCACCGTCGATTCGCCATGTCGTCGGCCTGCCGCGCCATGTCCTGGCGGAACTGAGCCGTCGAACGGTGTCCAGCGCGGTGACCTGGGTGTGGTGGTCAACGAGAGCTTCTCGATCACGGACACATGCTCGCAAACACGAGTAGTGGCTGGTCACACCCTTCTCCACGGCCCGAGCGAGGTCACGTACGCCGCCCGCATCGCTCCGCGCGCCGCGGAGTGCATGGATGAGCGAAGGGAACAGCACTCGACGCGCAGCTATCGAAAGATCACCACAAAATGTGATTCCCGATGGTTGATCTAGGGAAGCGTGGACTTCGATGGCCGTATACCTGTACAAGCTTGGCCGTCTCGCGTCTCGCAGACGCTGGTACGTCACCCTGCTGTGGGCGGTGATCCTGGCCGGGGTCGGCTTCGCCGCCACCAAGGCGCCCGCCGCACCTGAGACCGAATTCTCCACACCGGGTGTCGAGTCGCAGAAGGCGTTCGACCTGATGGAGGAACGCTTCCCCGGTGCTCAGGCCGACGGGGCGAGCGCCCGCTTGGTGTTCGTCGCCCCTGACGGGCAGAAGGTCACCGCGGCCGACAACCGGGCGGCCATCGACAAGGCCGTGGCCAAGGTGGCGGACGGGCCCGAAGTCTCCTCCGCGGTGAACCCCTTCCAGGCTCAGGCGGTGAGCGAGGACGCTTCGACGGCCTACGCGTCCATCACCTACACCGTGGGGGCCGCCGACTTGAGCGACGCGGCCAAGGACACCCTTCTCGATGCCGCACGGCAGGCCCGGTCCGCCGGCCTCACCGTGGAGATCGGCGGCACCGCCCTGGCGAGCGAGGGATCGTCGGGCGAGGTGGGAGAGGTGATCGGCGTCATGGTCGCCGCCGTGGTGCTGCTGGTCACCTTCGGCTCGCTCGTCGCCGCCGGCCTGCCCCTGCTGACGGCGATCGTCGGTGTCGCTCTCAGCATGTTCACGATCGCGGTTCTGGCCGACGCGTTCGGGCTGTCCTCGACGACCGGAACACTGGCCACCATGCTGGGGCTCGCCTGCGGCATCGACTACGGCCTGTTCGTCGTCTCCCGCTACCGAGAAGAACGGGCCAACGGGCACGGCCCCGAGGAGGCGACCGGGCTGGCGGTCGGCACGGCCGGGTCCGCGGTCGTCTTCGCTGGACTCACCGTGGTCATCGCGCTCGCCGGGCTCTCCGTGGTAGGCATCCCGATGCTCACGAAGATGGGCCTCTCCGCCGCCGGCGCGGTCGTCATCGCCGTCCTCGTCGCACTGACCCTGGTCCCGGCCCTGATCGGCTTCTGGCCGCGCGCCGTCCTCTCACGCCGCTACCGCCTGACCGGACGGCGCATCCAGGGAGTGGTCGGAAACCGCGGGTCCCGGTGGGCCGAGTTCGTCCAGCGCCACCCCATCCCCGTCCGCCTCGCCGCGGTCGCCGGTCTGGTGGTGCTCGCCATTCCCGCGCTGAGCCTCCAGTTGGGCATGCCGGGCGCAGAGGCCAAGCCCACGTCCACCACCGAACGCCGCGCCTACGACGACCTCGCCCAAGGCTTCGGTCCGGGCTTCAACGGGCCGCTGACCATCGTCGTGGACGCGCAGGGTGCCGATGATCCGCAGGGCGCGGTAGGGACGATCGAGCAGCGCATCAAGGCCACCCCTGGTGTCGTGTCCGTCTCCACCCCCCGGTTCAACGAAGCGGGCGACACCGCGGTGTTCTCCGCCGTCTCCGCCAACGCGCCCACCAGTGAGAAGACCGAAGACCTCGTCCACACCATCCGTGACCAGCGTCCGGAGACCGAGGCCGGCACCGGGGCGACCTTCGAGGTCACCGGCACCACCGCGCTGAACATCGACGTCGCGGGAAAGGTCCGCGGTGCCCTCATCCCGTATCTCGTGGTCGTGGTGGGCCTGGCCATCCTGCTTCTGCTGGTGGTCTTCCGGTCCATCGTCATCCCCCTCAAGGCCGCTTTCGGCTTCCTGCTCTCCGTACTGGCGGCCCTCGGCTGTATCGTCGCGGTCTTCCAGTGGGGCTGGGGCGCCAGTCTGTTCGGAGTCGAGACGACGGGTCCCATCATGAGCCTGACGCCGATCTTCCTGGTCGGCATCGTCTTCGGCCTCGCCATGGACTACGAGGTCTTCCTGGTCTCACGCATCCGTGAGGCCTACGTCCACGGGCAGGCATCAGGTCCCGCGATCACCACCGGCTTCCAGTACAGCGCCCGCATCGTGGTCGCGGCCGCGCTCATCATGATCGCCGTCTTCGCCGGGTTCATCACCGCGGACGAGTCCATGGTCAAGATGATCGGATTCGGCCTCGCGGTCGCCGTCCTGTTCGACGCCTTCGTCGTCCGCCTGGCCTTCGTGCCCGCCGTCCTCGCCCTGCTCGGCGACAAGGTCTCGTGGCTCCCGCGCTGGCTGGACAGAATCCTGCCCCACGTCGATGTGGAGGGCGAGGCACTCAGCCGACTGCACACCGCCGACCCTCCCGCACATGACGAGAAGACCGATACCGGGATTCACGTTTCCACTTGACCTGGTGGCCGATTGCCGGGGTGGAGCCCGCAGCGGCCCCACCTGGGCCCAAGACGGGACGGACACGTCGACTCCCAGCACCCGCACCGAACTGGCTGTGAGGCACCGGCCTCGCCCTCAGCAGGCTCGTGCAGCAGGCCGGGCGCGGCTGTCGACATACGTCGATCGAGCTCGTAACTCGCCTTTTGCGTGGGGGAGTCGAGTTGCCCACGGGATCGGTCGAGGACTCGTGGCAGGCCCGCCCGCGACGGTCTGACTCCTGTTCTTGACCGACCCGGCGGGTGTCCCGGCCCTGACCTGTCGGCTGTCCGTCCGACCGGCACCGGTGTGACCTCCACGCTGGTGGGTTCGTGGTCCTGTCGACGGTACCGAGCCACCTTTGACAGGGCATCAGTACTGCGCTGATCGATTCGTGGAGGCCAGGTGTCCGCTCGCGCGACGACGTCGCCGTGTCGTTCGGGACGTGTCGCCGCGCGAGCGGACACCTGGCCTTGGACCGATCAGGCCGCCCTCTCGTCCCTCAGACGTCGGAAACCGGCCCTCTCGCGGCCGTCTCCACGATGTGACGGGAGGCCGGGACAGCATCCCCCGGCCTCGGGCGGGGGATGCGGATCGCCACGGCGAAGGCCACCGCCGCGGCGGCGACCCCTATCGCCAGCACCATCCGCAGCGCGTTCTCGGAGGGCAGTTCCACACCATGGAAGTCGATGGTCATGTGGGCGACGACCGAGCCCGCCACCGCACTGGCGACCGTGTTGCCGATGGCCCGCATCAGCGCGTTGAGGCTCGTGGCGGCCGCCGTCTCGGACAGGGGGACCGCGTCCATGATGATCATGGGCAGTGCGGAGTAGGCGAGTCCGGTGCCGACACTGACGATGCAGGAGGCCAGGATGAGCTGCCAGACCTCGGACATCATCACCATGCAGAAGAGGTAGCCGAGGGCGATGATCGTCGAGCCGAGCATGAGGGTGAACCTCGGTCCCCTGGCCCTGGTCACGCGAGCTGAGAGAGGGGAGGCCGCCATGAGCATCAGCCCCTGGGGGGCCAGCACCAGACCCGTCACCACCAGAGTGGTGCCGAGCCCGTAGCCGGTGGCCTCCGGCAACTGGAGAACCTGCGGCAGAACCAGCTGCATCGCCAGGAGGGTGAATCCGATCGCCACCGCGGCGAGGTTGGCGAACAGCACTTGGGGGTGTGCCGCGGTGCGCAGGTTCACCATGGGGTGCGGGGTGCGCAGTTCGTACCAGCCCCACAGCGGTACGACGATGGCGGCCACCGCGAACAGGGCGAGGGTGGTGCCGCTGCTCCAGCCCCAGTCCTCGCCCTTGGAGATGGCCAGGAGCAGGCAGACCAGGCCCGCTGTCATGCCGAGGGCGCCGGTGATGTCGACACGTCCCCCGGCGCGCACCTTCGATTCGGGTACGAAGCGGGCGACGAGGAGGGTGGCGACGGCGGCCAGGGCACCGCCGATCCAGAACAGCAGGTGCCAGTCGACCTTGTCGGCGATGAGCGCGGCGGTGGGCAGGCCTATGGCGGCGCCCACCCCGAGGGAGCCGAGCATGACAGCGGTCGCCATGGGGAGCCGAGCGGCGGGCGTCTCCTCACGAAGGATGCTGATGCCGAGGGGGATGATTCCGTTCGCCAGGCCCTGGAGCGCACGGCCGAGGATCATCGGGGCGAGTGAGTCGCTCAGGGCGCAGATCACCGAGCCCACCACCAGCAGTCCCATGTTGATCAGGAGCATGCGGCGCTTGCCGTACATGTCGCCGAGCCGTCCCATCACCGGTGTGGCGACGGCGCCGCACAGCAGGATGACGGTGACGGTCCAGGCGGTGTCCGACGCCGAGGCGTTCAGGTACCGCGGGAGGTGAGGGACGATCGGGAAGACCAACGCCTGGGTCAGGGCGTCCGTGATCCCGGCGAAGGCGAGAACCGCCACCAGGATGTTCACGCGTAAGTGGGCGGGTTTCCCGGCGGCCGCGGGCGTGGGGTGCGTGGGGGACATGGATCAGGCCTCCGTGTGGGGGAGCCGTCTGCGACGGCCGTACGGAATGGGCGATGGTGGGCAACAGTCGTGCTGGGATGCATCCGGCGTCGGGGTCACCAGGTGACGGGCAGTTCGTGGACTCCGAAGGTGGCCATGTCGTGCCGGTACCTCACCTCCTCCAGCGGTACCGCCAGGCGGAGGTTCGGCAGCGCGCGCAGCAGTGCCGGCAGGGCCTCCTGGAGTTCGACACGGGCCAGGGACTGACCGAGGCACTGGTGGATGCCGTGGCCGAAGGCGAGGTGACCGCGGGAGTTGCGGTCGATGTCCAGGTTGTCGGGGTCCTGGAAGAAGGGATCCCGGTTGGCGGCGGGAAGGTTGATGGTCAACAGGTCTCCCGCGCGCACGAGTTGGCCCCCGATGGTGAGGTCCTCGGTCGCCACCCGCCACACCATGTCCTGGGCGATGGTCAGATAGCGCAGGAGTTCTTCGACGGCGCCCGCGATCACGCCGGGGTCGTCGGTGTCGCGGATACGGGCGGCCTGGTCGGGATGGCGAAGCAGGGCCAACGTCCCCAGCCCGATCATGTTGGCCGTGGTCTCGTGCCCGGCGTGCAGCAGGATCTGGGCGATCATGGCCACTTCGGCGTGGGTGAGTTCGCCGGTGCCGACCCGGTTGGCCAGCAGTCGGCTGATGAGGTCGTCGCCGGGTTCGCTCTCCTTGTGTTTCACCAGGTCGACGATGAAGTCGAAAAGCTCTCGCCGTGCGGCCCTCCTTTGGTCCTCGGGTGTGTCGACACAGGCGAGGGCGGAGGAATGCTCCTGGAAGAACTCGTGGTTCTCGTACGGCACCCCGAGCATCAACGAGATCGCCATCGAGGGAACGGGCAGAGCGTAGGCGCGTACGAGGTCGGTCGGCTGTCGTCCCTCGCCGATCATCTCATCGAGGATGCGGTCGACCATGTGCCGCAACTGCGGCCGCATCGCCTCCATGCGCTTGACGGTGAACTCGCCGGTCAGCATGCGGCGGGTACGGGCGTGCTCGGGGTCGTCCTGACGTGGGAACACCGGCGGCATGCGCAGGTCCTCGGCGCTGACCATCAGTACGGGGTACCGACGGACGTCCGCGCTGATCCGAGGATCGCCCAGCGCCACTTTGACGTCCTCGTACCGGCTCACCGCCCAGGCGGTCTTGCCGTGCGACGTCTGCACGCGCGATAACCCCTCGTCCAGACGCCACTGCGTGTACTCGGCCGGGGGGGCGAACGGGCAGGCGGACGAGCGTCCGCCGGGGAAGGAGGGGAGGTCGATACCGTCGTGAGTTCCGCTCGGAATGCTCATCGATACTCCTGATGGGAGGCATGGGGCATCAAGGGTTACGGTGTCTTAGGTTACGGAAACCTAGGTCACTGTAACCGTGTCGCATCCGGATCGGAATCCTCCTCTTGGTGGATTTCGGAGATCGGCGCGCGGCCAAGAGTGCGCCAGGTATGGGCCGTTCTGTGATCCGCATGGCTCGGTGAGGTCTGGGCGTCGCGTCGCCCGCGTTCAACGCGTCGCTCGGGCCGGAGTCGAGGAACCGGATGAGCTACCTCAGGCGCACCGGCAGCTCGTGGAGATCGTTCTGCGTCACCACGGGCCTGTTGCGGAGTTCCCGAGAGGGGACGGCCAGAGCGAGGTCGGGGAAGCGGCTGTACAGGGCCGGGAGTGCAACTCCCGCCTCCAGGCGGGAGAGGGCCGCGCCGGGGCAGACGTGCGGACCGTGGCCGAAGGAGATGTGCCGGTTCTTCGTTGTGCGGGCGATGTCGAATGCCCCCGCCGTCGGACCGTGTGCCATCTCGTCGCGGCCGATCGCGCCGTACGAAACGATCAGTGCGTCGCCCGCAGGGATCATTCCCCCGCCCACCGGCACGTCCTCCGTGGCGAAGCGGATGAGGACGTGGGAGCTGGGTGGCGAGTAGCGGAGGGTCTCCTCGATCACCGAGGACCACTGCGCTTCCCCTGACAGGACCAGCGACCGTTGTTCGGGGTGGGTGGAGAGGTTCACGACGGAGTTGATGATCAGGGAGACCGTCGTCTCGTGGCCGGCCGCCACCATCACCTTGAGAGTGGAAAGGATTTCCTCGTCGGTGAGCCGGTCGCCCCCCTCTGGCGCCTGGAGCAGGGCGGACGTCAGGTCGTCGCCCGGTGATTCCCGTTTGGCCGCCACCGTCTCCACCATGATCCGGGTCAGTTCGGTGAGGGTCGAGACGAACTCCTGCGGAGGTGTCTCCAGGGAGAAGAACTTCTCGAAGAGGACCTTCAGTCGGGGGAGTCGGCCTTCCTCGATGCCCAGCAGGTCGGCGATCACGTACATGGGCAGCGGGTAGGCGAACTCCGCCTTCAGGTCGACTACGCCGGAGCCGTTCGTGGGTAACTGGTCCAGCAGGCTCTCCGCGAGCTGCGTGATGCGCTCGCGCAGCTTTTCCACCCGGCGAGGAGTCAGCGCCTGCGCGGTCAGAGTCCGCAGCCGCCGGTGGTCCGCACCGTCCACGGTCAGCATCGAGCGGCACGGGTTGGCCAGAGCGATGAGCGGCCAGTCGGAGGGGATCTCGCCGCGCTGCCAGGCACCCCAGGCCTTGATGTCCTTCACCAGTCGCGGGTCCGTGAGCAGCGCCCGGGCCTCGGCGTGATAGGTCACCGCCCATACGGGGACGCCGCCGGGCAACTCCACGGCAGCGAGTGGGCCGGCCTTCCGCAGCTTCGCGCTTTCCCCCTCGAGGTCGCGGACAAGTGGATCCAGAGCGATACGGGTTGTCATGCGGGGCTTCCTCCGGCCAGAGGGCAGTGAGCGCAGCGGGACGGCACCGGCGGAACTGGACGTGGAGATCTGCGGGGCCCCGCATCCCGGGAGGTGCGGCGGATTACGCCGGATCTGTCCCGGCTCGACACCCTGCGGACAGCCCATGCGTGATCGTCCGGCGCGGTGTTCGGTCTTCCGGGTTCTTGTTCGTGGGGCAAGTCGCGCCGACTCGTCCGAAGGTCGCTTGTGTTTACCCGAGCGTCACTAGGTCACGAAAACGTAGGTTACTGTAACCGCCATATGGACTGGCATCCTCCTTTTGGTGGAGCCGACGGAGCCTACGTGAGGGTCGCGCCCGGATCCCCGGTGCTCGGCCTGGTCGTGCTGACTCCTCAAAAACGAGGATGTGTTGTGCGGCACTGACGGACCGCCGCCTCCGAGCCGCCGGTGGCTTCGGGATCCTCCTGCAGGCAGATGCGGATGGCGGTGCCGTGGCGCCGGGGGCCTTCATGCACTCCGGGTCGCGGCTCGCGAGCCACATGGACGGCATCGCGCCGATGCGCCGGAACGCGGCATCCCGGTGCGATGCGGCGGTCGGCGGCGCCTTGTCCCGGGTGGGGCCGCCCGCATCGAGGGCCTGCGCCGGTCCTGGACCGCGTGGCCTGGAAGTGGCCGGCGGGAGAAGCCATGACGGTGGCCTCAGGGGCGTTCAACCGTTCGGTTGAACGCGGTGTCCACCTCCAGCACGCACACCGCTCCGGACAGGCGACGCGAAGACCCGATCGGCGCAAACAGAATGATCACGGCCCTGGCGCCGGGCCCCGCGACACCATCCCCGATCAGAGAGGCCCCCAACATGTCGAACTTCCTCAGCAGACGACGTGTCCTCGCCACCGGGGCCGGTGCGGCCCTCGGGCTCGGTGCGCTCGGTGCCACCGCGGTCCCGGCCTCCGCCTCTTCCACCGCCTCCCGGCGGACCGGCGGGCCAGAGGAGACCAGGACGCTCGACGAGCTGTACCAGGCCGCTCTCGCCGAGGGCGGCAAGCTCGTCATCTATGCCGGCGGCGACACGCCCGACCAGCAGGACGGCACCAAGGCGGGCTTCCTCAAGCGCTTCCCGGACATCGATCTGACGCTGATCGTCGACTACAGCAAGTACCACGACGTCCGCGTCGACAACCAGTTCGCGACCGACACGCTCGTCCCCGACGTCGTACAGCTGCAGACCCTGCAGGACTACGACCGCTGGAAGAAGCAGGGCCGCCTGCTCACTTACAAGCCGGCCGGGTTCTCCAAGGTGTACGACGCCTTCAAGGATCCGCAGGGCGCATGGGTCGGCATCCAGGCGGTCGCGTTCAGCTTCATGTACGGCGTCGCCGCGGCCGGTTCGGATGCTCCGCGCACCCCGCTCGACCTCATCGACTCGAAGTGGCAGGGGAAGATCGCGTCGTCGTACCCGCACGACGACGACGCGGTCCTCTACCTCTACACGCTGTACGCGCAGAAGTACGGCTGGGACTGGATGGCGAAGCTCGCCGCCCAGGACGTGCGGTTCGCCCGGGGCGCCAACTCGCCGGGGGACGCGGTCTTCTCCGGGGAGAAGACGATCGGTATCGGTACGGCGGGCTCACTGGCCGCACCGTCGTCGTCTCCCGCGAGGTTCGTCGTCCCGGACGGCCACCCGTTTATGGCCTGGGGTCAGCCCGCCGCGATCCTCAAGCAGGCCAAGAACCTGGCGGCCGCCAAGCTCTACCTCAACTGGGCGGTGTCCTCCGCCACGCAGCAGGCGTCCTTCAACGGCTGGTCGGTGCGCACCGACAGCGTTCTCCCTGCAGGTCTGAAGCCCATCTGGGAGTACCCGAACGCGAACATCGACGGCTTTCCCCCCTTCATGGCCGACCGCGCCGCGGTCGAACGCTGGAAGCAGACCTTCGCCCTGTACTTCGGCGAGGTCCAGGGCGCCCCGACGCCGGGCTCGCTCGGCCTGCACCCCGGGGCGTGACGGTCGGCGAGGCCGCCGGTCCCCACTCCCCGGCGGGACCGGCAGCCTCGCTCCTCACATGAGCCACACAGGCGCCGGTTGGACTCCGGCGCCTGTCCGTGCCGTGTGAGTCAATCCGTCCAGGGGCCTGCCGTGTACTTCGCCGTACCGTCAGCGGGCTGCTGGCCGTGGCACACGCGGTGGGTCCGGCGGCCTGGAACAGGCTCGGTCCTCTCGCCCGGCACATCTGGATCACGGCCATGCTCTTGTTGTGGATGGTCCTCGTCGTCATCGTTCCGCCGCCCCTGAGCGGCACGTGGGACGGCAGGGACAGCGATCACGGTCGTCCTGGTCGGTCAACTGACCAGGACCGCCGGGCATTTCGATCCGGAGACGGTGTTGATTCCCGTGGCGGCCGTGTGGGGTGCAGGGGCCTGCTGAAACTCACCTCCGAGGAATGTGTCCAGCCGTCCACTCTCCGGACAGGATCCGGAGCACGGTTCACCTCGGCCGGCTCGTCGTTACCCGGCGATCCACGCCCACAGTCCCGTCACGGTTGTGGCAGCCGGACGGTGAACACCGAGCCGCGGCCCGGAGCGCTGGCCACCGAGACGGACCCGTCGTGCGCCTCTGTCAGCTTGCGGACGATGGCCAGCCCGAGGCCGCTTCCGCCGGTCTCCCGGTTGCGTGACTTGTCCGCCCGCCAGAAACGGTCGAAGACATGGTCCAGGTCAGCCGGATCGATTCCGGTCCCGGAGTCGGCGACCTCCACGACCAGGTAGTCGCCCTCCACGCGGGACCGCAGAACGACGGAGCCACCGTCCGGCGTGTGCCTGACCGCGTTGGACACGAGGTTGCTGATCACCTGACGCAGCCGCACCCGGTCGGCATGTGCCTCGACCGTCCCGGCGGCCTCGATCCGCAGCCCGACGCCGGCCAGGTCGGCGGTGCCGCGGTGGGCCGCCGTCACCTGTTCGAGCAGCTCACCGATGTGCAGCGACTCACGGTGCAGCACGAGGTTCCCGGCATCGGCTGCCGCGAGATCACGCAGATCGTCGATGACGTGCTGCAGCAGTACCGCCTCGTCCAGGAGGAGTGCGAGCAGCTCAGGGTCGGCCGGGGTGAGCCCGTCCTGGGCCGCCTCCAGCCAGCTGCGGATGTTGGTCAGAGGGGTGCGCAGCTCGTGCGCCACGTCGTTGACCATCGCCCTGCGTTGCTGTTCGAGTTCCTGTCTGCGCTCGGCGAGGTCGTTGAACGCCGCGGAGAGCAGGCCGATCTCGTCGTTGGCTGTCACCGGGACCCGTACGGCCTCGCTGACGGGGTGCTGGGCCGCCTGGATCAGGGCGCGCAGCGGACGGACCAGCCGTCTGCCCACGAGCGTGGTCACGGTGGCGGCGACGGCGAGGACGAGAGCCGCCGCACCGACGATCCGCAGGATGTTCCCCGCGGACAGCCGCAGGCCCGAGCTCTCCGGACTGCTGCGGTCACCGACGAACAGCAGCACAGGGGGCGAGACGTAGGCCCGGAGCTGCTGGCGCCGGGCGTCGTTGACGCACTCCTGGGCCGCACGGTCGGAGTTCTCGGGACCGGTCGCGTAGGTGTAGCTCCAGGAGAAGTCCGCAAGGACGTCGAGCCCCGCTCTGCCCTGCTGCTTCATGCACTTCGAGGCGAGGTCGCTCACCTGCGACAACGCCAGCCTCTCCGACGGCAGGGGTATCGCCAGAGTGACGGGATCGCATGACTTTCTCCCCTCGGGGTCGGGGGCGGGGCGGGCCGGCCGGATCTCGGGGCGTCCGCTGGGCAGCGTGGTGATCTCGGCGTCGATTCCCCTCGCGCGCAGGCACCGGGCGATCGTGTCGGCCGTTCGCCGCAGCTGCTTGCGGTCCTTCGCCTCCAGGAGGTATGGGCCCACGGCGCGCGGATCGATCGTGCCGGCATCGGACAGGACCGGGTCGAGCCGCAGCGGGTCGACCTGTGCGGTCGGCCGGTACGGCAGTTCGACGGCCTTCTCGGAACCAGCGATGCGGGTGCGTGCCTGTGTGGTCGTGGTCACCGTGACCGCCCTCCCGGATCGCGCCGCGAGGTCGCCGACCAGCTCCTGCACTCCGACCCAGTCGGAGTGCGTCGCCGCGTAGCCGATCAGGGCGTCGTAGATGCCGGTGTCGTCCTCCAGGGACTCCCCCTGCTGTGTGCGGATCGCCCGCGTCGTGGTCGTGACGGCGAGCCAGGTCGTGGCCGCCACCGCGCAGACGGCGACCAGCAGCGAGGCGGTGAGCAGGCGGGTGAACAGGCTGCCGCGCAGCGGGACTCTAGCGCGGGTCACGCCGCTCACTCCGGTCCTCCACGGCGGCGGGTCCCGGGGTCAGCTTGTAGCCGACCCCGTGGACGGTGACCAGGTACGCGGGGCGGCGCGGGTCGGGCTCGAGTTTCTTGCGCAGGTTCATCACGTACATGTCGATCGTGCGGTCCGTCGGGGCGGTGTCCCAGCCACGGGTGCGTTCGAGGAGCTGCCTGCGGGTGAAGACCCGCCCGGGTTCGGCGGCCATGGTCGCCAGGACCGTGAACTCCCCGCGCGTGCACGTGACCTCGCGGCCGGAGGCGTCCAGCACCTCGTGCCGGAGGGGGTCCACCGTGAGGGGACCCACCCGCAGCACGCCGTCGTCCGCCGGTTCCACACGCTCCACCCGCCGCAGCAGCGTACGGATCCTGGCCATCAGCTCGCGCGGGCTGTAGGGCTTGGTCATGTAGTCGTCGGCGCCGAGATCGAGGCCGAGCAGCAGGTCGTTCTCGTCGGACCGCGCGGTCAGCATCAACACCGGTACGGCCGACTCGCCGCGCAGGATCCGGCACACGTCGAGGCCGTCGACCTTCGGCAGCATCACGTCCAGCACCAACAGGTCGGGCCGCAGCCGGCGCGCGGCGTCGATCGCCGCCCGTCCGTCGTGCACGACCACCGCGCTGTGCCCCTCCGACTCCAGATACATGCGCAGTACCTGAGCCTGTCTGACGTCGTCCTCGGCAACCAGGATCCGTGCGCTCATGACGGTGACTATAGGTCGGGCGTCCAGCGGGGCCCGCCCTGCTGACAATCTCGATACATCTCCCTGAAACCGCTCTGATTCCGGTCCGGCATCGTCGGCTCCGTTCGCAGAGGAGTGCCTCTTCCTCCTCCGGCCGCCGGGTGCGTCCCGCTCCCGGCGGCCCGTATCGATCGGGAGTCATCACCCATGATCCGAGTCACCCGGCACGCCGCCGCAGCCCGCGCCGTGCCGACTGCTGGCCGGCGCGCCCCGCGGCGCCCCGCACCTCTCGTCGTCGACCTGCCCCGCCCCGCCTCGGAGTCCCGCCGATGACCGGCGGTGACCCGGAACCCGTACCCACCGCGGCCGGCGCGGTCCCGCGGGGGCGCCGACGACGCGTCCGGGTCGCACTCGCCGTGGGCGTGGTGTCGCTGGCGGGAGCGGGCGTCGCCATGGCGGTGCCATGGGACTCCGGTGCGGGTACGGCGCGGTCCACGTCCGAGCCATCGGCGCGGACGGTCAAGGTGGTCCGTACCGACCTGACCGACACCCAGTCCCTCGACGGCACGCTCGGCTACGGCACCCCGCGTACGGTCAAGGGGACCGGCGAAGGCACGGTGACGTGGCTGGCGCCGAGCGGCAGCACGGTCTCCCGGGGCAAGCCGCTGTACCGCGTCGACGACCTGCCCGTGCCGGTCTTCTACGGCAGCGTCCCGCTGTACCGGCGGCTCGCGACCCCGAACACGGTGGGCCGCGATGTCCGCGTGATCGCCGACAACCTGCGGGCTCTCGGCTACGACATCGGCAGCCAGCCCGCGCCAGGGCAGACTGTCACCGTCACGGCTTCGACGACCGACACGCCGAGGTCGGACGCTGACGCGAGCACATCCGGCGAGGGCAAACAGGCCGCGTCCTCGTCCAGCCCGTCCCCGTCGGCATCCGCATCCTCGCAGTCGGCTCCCACGACCAGCCATGTACAGGTGCGGTCCGGCGACGGCGTGCTCACCGCTGACCTGATCAGCGCGATCAAGCGCTGGCAGGCTGCCCGAGGCGTGCCCGTCACCGGTGTGATCGAGACCGGCGACGTGGCGGTGCTCGGCGGAGCGGTCCGGGTGGAAGGCGCCACCGTCCAGGTCGGCGACCCTGTCGCCGGGTCCCTGCTGCGCGTCACCACCACCGCCAAGGCCGTGACCGTCCAGGTGGACGCCACCCAGGTCGGCGCCGTCAAGCGCGGAGCCCCGGTGACGGTACGGCTCCCGGATGACACCACGGCCGCCGGCAAGGTGACCCGTATCGGCACCGCGGTCGAGACAACGGACGACCAGGACGACGGCACGGCACAGAAGGTGACCATCACGGTCACGTTCACCGACCCCGGGAAGGTGAAGAAATTCGACTCGGCGCAGGTCTCGGTCGCGTTCGCCTCCGAGACCCACACCGGGGTGCTCGCGGTACCGATCACCGCACTGCTCGGACTGCGCGGAGGCGGCTACGGGCTGCAGCTCACCGACGGCCGGTTCGTCGCCGTGGAAACCGGCCTGTTCTCCAGAGGGATGGTCGAGGTCAGCGGTGCCGGGATCACCGAGGGCGTCCGAGTGGTGACCGCATCATGACGGCAGTGCTGTCGGTCCGGGACGCGGTGGTCGAGTATCCCGGCGGGGTCAAGGCACTCGCCGGGGTGTCCCTGGACATCCGGGACGGCGAACTCCTGGCCATCGTCGGACCGTCGGGTTCGGGCAAGTCCACCCTGCTGCACGTCATGGGCACCCTGGACCGGCCGACCAGCGGCAGCGTCGTGATCGCCGGTCACGACGTCACCACCCTGCCGGACCGGCAGCTGTCCGCGCTGCGCGGGCGCTGGCTCGGCTTCGTCTTCCAGCAGTTCCACCTCTCCGACGGCCTGACCGCCACCGAGAACGTGGCCACCGGCCTGCTCTACGCCGGAGTGCCGAGGAACCGCCGGGGCCCCCTCGCCGTCGCGGCGCTGCAACGGGTCGGCCTGGCCCACCGCGCCGACCACCAGCCGCACCAGCTCTCCGGCGGCGAACGGCAGCGGGTGGCCATCGCACGGGCTCTCGTCCACGAACCCGCGCTGGTCCTCGCCGACGAGCCCACCGGTGCGCTGGACACCGCGAACGGGCGCGCCGTGCTCGAACTGCTCACCCGGCTCAACGAGGAGGGAACCACCATCGCGATCATCACCCACGACCGCGACATCGCCGCCCGGCTGCCGCGACAAGTGGAGATCCAGGACGGGCTCATCGTCGCCGACAACTCCGCTGCGGACAGGGGCGCAGGCCACAGGGTCGCGACATGAGGGCAGCCCTGTGGCACCGGCCGAGGGGTGCACGGCACGGGTCCGCGACGCCGTGGCACCGGCCTGTCCGGCTCTCGCCGTCCGACCTGCTCCGCCTCGGCCTGGTCGGCATCCGAACCCGGCGGATGCGGGCGGCGCTGTCCGCGCTCGGCATCTCCATCGGCATCGCCACGATGATCGTGGTCACCGGGATACCGGCCTCCAGCCAGCGGGCGCTCAACGCCGAACTGACCGCGCTGGGGACCGACCGGCTCCAGGCGATGGCGGACGCGCATGCCGCCGAGCCGGGGGAGCCGGCCTCGTTCCCGCCCGAGTCGGTCGCGATGGTCGCCCGTGTCGGTCCGGTGCGGGCCGTGACCGCGGTGGCCAACACCCATAGGGTGGTCCGGCGTTCCGACCGGATCGGTGAGCTCGACCTGTCCGGCCTGACGGTACTGGCCGCCCGGCCGAACCTGCTCGACGTGATCAACGCGAAGATCCGCTCGGGCCGGTACCTGACCGCGGCCACCGACCGGTTCCCCACCGCCGTCCTCGGCTCGGTCGCGGCGGCCCGCCTGGGCTACCCCGACCTGCGCCCCGGCGAACCGCCGCCCCTCCTGTTGATCGGCGACCGGTGGTTCAGCGTCATCGGGATCCTGCGCACCACACCGCTGACTCCGGACATCGACCGGTCCGTCCTGGTCGGCTGGGAGGCCGCGCACAGCCAGCTCGGATTCGACCGCAGGCCGACACAGCTGTTCATACAGGCGGATGAGGCGGCGATCGAGGACGTGGACGCGGTGCTTCCCGCCACCATCAGCCCGCAGTCCCCGAGCATGGTGCTGGTCAGCCGGCCGTCGGACGCCCTGGCCGCGAAGCGGTCCGCCGAGGCCACGTTCTCGGGGCTGTTCGTCGGCCTGGCCGGCCTCGCGTTGCTGGTCGGCGGCATCGGCGTCGCCAACACCATGGTGATCTCCGTGCTCGAACGCCGCCGCGAGATCGGACTGCGCCGCGCGCTGGGCGCCAACCGGGGGCAGATCCGCGGCCAGTTCCTCACCGAATCGATCGCGCTGTCCGGCCTCGGTGGTCTCACCGGGATCACCGTCGGGGTCCTCGCGACCCTGGGCTACGCCGCCTACAAGGACTGGCCGCCGGTGATCCCGCTCAACGCCGTGACCGGCGGGCTGGGCGGCGCCGTACTCATCGGCGTCATCGCGGGCGTGTACCCGGCCGTCCGGGCTTCCAGGCTGTCCCCGACGGCGGCGCTGTCCACCACCTGAACACACCGGCACATCAGAGGAGATGATCGTTCCCATGCGTACATTCGTCGCGCCCCGCCCGGCGCGTTTCGTCCGCTGTCTCACCACGGCCACCGCTCTGGCCTCACTGGGGCTGCTCACGGCCTGCGGCGGAGGATCCGAGCCCGCCGAGGACGCCGCGGACACCGGCGTCGCGAGTGTGGCCACGCCCAGCAGCGCGCCCTCTCCGTCAGCGGTGCAGGTCGAACGGCCCCTCATACGGCCCGACACGACGAAGGAGGAGGAATGGCGGCTGTGGCAGGTGTACCTGGACTGCCAGGCCCAGCATGACCTGGCGAACTACATGATCAAGAACGAGGACGGCAGCTGGAAGGGGTACAAGGGCGGAAACGACAAGCTGTACAACGCCGCGCTGAAGGCATGCGCGTCCAAACAGCCCCAAACTCTGCCTGACCGTGTTGCCAAGGAGGATCCCAACTGGAAGGACAAGTACCGGCAGTGGATCAGCTGCATGCAGTCCCACGGCATCGCCGCGGAACCCTCGTGGGACTCTCCCGGCTACTTCGCCCTGACCGGTGGTCGTTTGCCGACGTCGAGCCAGGAGAAGTGGGTCAAGAAGTGCGAGGCCGACGCGTACGTCGCCAAGTAGCCGACCGCGGGCCGTCACGATGCCGGCCCTTGATGGCGGCCGGATCGTGTCGTGTCGCGTGAGCAGGCCGGAGAGCGCTCCGGGGCTCCGGGGCCGGTCGCCGGATCGGCCTTGGGCCCCGGGCCCCTTCTTGTCGGCCGACACCCGGGACAAGGTCGCGCAGTGACTGGTTGTCCCTGTTGAGCTCCGCGTCGCGTGGACCGGGGCGGGGCTGGTGCGGGCGCGACCTGGGAGGTGGTCGCTTCCGTATCCCGCGGCGGGACACGGTCGGTCGACGAAAGGGCGGGCCCGCCGCCGCTTCCGACCAAACGAGGTGCGCCGGAAAGGAGTGTCCCTCTCGCCGACGCAGAGCTGCTCAGGCACAGCCCCTGCTCATAGGGCGGCTCTCGCGCAACTCTCCGAACAGTGAGGCTCGTTGAAACGAGAGGTGACGTGATGGCTTTGTCCCGGTCTGACTTGCTCCGCCTGATGGAGCCACTGCGCACGGGGGACGGAGTCAAGTCGATCAGTGTCCTCGCACAGCGGTTCCTGCAGGAACCATTCGAGGCCGCGGCCAGGCAGGGCCACGCGCCAATGCCGGTCGGTCGGCCGTCCGTTCGGTACGCGGACGTCGGTCAGAGTCGCGCCGCAGGCTACGGCGTGTGCGAGGGGGAGGCGTGACTCCCGCCGTAGGACGACGTCCGGGATCGGGCCGACCGACTGCTCAACCGGGGTTTCACCGCCACACGCTCAGAGCCGAGGGTGGGCCGCGTGCTTCGGGCAGCGCGTGCGATGGTCGGCCCGCCGTCCCCAGCGGGCGCGCGGGTTCGTGCCGGAAGACCGAGATGCCTGTGGGACGGCGGATCGGGCCGGAGCGGTGCCCCGCCCCGGAACCGTGTACGACTCCGGCGCCGGCGACCAATGCCCGCCGGTCATCGATCCGCCACGGATCAGTCGCCGTCGGTCATAGTCCGCGTACCGACCTTCTCGACCATCGCGTCCGCCCGGTGACACCTCGGCATCGGGCAGGTGCCGGGGGATGAAGGAGGCGACGGCCAGAGCGACGGCAGCGGCACCGACGCCGATCGCCAGCACGGCGCGCAGGCCGTTCTCCGAGGGAACCTCCACGCCGTGGAAATCGATCGTCATATGGGCGAGGAGCACCCCGGCCAGGGCGCTCGAGGTGGTGGTCCCGATGGATCGCATCAGGGCGTTGAGGCTGTTGGCCGCGGCGGTTGCCGATACGGGAACGGATTCCATGACGAGGGTCGGCAGCGCGGCATAGCCGAAACCGACTCCCATGGCGACCACGCAGGAGGCCATGATCAGTGTCCATGTGGCGGACATCATCACCATGATGAGGAGGTAGCCCACTCCCACGACCACGGCGCCGATCATCAGGGTCGTCTTCGGCCCCCGGGTCCTGGTGACACGGGCCGAGAGCGGGGCGACGGCCATCATGACCAGACCCTGCGGGGCCATCGCCAGCCCCGCCGAGGTGAGGGACTCGCCCAGCCCGTGGCCCGTGGCCTTGGGTAACTGGAGTACTTGGGGCAGGACCAGGTTGAGCGCGAACAGGGCGAACCCGAAGGCCAGTCCGGCGAGGTGGGTGAACAGGACCCGGGGGTGTGCGCTGGTGCGCAGGTCCACCATGGGCTGGGGGGTGCGCAACTCGAACCAGCCCCACAGCGGGAGGACGACCAGGGCCACGGCGAGGAGGCCGAGAGTGGTGCCGTCGCCCCAGCCCCAGTCGGTGCCCTTGGAGATCGCGAGCAGCAGACAGGCCAGACCGATGCCCATGCCCACGGCGCCCGTGAGGTCGACGCGCCCACCGGGGCGCACCTTCGACTCGGACACGAACAGCAGGACGAGAAGGAGCGCGAGCGCGCCCAGGGCGGCCGAGGTCCAGAACAGTACGTGCCAGTCGAACGTGTCGGCGATCAGCGCGGCCGCGGGCAGGCCCAGAGCACCGCCGACGCCGAGGGAGCCGAGCATCACGGCCGTGGACACGGGGAGGCGCTCGGTGGGCACCTCGTCCCGCAGGATGCTCACCCCGAGCGGGATGACCCCGTTCGACAGGCCCTGCAGGGCTCGTCCGGCGATCATCGGGGCGAGGGACTCGCTGAGCGCGCAGATCACGGATCCCGCCACCATCATGGCGACGCCGATCAGCAGCATGCGGCGCTTGCCGTACATGTCGCCGAGCCGGCCCATCACAGGGGTGGCGACGGCGCCGCACAGCAGGGTGGCGGTGAGCGCCCAGGCGGCGTCGGAGGCGGGGGCGTCCAGGTACTCGGGAAGGTGGGGGATGATCGGGATGATGAGCGTCTGAACCAGTGCGACGGTGACTCCGGTGAAGGCGAGGACCGCCACCAGGACGTTCGCACGCCAGCCGTCCGAGGACTCGGATGTCAGGGGTGGTGGGAAGGACATGGGTCGGGCCTCCGGGGCGTGGGGGAGGGGAGCGGAAGAGCCGATGGCGCTCGTACGTCGTGGACGACCGGGATCGGCGGTCGCGCGGAGGTGAGCAGGTTCCTGCCGTGACTCACCGCGGCGTCCCGGTCGCGGTGCTCTCGACGGCGGCCGGCGTGCCCGTCCCGTTCGCCGCGACCTCGTGCCACGGGGTGCCCGCGGTCAGTGCCTGCCGCCAGCCACGCAGGACCTTCGGCGTGACGCCCACGCCCAGGACGCCGGTCAGACGGTCGCCGCTGCGGTAGGCCACCACGAAGCGGCGCTCACCCAAGTCGCCCTCCACCAGGGCGACTTCGTCATGGCCGCGCAGGTATCCGTGCGCCTGGATCTTCATGTCGTACTGGTCCGACCAGAAATACGGCACCGGTGCGAACTCCTTGCGCGCCTCGGGTGCGGCGAGCAGGTTGCGGGCGGCGGCCATGCCCTGCTCGGCCGCGTTGGTGCGGTGCTCGATCCGCATGGAGGTGGCGAACAGCGGGTTGTACCAGCGGGCCACGTCCCCGGCCGCGTAGATGCCGGACGCGGCCTGGCAGTACGCGTCGCACGCCACTCCGTCCTCCACGGTGAGCCCGCTGCCGGCCAGCCACTCGGTGTTGGGCTGCGACCCCACGGCTACCAGGACCTCGTCGCCCTCGATGAACTCGCCGTCGGAGAGGAACACACCTACCTCGGTCACCCGCGACACCGTCACCCCGGTGCGCAGGTTCACGCCGTGCTCGCGATGGGCTCGGGCGAAGACCTGGCCGACCTCCGTACCCACCACTTGGGCCAGCGGAACCGCCGCGGGTTCGAAGAGGGTGACGGAGGAGCCGAGCGCCGTAGCCGTGGCCGCGACCTCGGCACCAAGGAACCCGGCGCCGACGACGAGGAGGCGGCGTCCGTGCCCGAGCCGTTCCCTCAGGGACAGGGCGTCGTTCAGTGTCCGCAGCACGTGAGTGTTCTCGCTCGGCAGTCGACGGGGGCGGACACCCGTGGCGATGACCAGTCCGTCGTAGGGCACTGTCGCACCGTTCGCTAGGCGCACCGCCCGAGCTGTGGTGTCCAGCCCGGTCGCGGTGGTACCGAGGCGCAGATCGAGGCCGAGTGCGTGCATGTCGGCGGTGCCACGCAGCGCCAGTTGCCCGGATTCCCATTGTCCGGTCAGGAACTGTTTGGACAGGGGAGGCCGGTCGTACGGCAGGAGCAGTTCGTCGCCGATGAGGGTCAGCGTCCCGTCGTAACCCTCCCGGCGCAGCGTCTCGGCCGCCGCGAGGCCCGCGGCCGAGGCGCCGACGACAACGATCCGCCTCACCGCTCGACCAGACGGATCGCCGCCGCGGGGCAGAGAGCCGCGGCTTCCTTCACGCCGTCGAGGAGGGCCGGGTCGGGCCGGTCGTCGAGCAGGACGGCCACTCCGTCCTCGTCGCGCTGGTCGAACACGTCCGGAGCGGCCAGGACGCACTGGCCGGCGGCGACGCATTTGGGCTCGTCGAGTTCCACTTCCACACGCATGGTTTTCGTCCTCGTTCTCGGCGGAGTCGGGCGAGTGTTGATTGCTAGGTTATGAAGACCTAGGTTACGGTAACCGCTATGTGGATCGACATCCTCCTTTTGGCCGAGCTGGCCCGCGGGCCACGACACGGTTACGAGCTGCGCAGGGAGGTGGAGGCGGCGACGGGACACACGCTGTCCAACAACTCCCTCTATCCCCGGCTGCGTCAGTTCGTCGACGGCGGGGCGGTGCTGCGCAGTTCGCAGGAGCAGGAGGCCAAGCCGCCGCGGCACGTCTACTCGATCACCGACGTCGGGCGCGAGGTTCTGCACGACATGCTGGCCGAGCTCCCCGAAGGCGGAGCGGACCAGTCGCGCGAGTTCCATGCGCGGCTGGTGAACTTCGCCTGGCTGAGCACCGAGGAACAACTGCGCGTACTCGACGCCCGCGACGGGGTGATTGCCCTCAGCCGCGACCGTGTCGCCGCGCTGGCGTCCGTGCGGATGGAGCGCTGGAGCCGCCTCGCGCTCGACCACGGGATCGCGTGCATCGACGCGGAACGCAGTTGGCTGGCCGGGCTGCGGATGGAGATCCGGAACAGCGTTACCCCCTCCCCATCGACCCAGGAGCATGGATGAGCACGGTGACCGACGCCAACGGAGCGGCTGGACTTCCCGTCTTCCCCGGTGAGCGTTCAGCCCGCTGTCCTTTCGACCCGCCGTCCGAATACGCGCAGTGGCGCGAGGCGGAGGGGCTGCGCAAGGTGGTGTGGGGCGGCCACACGGTCTGGGTGGTGAGCCGGCTGGAGGACATCAAGACCGCCATGACCGATCCCCGCGTCAGCGCGGACATCGTCGGGCGGCTCCAGGGGGAGGAGCGCGGTGAGGGTGCCCCGCCGATCTTCCCGCGGATGGACGACCCGGAGCACGCCCGGCTGCGCCGCATGCTGACCAAGGACTTCACCGTCAAGCGGGTACAGGCCATGCGTCCGCGCATCCAGGAGATGGTGGACGACTTCCTCGACCAGATGATCGACAAGGGTCAACCGGCCGACATCGTGCGTGACTTCGCGCTGCCCGTGCCGTCCCTTGTGATCTCCCTGTTGCTCGGAGTGCCGTACGCGGACCACGAGCTCTTCCAGCGGCACACGGCTGTCACGATGAGCTTGCACCGCCCGCAGGAGGAGCGGACCGCCGCGAGTGCGGCCCTCTTCGGTTACCTGCGGGAACTGGTCGCACGCAAGGAAGCGGAGCCCGGCGACGACCTCATCAGCCGCCTGCTGAGCGAGCACGTCGCGAAGGGCGACATCGACCGCGACACGGTGGCGATGAACGGGTACCTCATGCTCAACGCCGGCCACGAGACCACGGCCAACATGATCGCCCTGAGCACCCTGTTCCTTCTCCGCCATCCCGACGACCTCGCGCGGATCCGGGACACCGACGACCCGAAGGTGGTCGCGGGCGCGGTGGAGGAACTGCTGCGCCACCTGACGATCGTGCACAGCCTGGTGGGCCGCATCGCCGTCGAGGATGTCACCATCGGCGGACAGCTGATCAAGGCCGGTGAAGGCCTGGTCATCAACCTGCCCGCCGGCAACCGGGACCCTGAGTTCTTCCCCGACCCCGACGCCTTCGACATCGGCCGCGATTGCCGCGGACACGTCGCCTTCGGCCACGGCACCCACCAGTGCATCGGCCAGATCCTGGCCCGCGCGGAACTGGAGATCGCGCTGCCCGCCCTCCTGCGCAGGCTTCCGGACCTGCGACTCGCGGTTCCCTTCGAGGAGCTGAGGTTCCGCGGCGACATGAGCATCTACGGCGTCCACGAACTGCCCGTCACCTGGTGAACCGCGACCGTACCGAGAGGCACGCATGACCGTCACAGACACCCGGTCCTATCCGTTCGCCACCGAGAAGCTGGACTTCGACCCGCTGTACACGGCGCTGCGGCGCGAAGAGCCCATGTGTCGCGTCCAGCTGCCCTACGGCGAGCCGGCCTGGCTGGCCACCCGCTACGAAGACGTGAAGGTCGTCCTCGGCGACCCGCGCTTCAGCCGCGCCGCCGCCGTCGGCCGCGACCAGCCCCGCTCACGCCCCTATCCGGCGGGCGCCGGAGCGATGATCAGCCTAGACCCGCCCGAGCACAGCCGGCTGCGCAGGCTGGTGGCGAAGGCGTTCACGATGCGGCGCATCGATCAACTGAGGCCGCGCGTCCAGCAGATCGCGGACGGACTCGTCGAAGCGATGATCGTCAAGGGGCCGCCCGCGGAACTGGTGCAGGACTTCGGGCTGCCGTTGCCGATCGCCGTGATGTGCGAACTGCTCGGCGTGCCCTTCGAGGACCGGGCCGACTTCCGGCGATGGGCGGACGCCTACCTGTCCACCAGCAAGTTCACCCGGGAGCAGGTTGGCGAGTCCCGCGCACAGCTGAGGGAGTACGTCTCCGCCCTCACCGCCGAGCGCCGCAAGGAACCGCAGGACGACCTGTTGTCCGCCCTCGTCGCCGCCCGCGACGCCGAGGACCGCCTCTCCGAGGAGGAACTGCTGACGATGGCGGAGACGATCCTCGTCGCCGGCCACGAGACCACCGCCACGCAGATCCCCAACTTCGTCTACCTGCTGCTCACCAACCCCGACCAGCTCGCGGTCCTGCGCGGCGACCTGGACTTGGTGCCCCGGGCCGTGGAGGAACTGGTGCGCTACATCCCCGCCGGAGCGGGCAGCTCGCAGCCGCGCTACGCCCTGGAGGACGTCGAGTTGGGCGGCGTGATCGTGCGCGCGGGCGAGCCCGTGGTGGTCGACAGGTCCTCGGCCAACCGGGACGAGTCCGTCTACACCGATCCCGACCAACTCGATCTGACGCGCAAGGAAGCCCCCCACATCGGGTTCGGGCACGGCGCCCACCACTGCCTCGGCGCCCCGCTGGCCCGGATGGAACTCCAGGTCACCCTCCACACCCTGCTGACACGGTTGCCGGGTCTGCGGTTCGCCGACTCCGCCGACGACGTCGTGTGGAAGTCGGGCGTCTCCACGCGCGGTCCGGAGCGGATGCCGGTCACCTGGGACCACGCATGACCGACCTCGGATTCGACGGCAGGGTCGCGGTCGTCACCGGCGCGGGCGGCGGACTGGGCCGGGAGTACGCCCTGCTGCTGGCGTCGCGCGGAGCACGGGTCGTGGTCAACGACACCGGCGGGTCGACGGCGGGCGAAGGCGCTGACGAGGGCCCCGCCGAGAGCGTTGCCCGGGAGATACGCGATCTGGGAGGTGAGGCGACGGCGGACACGCACAGCGTGGCGACACCCGAGGGCGGAAAGGCCGTCGTCCGTACCGCCCAGGACGCCTACGGCACCGTGGACATCGTCGTCAACAACGCCGGCATCCTGCGGGACGCACCCTTCCACGACATGACGGCCGACCTGCTCGATCCCGTCCTCGACGTACACCTGAAGGGCGCCTTCTTCGTCACCAGGCCGGCCTGGAACCTGATGCGTGAACAGGGCTACGGCCGCGTGATCAACACCATCTCGGCGGCCGGAGTGCTGGGCACGGCGGACAAGAGCAACTACGGCGCCGCCAAGACGGGTCTGATCGGCCTCACCCGCGTCCTGGCCGCCGAAGGGGCCGCACACGGCATCAAGGCCAATGCTGTGGCCCCGATCGCCCTCACCCGTATGCTCACCCAGTCCCTGACGCGAACCGGAGCGCAGGGGAAGGCTCCCGAGTCAGAGCCTGATCGTGCCGAGCAGGCCATGACCGTGGAACGCATGAGGTCCTTCGTCGACCGGCTCGATCCGGCGCTGGTCGCCCCGGTCGTGGCCTACCTGGCACACGAGGACTGCCCCGTCTCCGGCGAGATGTACACGGTGGGAGCCGGCCACGTCGCGCGGTTCTTCGTCGGTAGAACGGACGGCTATTTCAATCCGGCCCTGTCGATGGAGGACGTGCGGGACCACTTCGACGAGATCAGGGACGAGACCGGATACACGGTCCCGAAGGACCCGGGCGAGGAGACCGGCAGGTTGTTCAGGACGGTGCAGGGCTGACGGGGAGAAGCGCGGCTTGATCGGTTCTCCGAAACGGCCGCCGATCCGATCCTCGATGTCGCGAATCGGTGCTGATTGTCGCTGGAATGCCACGATCCGTACTCTCGCCCCAATTTCTTTCATGAATTCGCGCATTTCCGGCAGGGCTCCCGGCCTGCGACGAGATCGGTTCTCGTCGCAGGCCGGGAGTCACTGTCTAGGCAGGAGGCTCGACTATCGAGCAACGCCCGCCGTTCGCCGGGTCGTACACGCACCCCGCGGCGGACGCCGTCGGTCCCGTGAGCGCGAGAGCGGCTATGGCGAGAAGTCCTGCCATGCAGATTCTCTTGATGGGTTTCACGACCTGACGCTTCATTCAGAGGTCCTTTTCTCTTTCTCGCCGGCAGGTTTGGGAAGCCTGCAGGAATCACCTCGACGGCGATTGCTTTAATCTTACCCAAAGCTGATCGCTGTGGTGATGGAGAAATGAGGAGATTTTGGCGAGGGGTGATAATTGAAGGACCGTGAAATGGAATCTCAGGGGGACAGGCCGATGACCCTGCTGCCCAGGCTCTTCGGCGTGGTGGCGGGGCTTCCGCTCACTGCGGCGAAGGGGAGAGACGTGGTGGGGGCCGAGGGCCGCTGGATCAGGTACGACGTCCCGGACGTGGCGGGAATCGTGAGCGTGGCGCCGTTCTGGCCGGAGAGCACCGTCCCCCCCGGAGCCGTTGACCACCATGACGTTCTGGCCGGGCCACGGATTGCGTACGGTGATGTCGCCGCTCGCGCCGGCCCGCACCGCCACCGTCACCAGCGTCCCGCCGCGGATCTGCACATGAGCCTTGCCCTTGTGCTGGATGTACACCGTCCCGTCGGCATCCCAGGAACTGGGCCAGCCCGGCGCGATGCGAAGGAGCCCGTCGTAGTTCTGCACGAGTCCCTCGCTGATCGCGGCCGCGTTGACGCCCTGTTGCTCCAGATACGGTGTCTGCGGCTGGGCGTTCCAGCTGGCCAGGCCGTTGGGGAAGACCTGGTACTTGGCGACGTTGGCCGTCATCGCGGTGCGCATCTCGTCTCCCAGACCGAGCCGGGCGGCCTGCAGCGCGTCGAAGCTCCAGTCGCTCCGCGTGACGTAACTGCGGTATGTGAAGGTCCTCTTGCCCAGGTCGGTGTCGTTGCCGCTGTCCCCGATCAGCCCGTACGGCCAGACCGGTTCGAGCCCCAGGTTCTCGGCGTTGTGCTGGGTGGCTGTCGGCTGGGCGGACAGGGCGATCAAGTTCGTGCCGGAGGCGTCGGAGGACGGGCCGAGCACTTGGGTCTTGGTCGCGGTGTCCGTCCTGGGCAGTGGACGGATCTTCGGGATGGCGGTGAGCAGAGCCGAGACCAGGTCGGCATCGAGGCCCAGCGTCTGAGCCGCCGACACCACGACCGGGAACAGGGCCCGCATCGCCGTCACGTCCGTCGTCGGGTCGTTGACCGCCCACTGCGTCTCGTGCGCGTTGGAGGTGGTGTGCAGCAGACCGTCCGACCCGGTCGTGGCGTGCGACAGCAGGAACTGCGCGGCGCCCTTCATCAGCGGGTAGTACCGCGTCAGGAAGGACCTGTCGTCGGTCGTCAGATACGTCTGCCAGATCCACATGCCGATCTCGGCGCCCGTGGTGACCGTCTGGGAGTTGTAGGACGGGGTGATGAGCGAGTCACAGGAGGCGTTGCTCTCCGCCTGCCCCGGGGCGTAGTAGCCGTTGCCGTTGAACCGCATCGTCTCCGGCACGCACAGCCCCTGCCTGCCGGGGAAGTGGGCCCTGGTCCAGGCGGCGATGTCGTCGATGTTGGTGCGGTAGAGGTCGAAGACCGGGGTGTTGAGGGAGAAGGCGCCGGCCGAGATGTTGGCCTGGACGTACATGCGCAGGTTCCAGAACCAGTAGCCCGCGGGGTACCAGGGCTGGCTGTCCTGGCTCGGGTTGAACAGGTTCGCCTCGCCGGCCTGGCTGCCGGGCAGGGCGCCGCGGTTGGAGGCCGCGATGTTGTACAGGTAGAGGGTGCGCATGTTCTCGAAGTACTCGCCGGAGCCGTCGGCGGACGAGATCTTGATGAGGCCCACCGAGTTCCAGTAGGCGTGCCACCAGGCGAGATGACCTGCGGCGAGGTCCGCGGAGGGACGGGTCAGATCGCTGCTGAGCAGGGTTGTCGTGGTGCTGACCGCGTCGCCGCCGGTCCAGGCCGGGGACGCCACGACGACGCGGAACGCCCCGTCGCTGTTGGGCCGGAAACTCACCTGCCCGGTACGGGAGTCGGGCGTGGAAGCGGTGACGTCCCGTCCGCCCGCGCTGATCCCGGCCAGCGTCCCGAAGGTCCGTCCGGAGGCGCCGGACACACCGCTGTCGGTCCATGCCTCCGATAACGTTGCCACCGAGCCGGAGGCCTGCGCACTGGGGGAACGGCTGCTCCACAGCTGCACCTGCGCCGTCTGCGTGCTGCTCGGGTCGGCGCCGGTGACGTCGACGACGAGCTGCGAGGTGTCCGCCCGCACGTACGCCCGCAAGGTCATACCGCCGCCGGATTGGTACAGCGTCCCGTCGTACAGGTCCAGTCGGCTGGTGAAGTCGGAGGCGGAGGTGAGTCTGCTGAGGCCGGGGACGGTGACCCAGCCGGGCGATCTGCGGTTGGGGAAGGTGTCGTTGCGGTTGAGCTGGGCGGTGAAACCGTTCGCCGCCCAGGCGGCGACGCCGAGCGTGCCGTTGCCCAGGGGGACGAACTCGCTCGCGGCGGTGTTCGCGCGCGCGAGCACGATGTTCGACCGGCGGACCACGTTGGGGGTGTCGACGACGAACCCGCCGTTCTGCCACGCCGTGGTGTTCGCCGCGGCGAGGGCCGCCGGCTGACTGGCCACCGGCCCTCCCACCACGACCAGTGAGGTGACGGCACCGGCCGCCAGTAATCGCTTCCAGTAGTGACGCATCCATGTCTCCCGGTTCTGTGCGGGTGTCTGGTGCTCTGAACTCTGGTTGCTTCAGTGGGACTTGGCCGCGGTGCTCTGCTCCAGAAACGTGATGACGGTCTGCCAGGTCGGTGTGACGGGACGCGGTGGCGTGGTCCGTCCGCCCTTGGCGGTCTGCTCGTAGGCGCCCTCCCGGGTGGCGTCGTCGCTGAGCATCGCGAAGTCCGTGCCGTGTCCGGCCGCGGGGAAGGAGAGCAGACGTGCGTCGTCGCCCGAGGCCGCGAGCTTGTCGTACAGGATGCTGCTCTGGTGGTACGGGACGATGGAGTCCCGCTTTCCGTGAAGGATGAGGAACGGCGGAGTGTGCCGCTTGCCTATGTAGCTGAGCGGGTTCGCGGCGGCGACTGTACCGGGGCAGGCGGTGATGGTACAGCCGAGCAACCGGGATTCCGGGGACCGGGCGTCGGAATGGCAGTCCGTCAGGCCGAACGCCGAGTTGAACTCACGGCAGTTGTCCGGCATGTGCGCGTCCATCTGCAGGAAGTCGGTCGGCGGGTAGAAGGGGACGGCCGCCTGGACGGAGCTGGACGGGCCCTGCGGTCCGACATCGCCTTCCAGCGCCGGGATGTCTCCGGTGACGGCGGCCATCGCCGTGGTCCAGCCACCGGACGAGTCGCCCATGATCACGAACCTGGTCGGGTCGAGGTGATAGGTCCCCGCGTTCGCGCGCAGCCAGCGGATGGCGCCCTTGATGTCGTACAACTGGGCCGGGAACTGCGCCTGTCCGCTGGAGCGGATCGCCACCCCCGCGACGGCGTATCCGTGCGGGTTGAGCTGAGCGGCGACCTTGTCGGCACCCTGCCGTCCGCTGTCGGCGAGCCAGCCCGAACCGCTGGTGAAGATCACCAGCGGGAGCGGTCGGTCGGAGCGGGGGATGTAGAGGTCCAGCAGATGGCCCTGGGTGCCGGGCGGTTGGGCCGGGGCGTAGGCGAGGTCCTTGGTGACCTCCACGTCAGTGGCGGCCGCCCGTGCGGGGGAAGGGGCGGCCGCCCCGGCGGTGGTGATCAGAGCCAGGGCCGCGGTTGCCACCGCCAGGGCGCGGGGGAGACGTCCCAGGGGGGACCGGGTACGCAGGAACATGCTGACTCCATTTCGTGTGGGGGTTGGAGTGAGTGCGTGCCTGAGAGGGGGAACGGTGCGTCAGCTGTCCGCGGCGTCGGCCGTGGCCGCCGCGAGGGGTGCAGGGGTGGGGCTGTTGCTCCGGGTGATCCGCTGGGCGAGCGGCACCAGGGAGATGGCGACGGCGCCCACGAGTCCGGCCAGGGCGAAGGTGGTGAACCCCCAGCTCTGGTTGCCGCTGGTGGCCAGGTGGCCGATCAGCCAGGGGCCGACGACCGCACCGGTGCGGCCGACTCCGGTGACCCAGCCGAGCCCCGCCGCCCGCTCGCTGTCGCGGTAGACGGTGTCGGTGGCCGCGTAGACCATGACCTGGGCGCTGAACAGCCACACCCCGGTGATGGCGACCACGACGTAGGTGACGCCGAGCGGCAGGTGGGACTTGAGCAGCAGGGCTCCGGCGGCGGTCAGGACGAACCAGATCGCAGACACGCGCACCGCGCCGAACTTGTCGGCGGTGCGGCCGGCGATGAGCAGGCCGACGATGCCGCCCGCGTTGATGACCATGAGGAAGCTGACGGAGGAGTTCAGGCCGTAGCCTTCGGCGCGCATCATCTGCGGCAGCCAGGTGCTCACGCCGTACACCAGCAGCAGTCCGCTGAAAGACGCGAGCCACAGCAGCGGGGTCGCCCAGCGCGACCGCGGGTGGAACAGTGCGCGCACGGCGGCGAGGCGACCGGCCGCACCGGAGGCAGGAGCCTCGACCGGGGTGGGGCGGACGAGACCGTACCGATCCGCGACCGCATCCGCCTTCTCACGCTCGCCGCGCGCCAGCAGGACACCGGGCGACTCGGGCAGCAGCTTGAGCAGCAGCGGTACGGCGATCACGGCGGGGAGCACACCCGCCCAGAACACCCAGCGCCAGCCGGCCGCCGGAGCCAGGCTCAGGCCGAGGCCGGTGGCCGCCATGCCTCCGAAGTGGTACGACGTCATGAGCAGGCCGGTGGTGAGGGCGACCTTGCGAGGCGGCGCGAACTCCATCACCATCGCCAGGCACAGCGGCATGAGCCCGCCGAGGCCGAGACCGGCGACGAACCGGCCCGCTCCGAACAGCCCGATGCCCGGGGCCACGGCGCAGATCGCCGAGCCGGCGGAGAACAGCGACACGCTCGCCACCAGCATCATCCGCCGGCCCAGCCAGTCGGTGAGGTTTCCGGCGGTGAGCGCGCCGATGAGCATGCCGAACGTGGTCCAGCTGCCGATGGTGCCGGCGGTGGCGGGGGTCAGCCCGAGCGAGGGGTCGTCGAGCATGTGCGGCATGACGGCGCCGTAGATGTTGACGTCCATGCCGTCGAAGAACACGGCCAGCCAGCACAGGGCCAGGACCGGGAAGACCGTGCGGAACGTGTGCCGTGGGGGGCAGGACGCGGTCGGCGCGGGGGAGGAGTTCATCTTCGTCCTTGGAGATGTGGGGCGCTCTGAAACAGGAGAGCTGTTCGCCTGGTGAAACATGCTTCACTATGGGCTGGCCATGAGTCTCGGGTCGGACGGGGTGAGTGTCAATGGTGCTGCGCCACGCTTCCGGTGCATTCCCGCTCATGGATGTTTGATAGTTCAATAATGTCGATGCAGGATGGGCCGGTATGAGCGAGAACCAGTTCTGTGAGGTCGCGACCGCTGCGGGCGCGGTCCGTGGCCGTCGTGAGGGTGACCTGGACGTCTTCCGCGGCATCCCGTACGCGCTGCCGCCGATGGGCGAGGCGCGCTTCGCCGAGCCGCGACCGGTGGGCGGATGGGACGGTGTGCGAGAGGCGTTCGCGTTCGGGCCGCCGCCTCCCCAGGAAACGATGGGCCCCGAGGCGGCTCCGCCCGGTGGCGTGCCGGCCGGTGACGACTGGCTGACGGTCAATGTGTGGACGCCGGAAGCGGATCCGGGCGCACGACGGCCGGTCATGGTGTGGATCTATGGCGGCGCGTACAAGTTCGGCTCCGCCGACGACCCGGCCTACGACGGCAGCCGTCTCTCCCGTGACGGTCAGGTGGTCGTGGTGACCCTCAACTACCGAGTCGGCATCGAGGGGTTCGCCCTGATCGAGGGTGCTCCCGCGAACCGCGGGCTGCTCGACCAGGTGGCGGCACTGGAGTGGGTGCGCGAGAACATCGCCGCCTTCGGTGGTGACCCCGACCAGGTCACCGTTTTCGGCGAGTCGGCCGGTGCGGGGTCCATCGCCGCGCTGATGGTCATGCCGCGAGCCCGGGGTCTGTTCCGGCGGGCGATCGCCCAGAGCGTCCCAGGCACGTTCTTCTCCGGCGCGCTGGCCGCGGACATTGCCGAGGAGCTGGCCGGCGGGCTGGGGCTGCGGCCGACGGTCGAGGACCTGTCCGGTGTGGACCCGCGCAAACTGCCCGAGGCGGGAGCCGCACTCGGTTCCCGGATGAGGGGCTACGTGGAGCGCTGGGGAGCGGTCGCTCTCACCCCGACCCCGTTCTCGCCCGTGGTCGACGGCGAAGTCCTGCCTGCCGCACCGTGGCAGGCTCTCGCCGGTGGAGCCGCACAGGACGTGGAGCTGATCGTCGGTCACAACCGGGACGAATTCCGCCTCTTCCTCATGCTCGGTGGTCTCATCGGCCAGGTGGACGAGGGATTGGCGTCGCTGGCGCTGGGCCTGTTCGGGCCGGTGCCGGAGAGCGAGCGGGCCTATCGTGCCGCGTTCCCGGACGCCTCGGCGGAGTACCTGTTCGAACTGGTGCAGTCCGACTGGCTGTTCCGGATGCCGTCGCTGCACCTGGCGGAGGCTCAGGTGGCGGGCGGAGGCCGGGCGCACGTGTACGAGCTGACGTTCCCGGCCCCCGCCGGCGGCGGGGCTCTCGGAGCCTGTCACGGTCTGGACGTGCCGCTGACCTTCGGCGTCTACGGAGGCCTCGGTGCCATGCTCACCGGGCCCGTTCCGTCGCCGGAGACCGAGGCCCTCTCCGCCCGGTTCCGGTCCGCCTGGACGGCCTTCGCCGCCACGGGAGACCCGGGCTGGCCCGCGTACGACCCCGAGCAGCGTCTCGTCCGAGTCCTCGACACCGAACCGGCGGTCGCCGCGTACCCGGAGGAGGCCGCCCGTCGACTCTGGGAGGGACACACCTTCGCTCCGCTGCCCCTGTTGGGCGCGTAACGCATCGGCCCGTCGGATACCCCCGTCAGACACGGACCGGCTCCGTCGGCGGGGGTGCACGGATGTTCCACTGCGGGTCGATACGGGGGTTGACCATGTGTCAGCCGACAGCGGGGGACCACGGGTTGCCTGGGCGTGTGCCGGAGGAGGGCTTGTCGGACTCGGCCGGGTCGTCGGGCGCGTGGGTCCTGGAGTCGGCCGACGGTGGCGCATGCGTCGTGGGTGCCGTTGGCATTGCTGTGAGGTGGACATTCACCATGTGTGCCGAGTCCAGGTCGGTTGCGCGGGCGAGGAGTTCACGGATGGTGTGCGCGGCAGGGCGGCCGTGGCACACGTTCGGGAGGGTGTGGTGGTCTCAGTGAACCTCTTTCATCCTGAATGGTCGCAGGTCATGAGTGTGTGGATGGCTCGGACGATGGTGCCGATACGCCGGGTTGAACATTGGGCTCGCCGTAACAGCCGCCAGGACTTCAGCTGTGCGAAGGCGCGTTCTCCCGGAGCTCGCAGCCGGGCATGGTCACGGTTGAACTGCTGGTAGTGCTTGGGCTGTTCGTTGTGGTGGTAGTAGGGGGTGCGGAAGGTGGCGCCGGCACCCTGGTAGGCCCGGTCGGCCAGGACCAGGATCTGCCGGGTGAGGCAGGCTTGGACGATGCCGTGCGCGTGGGCCGCGGTCAGGTCGTGCGTGCGGCCCGGTGTCGCGCGGGAGAACCACAGCGGGGTGCCGTCCGGGCGTGCGACGACCTGGACATTCATGCCGTGCTGCTTGTGCTTCTGCGAGTAGTACGGCTGGTCCGCGGCGATACGGTCGGTAGGGATGAGCGTGCCGTCGACGATGACGAAGTCCCAACGAAGCCCCCCGGCCGTCGGCGTGTTGAGTGAGATCACCACACCAACGACGAGGGGCTTCGCCACATCACCACATCTGACCAGCCCATTTCACCCCCACGGCACAGGATGAAAGAGGCTCACTGGGGTGCGGCAAAGGGAAGCAACGAAATGCCCGCGTGTCCCGACTCTGCACTGTCCGCCTTCGTGCTGTTGGCCGACCGGCCGATCAGTGCCTCACTGATCTCGCGCAGCTGCTCCACCTGGGCAGGGGTGAGACGCTCGATGAGGCGAGAGCGCACACATGCGAGTTGGAGGGGAGTTGCCGCGCGCAGGGCATCTTTTCCTGCGTCGGTCAGCCTGGCGAGGACGATACGAAGGTCGACAGGATCCGGTGCACGCTCCACCCAGCCGTGCTCCTGTGCGCGGTCCACCAGGTGGGATAGTCGGCTTGTTGATATCCCCATCCGCCGAGCCAGCTTGGTCAAGCCCAGTTGCCCCTCAGGAGCTTCCGACAGCCAAGAAAGCATCTCGTAGTGGATCTGCCACATGCCGCTCTCGCGTCGAAATTCCTGCCCGACCCGCTCGCTGAGCCAGCGCGCCGCACTGTTGAAAGAACGCAGAGACTGCTGCGCGTCAAATATGGTCGGTTCGATTCTCTCCACAGGGGCTCCCTGAATTTGGTGACGCTGCGACGCTCGGCGCCAACGGCCCGCAATAGCGACCCATTCGCTCAGCAAAGCCAACCAGTCGAAGCTTTCCTTGCTGTCCCGGCAACGGATGCGTCATTTGTGCAGCAGGTGCGCTGATCGTGCAGGATCCTTGCGCATGCAACGCGTGCACTCGATGGCCAGGCGCAGGCGCATCCTGACCGACATGCAGAGTCGGAGCCCCACTGCGGACGCCCGGCTGCGCGTCCCGGCCCTTGCGGGTGACCTTCGGTTCCGGTACAGCAAGCCAGCTTCGCGATGGCGTTGGGGCGCCTGGCCCACTGAGGCGAGGGACCAGCCAGACGAGTGGGGCCAAAGCGAACTCTGCCCGGTAGGAGGTGTTTCCTCCTGCGCCGGTAGACAGAGCTGCTCTGGCCCGAGCCCCCGCACGCCGGACTGTCGCAGAGTCCGCGTCGGCCGCGCCGAGTTCTGTCATGCCGCGACCCCACTCGATAAACCCAACATGTAATTGAATATTGAACCATGAGGAGGGTGGGTACAGCCAGAGTTTGCGTCTGTTAGGACTGCGGGGACCCGGAGGTCGCAGGGTATGCGCGGCGTCCATGTTCATCGGCAGCACCGTTGGATCACCTCCCCTTGGCTGCGCGTCCCTCGTCGTCATCGTCTGCGCGTACGTCACCGGGCCGACCGTCCGCCTGGCGCCGCGACGGAACTCGCTGCCATGAAGGGCCGGTCGCGCTGTGATCGCCTGGCACATTCGCGCGAACTCATACTTGCCGGTGGGCTGTTTCATGGAGTCCTCGCCGCCCTGCCCTGGGGGTGCATCGAGGCGACCCGAAGCACGCCGCACCGGCCGCATCCTGTCGGCAGCTGACGGGCTGCGCCGTGCAACAGGGGCGAACGGGTCGGCCCGCCCCCAGTCCGAGTGTCAGCGTCCGGGCGCAGCACACCAGTGCGGCGCGGACGGCGATGACCAAGACGAGCGGCTGACCTTCCGGTACGGACGGCTGCCTATCGGCCTGCAACGCCTGCTGGAGCAAGTCGCCTTGGCGCTCGGCGGCCGGGCCGGCGAACGCCTTGCCGCCCACCTGGCGGCCCCGGTCAGCAGGTCAACGCCGTTACGGCTGATCCACCGCCTTTACGTCCCGCCGATTCCGGACGGAGGTCCTGGGGGTGGATGAGTTCGCGTTCCGCCGCGGCCGGAGATTCGGCGCCATCCTGCTGGACATGGCTTTCCGCCGGCCCCGTAGATGTGCTGCCCGATCACACCGCGAACACCTTCGCCGCCTGGCTCCAAGATCATCGGCACGTGAAGATGGTCTGCCGGGACCGAGGTGGCGCATTCGCCGACGGCGCCAACCGCGCGATGTCCGGGATCCCACGAATGGCGGACCGCTGGCATCTGCTCCACAACCTCGCCACCGCCGTAGAGAAGACCTCAGACGCCACCGCACCTGCCTCAAGCAACCCGAATCTGAGCCGGACAGTACCGCCGCGCCACCCGAGGAAACGCGCGCTCAGCAGCAGGTCCGTGCCCGCTGGAACGAGAATGGCATGAGGATCTCCGCGATCAGCGACCGCACCGGGCTGGACCGCAAGACCGTACGCCGTTACGCCGTGCGGATGCTGCAGGCGCTGATCGAGGCCGAGCTCAGCGGCCGGATCGGTGTGCGGCCACAACCACCCTGGCCGGATGGTATTTACGCTTCTCGGGCCGGCCATGTCGCGTTACTGCCGCTGGTCGGCGGGTTGTGCGAGGAGTGCTCGGGTGAGGAGTCCGCTGGCGATCCCGAGGGCGGTGGCGGCGAGGGCCCACCACCAGGCCCAGGGGGTGAGGCCCATGGCGTGGTCGACGGACCAGCGGCCCGGTCCGGTCAGGGTGAGGGCTGCGGGGGTGACCACGAGGACGAGGGGGTATTCGTAGCCGTCGTTCTGGACCCACAGGCCGTTGTGCCACTTGACGGTGATCGCGACGGTCATCACGCCGATGGCGGTGACAGCCGCTAGCGGGGTAAGCGCCCCGGCGGCCAGCAGCAGGCCGCCGACGATCTGGCCGCCGCCGGCGGCCAGTGCGGTCAGGCGCCCACCGCGGAAACCGTCGTGACGGAACTCCTCGATGCTGCCTGCAATCCCGCCGCCGTTGAGGCGGAAGCTGACTTTCTGGACTCCGTGCCCTGCGATCAGCAGGCCGATGGCCAGTCGAAGGATGAGCAGTCCGGCATCCACGGCGAGCCTCCTGACTTCTAACGATATGAACGGGTGGGTGGGGTGGGTCAGAGGACGAAGCAGGCGTCGAAGATCTCCGGGCTGGCTTCGGGGGTGAAGCCTCGCTGCACACGCCACTGACGGTGCTGCTCGGATTCTGCGACGGCCTGACCGAGGAGTTCGGCCTGACGGGCGCCGGAGATGCTGGGCTTGACGGTGGCCTGGTAGCCGCCGAAGTGCGCCACCGGGCTCCACAATGGGCTGATCGTCGGGATCGGCTCGTCCAAGCCCTCGTACTCGCCCGTGGCGTACACGATCCGTCCGCCGACCACGGTCAGCAGCGACTCGATGTGCGGAATGTCCTGCTCGGGGACGGAGAAGAAGTCGTCGGACAGGATCGCCAGGTCGCCGAAGAAGCCTGGCGCCAGGATGCCCTTGACGTTCTCCTCGCCGGTCAGCCGTGCTCCGTTTTGGGTGTACATCGCCAGCGCGGTCTCCCGGCTGACCCGGTTCTGCGGCGGGTAGAGCGTCAGGTCGCCGACGGTGCGGCCGGCCACCAGCCAGTGCAGCGCCACCCACGGGTTGTAGGAGGACACCCGGGTGGCGTCCGTGCCGGCGCCGACCGTCAGGCCCCGGTCGAGCATGGCGCGGATCGGAGGGGCTTCTGCGGCGGCGCCTGCGCCGTAGCGGCGTACGAACGCCTCACCCTGGAAGGACATCCGGTTCTGTACCGACATCGCGCCGCCCAGTGCCGCAATCCGGTCCAGGCTCTCGCGCGAGACGGTCTCGGCGTGGTCGAACAGCCACCGTGTGTCGGCCGGGAACAGGCCTTCGGCGGCCAGCTTCTCGAAGACCGACAGATTGCGGCGGATGGTCTCGTCGTAGGTGGCGTGCAGGCGGAAGCCCCAGCCGTTCTCCATCAGCAGCCGTACGGCCTTTTCGAACTCGGCCTCGTACTCGCCCAGCTGCGGGCGGGGTTCGGAGAAGTTCTCGAAGTCCGCGGCCGACCAGATCAGGTTCTCGCCCGCGCCATTGAGCCGCAGCCACTCGTCGCCGTCGCCGGGGCGCACCATCTCGATCCATCGCTGCAGGTCGGCGATCTCCTGTCCAGCGGTCTGCGGGAACAGGTGATAGGCGATGCGCAGCGAGAGTTGGCCGGCCTTGGCCAGGTCGATGACGGTGCCGTAGTTGTCGGGAAAGTTCTGGAAGCCGCCGGCCGCGTCGATGGCGGAGGTGAGGCCGAACCGGTTGAGTTCGCGCAGGTAGTGGCGGGTGGAGGTCTTGAGGTCCTCACCCTGCAGAGTCGGAGCTTTGGCGAGGGTGGAGTACAGGATCAGGGCGCTGGGGGCGGCCAGCAGCATGCCGGTGGGTTCGCCGTCGTGACCGCGGACTATCTGCCCGCCGCGGGGGTCGGGGGTGTCCTTGGTGAAGCCCGCCGCCTGCAGGGCGGCCCGGTTCATGATGGCCGACTGGTACAGGTGCAGGACGAAGACAGGGGTGTCGGGGGCGGCGGCGTTCAGTTCCGCGACGGTGGGCAGACGCCGCTCGGCGAACTGGTCCGCCGACCAGCCGCCGACCACGCGGACCCACTGGCCCTTGGGCGTGCGGGCGGCCTGCTCGCGCAGCATCGCCAGGCCCTGACGCAGGGTGGGCACACCGTCCCAGCGCAGCTCCAGCACGTAGTTCAGGCCGCCGCGGATGACGTGCAGATGGGAGTCGTTCAGGCCCGGCACCACGCGCCGGCCCAACGCGTCCACGACCCGGGTATGCGCGCCGACCAGGGGTACCATCTCGGCATCGTCACCGACGACGGTGACCCTGCCGTCCTTGATCGCCACCGCGCTCGCCTGCGGTCGACCCGGATCACCGGTGTAGACCTTGGCGTTACGCACTACCACGTCGGCCGCACTGGCGACGGCCTCGGGTGTCAGACCAGCAACAGGCATTGTAGGCATCCAGCCCACCTCCATCGTTGTATGTCGAGTTCTGCTGCTCATGGGCAGCAATCGGGTCCGGCCGGGCAGGATCGGGCGGTTGGCGTCCGGTGAGCCGGTCGGCTTACGGCTTGTTCAGGCCGCGTCCGGCTCCGCGGCGGGAGCGGGCCGCACGGCAAGTGCGGTGGCGGCGACGGCAGTCGTGCTGGCGAGGAGAGGCCATCCGAGGCCGTGGTGCAGGACGAGCCAGGCGCCGGCCAGCGCGCCGGCCAGCATGGCCAGGACAGCGGTGATCCGGCGGCCGACGCGCGGGTTGGTGCCCCCCGCGAGCGAGGAGTCGAAGGCCAGGCCGGTGATGGTCAAGGTCAGCACCGTGGTAGTCATGTCCGGCACCGCGAGCTTGCGCACTGTGCCGTTGCGCATGCCCATGGCCAGCGCGATGAGCGCGATCAGCTCGTACAGCCTGCCTGCGGGAGCAGTGAAGGCGATCACGGTGGCTATGGCCAGCAGCAGCGCCTCCAGGACGAGGACGGTGCGGACCCAGTGGTGGCGCGGTCGTTGACGCATCGCGAGTTCGAGGCGGCCGGCGCCTACGGCTCCGGCCATGAACGCCCCCAGTGACACCAGGGACCCGGCCACGGAGAAGCCAGGGGCTCCGACCGCGGCGAAGCCCAGGATGACGACGTTGCCGGTCATGTTCGCGGTGAAGACGTGTCCGAGGCCTAGATAACTGATGGCATCGATCAGGCCGCTTACAACAGTCAGCACGGTCAGCACAACCGGCAGAACATCACTGCGGCCGTGCCGGTTCCGGGAGCTGTGGCTTGTTGGTTCGCCACTGTTCACGGTGACTCCTTGGAATGGTTGCCCGGTTCGATCGGTGGGCGGGGCGGCGGTTCCTCCTGCTTGGGTGGAGGCCTGGCAGCCGCCCCGCTGTACCCGTTGGGGCAGTGAGACAGGGGTCAGCCGGCAGCGTGGGCGCCGATGACCGACTGGGCGTAGACGACGCCGAGGCCGTAGGCGCCGCCGTGCTCCTTGACGATCTCCATGACCGCGCCGTAGGTCTCGCCGCGGGCCCAGTCACGCTGCAGCTCGAGCAGGACCTGGATCCAGGTGACCGGGACAGCACCGGCCTGGATCATGCGCTGGATGGCGTGCTCGTGGGCCAGCGGGCTGACACCGCCGGAGGCGTCGGTCACGACGTAGACCTCGTAGCCCTGGCCGAGCGCGGACAGCGCCGGGAGAACCAGGCACACCTCGGTCCACAGACCCGACAGGATGATCTTCGTGCGGCCCGTGGCCTTGATGGCCTCTACGAGCGCGCTGTCCTCCCACGCGTTCATGGTGGTGCGGTCGATGATCTCCTGGCCGGGGAAGACCTCGGCGAGCTGCGGCAGCAGCGGGCCGGAGAACGACTCGGCGGCGACCGTGGTCAGCACGGTGGGGACGTTGAAGGCCTTGGCGGCCTTGGCCAGACCCACGGTGGCGTTGATGATCGCGCCGCGGTCGCCGCTTCCGGTGCCGAAGAACATCTGCGGCTGGTGGTCCACGAACAGCATCACCGAGTTGTCCGGCGTCAGCAGGTCCGGGCTCGGAGCGGCGGTGACCTCAGAAATATTGACCATGATGGCTTCCTCTCTGTGTTCATGTGCATGTGGGGGTTCGGTGGCACGGTGCTCGGCCGGGGGATGCCCGAACGCGTTCCGGGCCTTGTCGAACAGACCCCACAGTCGATTGGTGGCCGCTGACATGACGACCTCCCTTGACGCTGCCGGGCGGTTGGTTCCGACCCGGCCTGTGCACATCATCAATACCTCTTGCGAGCGAGATATTTCCACACAAGAGATTTAATTTTTGACGATCATGGATCGAGGTGAGAGGTACCTGCCGACATGGATTCCGACGCCGAACACGGATGCCACGAGGAGGCCCGACCGCCCCCAGGGGTGCTTGGCGCCGCACGGGGTGCCCGGACATTGACCCCATTGACCCCGAACGCTCTCCGCCGCAGGGCCGCGCCTGGTGCGGCCCTACACCCAAGGGCCCGAATTGCCCAGCCGTTCGCGGACCTCGATCTCAGATGCTTGGTCGCGGTGGAGCAGGGAGTACACGTGGACGATGCCGCTGACCTGTCCGGTCACCCAGGCATCAAAGTAATCGCAGCCCTTGAACCGCACGCCGAGCGTGATCGACGTCCGAGGCCCGCGACTGGGAGGCGGCACCGACCACCTGCGACAAAGACCACAGGAAGGCCTTCGTCGGGATACCCAACGCGACCGGCACTCCCAACTCGCTGCAGAAGAACCCAATCCGCACTTCTCTCGTGCCCTGGATGATCCGAAAGGGAAGTGTGCATCGTGCCCAGCCCCAACGTGTCGGCGCCCCATGCGAGACGAGGCATCGAGGCCGGTCTCAGCGTGATGGCGCAGCCGACGGCTGGTGCACGGCCGCTCCCGCGAGTGGCTGTCGCGACCGGAAGTGCCCATACGCAACGACGACCACGTTTTGGTTTCGCTAGCTAAATACTCTCGCGTGAGACATTGGGTACGCTGAACCCGGCAAGGCACAGTCAGCGGAGAGCGAGCGAGGATGTCCAGCAACGTCCAGCACGATCCGGAGGCCGCACGCGCGGCGGTGGACGACGACGAGATAGTGACGTGGTGGGGGTTGGTCATCGAGGGCTACCTTGTGACCAATGGCAAGCTCATGAATGAAATCGCCGAACGTTTCGCTCTTACGCCCGCGTCCTTCGACATCCTCCTGCGCCTAGTCCGCACCCAAGGGTGCCGGAAGCCGATGACCCAGCTGGCCCGGGAGGTAGCGCTGTCCAGTGGGGGGTTCACCAAAGTCGCCGATCGGCTCGTAGCGGCCGGGCTGATCAAACGTGAGCCGTGCGAGACCGATCGGAGGGTGACCTATGTCACCCTGACCGCCAAGGGGCGCAGGCTTGCCGAACGTGCCCGCGCAGCCTGTGCCGACATCCTGAGGGAACGCGTTCTGGCGCCCCTGGGGGAGAAGCGAGCCAAAGAACTCGCCAATGCGATGCGCGTGCTGAGAGAGGCCAACAGCACGGAGTCATGAACGGGGCTTCTCCCGAACCCCGGCCCTGTCCGGGTGATCTTTGAGTATCAGCTCGCGGCGTCAGATGCGGTGCATCGCAAAGGCGGAAAGTCGTGGGCTCGAATACGCGTCGCCACACCTCACGCCGCGTACCGGTACCCGGTGACCACGCGCCCGGGGCCACGTGTGCTTTCAGAGGGCGTGGCCCGCTGGTGGTGGAAGACCTTCGCTGGACTGTTGGCGATCCAAGTCGCGCAGTCGATGACCCTGATCGTCGCGATCCGCGTGTTCCTGCCCCCCGAGAACACCGGCCTCTTCGGCTCGGCACGCGACAGCCTCGTGAACGTGCTCGTCGTGCTGGCCTTGGTGTACATCCTGTTCAAGATCCGTTCTGGACCCTCGGCTCCGTACGGATCGGCCACGGACGATCGTTCGTCGGCCGCGTCGTACGGGCTGCGGTTGTGTACAGGACGTTCGGGCTTCTATGCGGTCTACCAGGGACAGCACGGACCAGCGCCGGCGCGGGCACTCGTACGGGACGGACCGGCACCAGCCCAAATCACGGTTCTGTCAGCGATCTCGTGAATGCCCAGGCCGAGCCGCCGCTCCGGCGGGGATTCCCTGGTCATCAGGGCTGCGTGCTGATCGCCCGGTGAGGCAGACGGCGGAGTGCCCCGCAACGCCGGCGGGGCGCTCCGCAGTGCCTACCGCCGGTCAGGCGCAGCCAAAACCGCGAGCAGGGCTGCGGCAGCCGTGATCCATTCGGGGCTCAGCCCGGCGCACACCGTCACAATCACCGTGACGGTCACGATGATCACGCCCCTGTGCCACTCGCTCGCGCTATGTGCCCAGCCCCCGTCGGGGCATGCCCACACTGAGGTACGGTCATCCGCATCACCTTCCGGGTTCGCCTGGGGTTGTGCCTTCAGCGCGTTGTTGGTTGGGAAGCCGATCGCACTGAGGGCCTTGTTCTTTGCCCGTTCGCACCCACCATGCGCTAGCGATCATGACTATCCGTACGCGCGCATCGATCGGCGCACAGCCTCACAAGGAGGCGCATGGCCAATACGGTCCGGGGATGACGACCCGGTCTTGCTCCTTCACCAACGGCGCATCCGGATCCAGCGGTTCACCCTCGGCGTACCCCGCATGTTCACCGTGGCTCCGGACGACTCCCGTGTCGTGGTCCTTCGCTCCAACTCCCGTACAGACTAGGTGAATACGCTGCGGTCTCTCGATGTGGCCGAAGGCAGAGACCACGTGGCGGCCGATATCTGGCGCATGTCCACAGGCCGCAGGCCCGTACCCCGCTGCTTCTGGGACCAAAGTGTCAACGGAAGCCTTGATCGCTCCGGTCGGCTGAGGACGGACTGCCAGTTCCACGACTCAAAGTGAGTTTCCTCTGCCGGCTCCCCATCCCGTCGCGACGTCACACAGCGGGCAATCCGGCGACGCGCGGACAACACTGGCTGCATCTTCTGGTCCGTGTCCAGGCTCCGGAACTGGCTCAGCCAACTGTTCCTGGTCGTGGCCAACCCGGATCGCGCGATCGGATTGAGGTTCCCCCGAGATGCGGAGTGTGTTGACAGAGGGTCAGATGGTTCTCATGAGAGGAACATCGACCATGGCCGCCCCCAGAAAGTACTCGCTGGAGTTGCGTGAGCGTGCGGTGCGGATGTACCGGACCTCCGACCCGAAGCCGCAGATCAAGAAGCTGGCCGTCGATCTCGGTGTGCATCCCGAGGCCCTGCGCGGCTGGATCCGGCAGGCCGAGGCCGATGGCGGCGAGCGCGACGACCGTCTCACCACCGACGAGCGGGCCGAGCTCGTAGCCCTGCGCAAGGAGAACGCCCAGCTCAAGCGGGCCAACGACGTGCTGCGGACGGCCTCGGCTTTTTTCGCGGCGCAGCTCGACCCGACCCGGCCCAGGTGACGGCGCTCGTTGACGAGCATCCCCGTCTGGGAGTCGAGTGCGTCCTGCGGGAACTGCACATCCCCTCCTCCACCTACTACCGCTGGCGCCGCGCGGAGAAGGAACCGTGCCAACGGCGGCGCCGCGACGTCGAACTGACCGAGCGGATCAAGGAGATCCACGCGGAGTCCGGCGGCAATTACGGCTCGCCGCGCGTGCACGCCGTCCTCAGACGCGAGGGCACGCGCGTGGGCCGCAAGCGGGTCGAGCGGCTGATGCGCGAGGCCGACATCGCAGGGATCAGCCCGCGGCGGAAGGGCTTCACGCGCCGCGATCCCACGGCCACGCTCGCCCCGGACCTGATCAACCGGGACTTCACCGCACCGGCGCCGAACCGGTTGTGGGTCACCGACCTGACGATGATCTCCACCGGCGAGGGACCGTTGTGGCTCTCTGCGATCCGGGACGCCTTCTCCCGCCGGGTGGTCGCGTGGGAGACCTCTGCCCGCGCGGACGCCGACCTGGTCCTGACCACCCTGGAGTACGCGCTCGCGTCCCGTGAGGTCGAGCCCGGCAAGCTCATCCATCACGCCGACCACGGCTGTCAGTACACATCCATCAAGCTCACAACCCGGCTGCTACGAGCGGGAGTTGAAGCATCCATGGGGTCCGTCGGGGACTCGTACGACAACGCCCTCGCGGAGAACCTCTGGATGCTCATCAAACCGAGGGCCTCCGTGGCCGCACCTTCACCACGAGGGCCGAGGCGAACCTCGCGCTCTTCGAATATATCGACGGCTTCTATAACTCCCGCCGCATCCAGGAACGGCTCGGCTTCCTCAGCCCGATCGAGTTCGAGGAGAAGTACTACGCCGAGCAGGCGACGGCCGAACCAACGAATCTGAACACCCGTCAACCTCTGCTGACCAGCTGATCAGCACCTCCCGCATGACGGGGGAACCTCAGATGTAGTTCCCTGGCTGGAACTTTTCCCTGGCGTGCCGAACACTGCCCGATCAGCCCGCCGCCGACGCTCCAGCAGCACGAGGAAGAACACCCCTCCGGGATGTTCAGATCGAGGTCGCCGGCCTTCGTGGTCAGCAGTCGGACACCATGTCCGTTGCGACAGATCGTGCGCCGGTCGGAGTGCCCGCCCGGGGCGGCACCGATGGCCTCGGCCACCTCCGCCCCGATGAGCTCCTGCAGGATGTGCTCACACAGCACCCCACTTGCGTGCGCCGGTGCAGACACGCGGGCGGGGCAGCGGTGAGCACGGGCGCCCGGTGCCCGCTCAGGCGTGAACCCGGGGATGGGGTCCGACGCGCGGTTCGCGGTGGAGTACCCGCATGTACGCCAGGTAAAGGGCGGGCGGGCGTCCGTCTGCCGACGGAGCGAGGATCTGTGGGATCCGTGACGGCCGTCGGCCGCACCCCCTTGTGCGGCCGACGGACCGGATCTTGGGGCGCTTCCGGAGAAGCGGCCGGCTCAGGCGGCGGCGAGGCCGGCCTTGAGGCCGGAAGCGATCTTGACGACGCGCTCGGCCTGGACGCGGGCGGCGTTGCGGGTGGTGTCGTCGACCGGGTTGTTGCCCTGGGCGTCGATGTGAGAGGTGCCGTACGGGTTGCCGTCGGCGAACTTGGCAGGGTCGGTGTAGCCGGGGGCCACGACGATGCCGCCGAAGTGGTGGACGGAGTTGTACAGCGCGAGGAGGGTGGATTCCTGGCCGCCGTGGGCGGTGGCAGTTGAGGTGAAGCCGCTGTACACCTTGTCGGCCAGCTTGCCCTGGGCCCACAGGCCGCCGAGGGTGTCGATGAACTGCTTGAGCTGCGAGGCGACGTTGCCGAAGCGGGTGGGGGAACCGAAGATCACCGCGTCGGCCCACTCCAAGTCGTCGGGCGTCGCAACGGAGATGTCGGCGGTGGCGGTGGCGTTGGCGGCCCAGGCGGGGTTGGAGTCGATCGCGGCCTGGGGGGCCAGCTCGGCGGCCTTGCGCAGGCGGACCTCGGCGCCGGCCTTCTCCGCGGCCTCGGCGATCTCCTTGGCGATCGTGGCGACCGTGCCGGTGGAGGAGTAGTAGATGACGGCGAGCTTGACGGGGGTGCTCACAGCTGTGGTCTCCGTTCGTTTGGTGTCTTGTGCGCGATGTCGGTTGAAGATGCCCATGACAGCTTTCGCCCTAGTGCGGAACACTCATCGGGTGGTGGTTGAACCGTAAACCATACTGGTTGAACCGTAAACCACCTCGGGCACCCACGGCTCCGGCGGTGCGGGAATAACCGCGCCCGCAGATTGGTATAACGTTCAACTATGCGTGCGGTCTGATGGCCCGCCCCCACCGACGACAAGGACAACGCCATGGCCTCCGCCCTCGACATCCACCGCGCCGGCGAACGTTTCCACACCCGCGCCGGCTGGCTCGACTCCCACCACTCCTTCTCGTTCTCCCACCACTGGGATCCCAAGAACACCCACTTCGGACTGCTGCTGGTCTCCAATGACGACGTCGTCGCGCCGGGCACCGGCTTCGACACCCACTCCCACCGCGACATGGAGATCATCACCTGGGTGCTCGACGGCGGTCTGGTCCACCAGGACTCGACAGGCCACAACGGGGTGATCTACCCGGGCCTCGCCCAGCGGATGAGCGCCGGCGCCGGCATCCTCCACAGCGAGAAGAACGACTCCTGGACCCTCACCGGCGAGCCCGCCCACCAGGACCCCGTCCACTTCATCCAGATGTGGGTCGTCCCCGACGAGGCTGGCATCAAGCCCGGCTACGAGCAGCTCGACATCAACGACGAACTCGCCCGCGGGGGCTGGACGACCCTCGCCTCCGGCATGCCCGAGCACAACAATCAGCGCGCCATCGGCATCCGGCAGAAGCACGCCGCCCTGCACGTCGGCCGCATCCGCCCCGGTGAGACCCTCCCGATCGTCACCGCCCCCTTCACCCACCTCTTCCTCGCCCGCGGCAGCGCCGAGCTGGAGGGGACAGGCCCCCTGGCCACCGGTGACGCGGTCCGCATCACCGGCGCGGAGGGCCAGCGCATCACCGCGGGCCCCGACGGCGCCGAGGTGCTGATGTGGGAAATGCACGCGGCCACGGCCTGACAACCCACAGACCCGGGAACGTTCTTCCCGCTGACCTGACGGGGTGTCGACGTGAAGTCCGCCTCGGCGTGTGCGGGGGTCTGCCGGGCCGTGGCACCGCCGCTTCCAACGCGGCTGTCCGGCCCTGACGGCGCAGTCGCTGCCGTGATGCTCGATGTGGCGGTGGCAGCGCCCGGAGCCGCTCACGCGAGGGGGACGACGACCGACTTGGTCTTGGTGTACGCCTCCAGTGCCTCCGGGCCGGATTCCCCCCCCGTGGCCGGACTGCTTGACGCCGCCGAAGGGCATGGCGGGGTCCCGCATGGCCCAGTCGTTGACCCATGCGGTGCCGGCCTCAAGGCGTGGGGCGACCCGGTGGGCACGGCTCAGGCCGGTCGTCCGCAGACCGGCGGCCAGTCCGTACGGCGTGCTCTTCACGAGGGCGATCGCCGCCCTCGCGGTGGTGTTCAAGTTCGTCGAATCCGCCCAGGCCCGCTGGCACGCGGCCACCGGAGCGCGTCTCGTCGCCCTGGTCCGCGGGGGCGCCAAGTTCGAGACCGGCGTCCTGGTCGAAGGTTCGGAATCCACTACTGCCTGATCAAGCGTCACCCGAACCACAACTCTTGATGCGATGAAGGGGCGCGGCCCCGTCCCCGTGGAGGTCCTGGGCAAGCCCCAGGTGGCCACTGTGGCACGGCGCAGGAGGGGCCCATGGTGAGCGAGTACGAAGGACACCGATACGTCGATGTCGACCTGTACCGCAAACGGTCGGTGATCGTGCGTCAGACAGACGACGGTATCCAGCTGAGCGCGGCACGCATCCTCAACGACCCAGTTGCCCCAGGCCTGCAGATCGAGCAGGCCGGAAGCCACCCGGACGTGGTACTGAAGGCCACCTACGGCTGGTTCGGGCGCTGCAGGCGCGCGGTCGGGCAATTGTCTGACCCCCTGCACGGCGCGGTCGCGGTCTTGATTGCCCCCGCCTGCCGCACGTCGCACCGCTCCATGCGGCCCCACGCGGCGAAGGAATGACCGACAGCCGAGCACGGCCCTGCCGTCACGATGGCATCCCGCCGGGTGGTGCAGCCGATCAACGGACCGGAACTCGCAGGTCACGCCGGGCACTTCGACCGGCTGGGGCACTCCCGGCGTCTGACCGGGCACTTCGCGTGACGCGCCGACGGGGAGATCGTCGCGAGCCAGGCACCGGAGGGCGGAGCGCATGATCGCTTGCACCACCTCGCGGGACGTGACCGCCGTCACCCCGTCAAGGGCTGGAGAACAACGACACCACAACCGCATCCCCGGCAAACCACTCCAGACACCCGCCGTCACCGTCTCCCCGGCGGCGGGCTGACCACCTGCCCAGAACCTCGCATAACAGCCGGAAACGGGGCGCTTGACGTACACCGCCCCTTCAGGAATGACAGATGTTCAGCTCCGCTGTTCGGCCTGTCCCTCGCCCAGGACGACGGCGCTGGTGCGATTGGTGTTGGCATCCTGGAGGCAGCCACGCAGGCGCATCACGTCGTGCGGCGGCAGGGCGGGACGGATGACACCGGCGTAGACACCGTCCCGCATGTGGTCCAGCTGCGCGTTGTCGTTCTGGGCGGCGGTGGATCGGCGGCAGGTCTCCCAGAGGTCGGTCGCGGCGAGCTGGACGGCCTGGGGGCTCTGGTCGCCGTGGGTCTCGACCCGGAAGACCATGGTGGTGCTCCCCACGCCGGGGGCCGGTTCGGGCCGGGTCTGGGTCGCGTCCGCCAGGGCGGACCACAGCAGGGGCACCAGGAGCAGGCCTCCGACGGCCGTCGCGACGGCGAGCGCCTTCCGGCCGGTGCGGGCCGGCGGTACGGCCGGGCGGTTCTCCAAGGGGACGGTCGCGGTGATCGGCGGGGCGGTCAGCGCCGTCAGGCGTCCGGCCAGCCACCGCTCGGCGCCCGGCCGCGCGGTGGCTCCGGCCACCTTCTGGATGACCAGGGCAAGCCCGGACAGGGCCGCGCCGGCCACCATGAGCACGGGAACGAAGACGAACGTGCGGTGGGTGCCGTTCAGCTCCGTACGGTCGACGGCGGCAAGCCAGTTGAAGCGGTTCGGCACCGGGTCACGGGTCTGTTCGAGGCGCTTGCGCACCTCCTCGATGCGGGCGTCGGCCTGCTCCAGCCGATCCTCCAGGCGGGTCAGGCGGGTGAGCAGCAGGACGGTGGCGAGGAAGACCTCGACGACGATGAGCAGGGCCGCGGAGATCAGGGCTCGCTGCCATTCCCAGCGGGTCAGGTAGAGCACGGTGTAGTAGCCGGCGTAAACGGCCGACAGACCGCCAAAGGTGTAGCCGACCAGTCTGATGGCCTTCATGCCGCCGACTCCTCACGTATCGAAGCGGGTTCCAACGCCACGCCGAGGGTGTCGCCCACGGTCACCTCTCCTGTCCCGCCGTCCACGGTCAGAGGCGTTCCGGAGGGGAAGCGGTCGACCGCTCCGGGCACGCCCACCGCGGTGGGCACCCGGTATTCGCGGGCCAGCACGGCGAGGTGGGACAGGGCGCTGCCAGTCTCCGCGACGAGCCCGGCGAGGCCCGGCAGCAGAGGGGCCAGGGCGGGGTCGAGAGAGCGGACGACCAGCACGGGACGGTCGGGGCGTGCGCCGTGGCCGTCCCAGGCCGTACCTGTGCCAAAGCCGCTGCCGGCCCCCTGCCCCTCTCCCGAGGCCCGGTGTCCGGGCGGGAGTTGGGGCACGGGACGGCCCTCGGCCAGGCGGAAGACGGCGGGCAGCGGACCGGTGTCCGGCCGGGGCAGCCGCTCGGCGAGGTCGGCCGGCAGTCCTTTGCCGTCCGCCGCCCTGACCAGTTCCGCCCAGCGCAACAGCACCGGACGGGACAGCCCGAGCTCGCACTCACCGGCGTCGAGTCGCTGCGCGAGCTCCCGCACCATCTGCGCCTGCATCTCCTGCACCCAGCGGATGCGTAGCCGCAGCCCTTCCCGCACAGGCAGGGCGCCCACGCCCCGCGGCGCCGTGGTCCACCCGATCTGTCCGGGCAGCGGCGGACGGTCGCCGAGGGTCGGAGGCAGCAGGGCCAGCAGAACAGGGTGGCGTTCCATGAGCTGCTCGTCACTCAAGCCCCGCCTACGGCCCTCCGCCAGTTCAGCGAGCGCCTCCCCCGCTGCCGTGACACCGGTGCCCGCGCCGAGCAGCGCACCCGCCAGGGACTCCTGGGCGTGCAGGGAGGACAGGACCTGTCGACCCCAGGCGATGGCGTCCAGCAGCTGACCGCTGAGCATCTCCCGGGGTGGGGGGAAGTCGGCCAGCTGCCGGTCCGTGTCCGCCATGAGGTCGATCGCCAGCAGCGGCAGTGCCGAGCGCAGCCGGCCCGTGCGCCAGGCCGCTGACGCACGCCGTGCACCCGGCGCCGGGTTGATGAAGTCCAGGACCGGATGAGCGGACGGTACGGCGCCCAGCAGCCGTAGATCGGCGGCGGCCCGTCCCTCCACGGTGGTCACCAGCGGAAGTCTGCGCAGCCGACGCCGCGGTGCCGCCCCGGCGATGTCGAGGGCGAGGGTGAGGCCGTGGGACATCGGGGCGACCCACAGGTCCTCCTCCAGCGGCTGGAGCACCCCGGGCAGAGTCTCGGCGACCGGACCGGGGCCCAACAGGCGTGCGCCGCGCGGCGGTCGGGTGGGCATCGCGGTGATGGGCCGGGCCTGGAAGAGCCACAGCTTCCCGTCGGCGTCGAAGCCGAACTCCATGTCCTGGGGACCGTCGAACGCCCGCTCGGTCTTCTTGGCCAGTTCCACCAGCTTCACCCGGTGTCGATGGGACAGGAGCCGGTGGCCACGTGCTTCGGCCGGTTCGGTGCGCACCAGGCGGGCCAGGCGGGTCAGTTGGTAGCGCACGCCCTGGGTGCTGCCGTCGACGAGTTGGTGCGGTCCGCCGGGCACCGCGCTGATGAGGATCCGGTCGGTGCGGCCCTCGACGGGGTCTGCGCCGAACATCACGCCGCCGACAGCGGATGCAAGCATCGGCTGCACCAGCACCGCCATTCCGTCATCGTCCGGGATCTCCCCCGGTGGGCGCAGCGGCCTGACCCGTCCGGCGGAGTCGAGGACGACCTGCACCGCGATGGCGAACTCCTCCCAGCCCCGCACGTCCAGCAACGACTCGAACCGCCCCGCCATGGAGGAGTCCTCGGTGTCCTCGTGCGCGGAGGAGGAGCGTACGACCAGTGGCCGCTCCTGCTCCTCCGGGCCGGCCAGCGCCCGCCAGGCGGAGCGCACCGCATCCTCCCCGGCGGCCGCCCAGGGCGCCCGATCGGCGGGCACCAGCACGAACCCCGGCAGCACCGACAACCCCGCCACCGCGGCACGCGCCAGATTGGCTGCCTTCGCACCCGTGACGGCCGCGTCCTTCGCGTGTTCGGCGTCCAGCGGTACGACCGCCAGTTCCGCACCCTCGAATCCCATGGGCCACTGCCCCTTTCAAGAGGTCGACTGTGAAGAGGTGGAGAGGACGGGCACCGGCTCTTGTCCGGGGCGCCGAAGGGCCTCACCGGACGCCACCACGGGAGACAGCGTCCGCGCGCTGCCGCGGCGGCGCTTGAGGATCCGCGCGGCCACGAAGAGCGCCACGGCCAGGGCGGCGAGCACGGCCATGCCGATCAGACCGGCCGAGTGCAGGAACTCGGTGGCGGCGGCGCCGGCGAAGTAGCCGAGGAGCACGTTGCCGATGCCCCAGGTCAGCGAGGCGAGAGTGCTGAAGACGAAGAAGCGGCGGTACGGCATGCCGGACGCCCCGGCGACGAAGGGCAGGAAGGTCCGTACGAATCCGATGAACCGGCCGGTGACGACCGCCGCCCCGCCATGACGCGTCAGGAATCCATGCGCCTGGCCGATCCGGGTGCCGGGCCGGATCCGGCGTACCAGTCGGGCGTTCGGGCGTCGCCCGTACCAATGGCCCAGGGCGTAGCCGAGACTGTCGCCGGTCATGCCACCGGCCACGACGAAGGCGGCGAGGAGCACAGGGTTGAGATCGCCTCGGCCCGCGATCGCGGACGCGACGAGGATGACGGTCTCACCGGGCAGCAACAGACCTATGAAGGCGCTGGTCTCGCCAGCCGTCACGGCGAACACGACGATGTACGACCACCATCCGGCCGCCTCGATCAGAGCACCGACGTCCATGGCCGTCAGCCCGCCTGCCGCAGCGGTACGCGCTCCGCGGCGACCCCATGCCGCGTCACGGCACGCGAGCCGTCCACGGCCCCGCGCGGCTGCCTCTCTTCCCGCCCGGGGAGGCGCCCTGTGGCGTACCACGCCAGGAGCGGTCCGACGGCGGCCGGCAGGGCAGCGAGCACAGGGCGATCCGTGGTGGATACCGCAGCCGCGACCGCGGACAGCGCGATCAGCATCACGCCGGCCCGGGGCCAGATCTTCGTGGTGGCGGTGGCGACCGCCCATGCCATCAGGACGTACCAGCCCGCATGTATACCGGGGAGCGCCAAGTAGTCGCGGATCAGGGACGTCTCGCGCACCGGCCATCCCCGCACTGCGGCGAAGACGCCGAGACCGGACGCGCCGGACAGCAACAACGCGGTGGCAAGGCGCACGTAGAGTCCTTGGTCCCGCCGGGCCAGCCAGAGCAGAATCAGCACCGCCAAGGGCACTGGGGCGAAGGCAACGATCCAGGTCAGTGCCTGTGCCGCAGCGTGACCGGACGCCGCCCCCCACTCCGCGACGGACGCCCCATAAGGGCGGAGACGTCCGGCGGCGGACAACGTCCAGCCGCCCTCGGCGAAGGCCTCCGAACGGGCGGACAAGGTGAGGAGGACGACATGCACGAGCAGCACCGCCACCACGCCCCCCGCCGCGCACAGCGGGATGCGGATCTCTCGTTGCGCGGTCCGGCCGGACACCGGCGTACGCCGTGTGTCACGGTTGCGGGGGACGTACGTGACGACGCAGCTCATCGGGAGGCTCCGGTACCGTGCGCCGCGCCACTGAGGCGCCGCGCCTTGGCCGCTTCCCACAGCGGTACGACGCGGTCGGTCTTCTGTTCAGCCGTTCTCGGCGAGGGGGACGCGCCGTCCTGAGGCGATGCGGATTGGGTCACGGCAGGCTCCTGATCAGTCAGGGGCGCGTCCCTCAAGGACGCGCCGACTACCCCCGTTCACTGATCAAGCCAACCGAATAATACTCTCCGAGTATTTCCCTCTCCTTATATGACGTACGACACTTAGCGGGCGGCTTCGGATATCACTGGTCACTCAATCCTTCGCGACTGACCGGCATCAATTCCTTGGCCTCTGAATGCACCGCGGCGAAGCCCTTTGATCCGGCCAGTCAGAAGGCGCGGAACTTTGAAGCCGTCGGGACTTTCCCCCGTGATGGTGGCCACACTTCGTTGATCACGCGGCGAGGGTGAGCTTTAGGACAGCGCGACCGTAGTTGTTGGTACCAGCCACTCGACCAAGCTCGGCGCCAGCAGGGGGTGCGGACCTCAGCCCTCTCCTGCTGGTAGTAGTCCCACATGATCTCCTCAGCAGCCGTCTCGCCCTTCGGCGGCGAGACTGGTGAGGGCCGAGAGCCCTTGGCAACGCTCTCGTCTTTACGCGATGTCTCTCGCTGCTCCTCCTGGCGCTCGTCTCGTTCGCCTGGGAATCGCGCCGCGCAGTCGGAACTCGATTCGCGCTCTCGTCGGCCTCTCGGTGCCGGTGATGAAAGGAAAGGAGCTCGCCCGAGAATAAGAGGGCAACCGGCGGGCGGCCCGCAACGAGAATCGGTCGCCAAGCGAAAGTAGGAGCTGCCGCCATATTCGCTGCCAAAGAAACGCCGATGCCAAGGAAGAACGCCATCCATACCGTGGAGCCCGCCCATCGGCTCACGTGACGGGCGGGCTTCAGGAGTCTGATCGTTGCCAGCAGAGGCAGCCCGTCGGCGGTGGAGACCGCTCAAACCGCCCGAGCCACCGGGTGTGCCTCGAGATCGCCGACCTGACAGGGGTGAGCGAGGAAGTACGGGGGCAGTTGGGGTCAGCGCTCGAGCACGAGGGCAAGGCCCTGTCCGACGCCGATGCACAGCGTGGCGACGCCGGTACCGGATTCCGCTGCGGCAAGCTGGTGGGCGACGCCGCCAACCAGGCGGGCGCCAGAGGCACCCAGGGGGTGGCCGATCGCGATCGCGCCTCCGCGCGGGTTGAGGATTTCGGGGTCGAACTCCGGCCACTCCGCGACACACCCCAAAACCTGTGCCGCGAATGCCTCGTTCAGCTCCAGGGTGGTCACATCGGTGAAGGTGCGGCCGGCCTTGGCCAGGGCCCGCTTCACTGCTTCGACGGGGCCGAGGCCGAAGTACTGCGGTTCGATGGCGGTGACAGCTGCGGCACTGATACGCGCCAGCGGCTGACGCCCGCACGCCCTGAGGCCTTCGTCGTCGACCAGGAGCAGGGCGGCTGCGCCGTCGCTGAGGGGGGAGGCGTTGCCTGCGGTGACGGTGCCGTGCTCAGTGCGGAATGAAGGCTTCAGCTTGGCCATGGCATCGAGAGAGGGGTTGTCCCGCACGCTCTCGTCACGGGAGAAGAGCACCGGTTCGCCTTTGCGCTGCGGGACTGGAACCGGTACGACCTCCGCATCGTAGAGGCCGTCCTTCCATGCCTGGGCAGCCTTCTCATGGCTGGCCAGCGCGAAGGCGTCCTGCTGTTCCCGGGTGATGCCGTGTTTCTCGGCGATCAGCTCCGCGCTCTCACCCAGCGGGATGGTCCACTGCGGCTGCATCTTCGGGTTGACCATGCGCCAGCCCAGCGTTGTGGAGTACAGCTCGGCGTGCCCGGCCGGGAATGGCCTGTCGTTCTTGGGCAGGACGTAGGGTGCGCGGGTCATCGACTCGACTCCGCCGGCCAGGGCAACGGAGGCGTCGCCGAGCGCGATGGCTCGCGCGGCTTGGATGACGGCCTCCAGCCCGGAGGCACACAGTCGGTTGACTGTGACTCCTGGCACCGTCACCGGCAGACCGGCCAGCAGTGTGGCCATGCGGGCCACATTGCGGTTCTCCTCCCCGGCGCCGTTGGCGTTACCGAGGAAGACGTCGTCGATCCGGGCCGGGTCGAGGTCGGGTGTGCGGGCCAGCAGTTCACGGATGGCGTGGGCAGCCAGGTCGTCCGGGCGCAGGGAGGCGAGGCTGCCGTTGTACCTGCCGACCGGGGTACGGACGGCGTCAACGATGTAGACGTCGCGAAGACGGTCGTTGCTCATGCGGCGTCGCTCCTTCCGGCGGCCTTCAGCGCTCGCAGAGCGGTGAGTTCCTCGGGGGTCGGGGGTTCGGTGGTGATGACCTTGTCGGCGCTCTTCAGCTCCCAGCCGGTAGCGGCACGAACCTGCTCGACAGTCACCCCAGGGTGCACCTCGGTCAAGTGGAGTTCGGCGGTGGCTGCGTCGGGACGCAGGATGCCGAGGTCGGTGATGACGGCGACCGGGCCGGCGCCGGGCATGCCGAGCTTGGCCCGGTCGCCAGGGCCGCTGCCATGGCCGAGGGTTGTCATGAAGTCGATCTTCTTGACGAAACTTCGGGTGCTGTGGCGCAGCACCATCAGTACCTTGCCGCAGTTGGCGGCGATCTCCGGGGCTCCGCCGGCTCCGGGCAGGCGCGCCTCTGGCTTGTCCGGGCCGCGGTCGACGACCGTGGTGTTGATGTTGGCGTAGCGGTCGATTTGCGCGGCGCCGAGGAAGCCGACGTCGATCCGGCCGCCCTGCAGCCAGTAGTTGAACATCTCCGGCACGGAGACCACCGCGTCCGCGGTCTCGGCGAGTTCCCCGTCCCCGATGGACAAAGGCAGCCGGGTGGGCTTGGAGCCGATCGTGCCCGACTCGTAGATCAGCACCAGGTCGGGGTTGACAGTGGCGCGGGCGAGGTTGGCGGCCGTGCTGGGCAGCCCGATGCCGACGAAGCAGTTCCTCGCCCCGGTCAGCGCGCGGGCGGCGTTGACCTCCATCAGCTCGTCCCGGCTGAATTCCATGCTCTCGGTCATCGGGAGACCGCCCGGGCGCCGAGCACGTTCTCGTCGAGCCACGTGGTGAAGGCCTCGCGGTTCCGGGAGATCGGGTCCCAGTCCCGGTAGAAGTCGTTGTCGCGCACCGAGTATCCGGCCGCGTACGAGGGGTGGGCGCCGCCGGGCACGACGGCGACCACGTCGATCACCCAGGTAGGCAGGACCACGCCGCCCGGGTGGAGCTCGAGATCGTCCACGACCTCTTCCACGGTCACGAGGGACCGCTTGGCGGCGAGCACCGCCTCCTTCTGCACGCCGGTCAGGCCCCACAGCTGGACGTTGCCGTTGCGGTCGGCCTGCTGGGCGTGGATGACGGTGACATCCGGGTTGAGGGCGGCGACGGCGGCCAGTTCCTCGCCGGTGAAGGGGCAGACGACGGTGGAGACGGTGTCGGTGCGCTTCGGCAGGTCACTGCCGCGGTAGCCACGCAGGGCCGCGAACGGCAGCTTCTGTGCCCCGGCGACATAGCGGTTGGCCATGCCGGCGTGGCTGTGCTCATCCAGCTCCAGCGGTCTCGGCCAGCTGTTCTCCACTGCGTCCCGGAAGCGGTGCAGCGAGCCCACTCCGGGGTTGCCGCCCCAGGAGAAGACCAGTTTCCGCACCAGCCCGGCACCGATCAACTGGTCGTAGATCACATCCGGGGTCATCCGGACGAGAGTGAGGTCGGTGATCCGCTGGCGGATGATCTCGTGTGCGGCCGCGTACGGGATCAGGTGCGTGAAGCCTTCCATCGCGACGGTGTCCCCGTCATGGATCAGCTCCGCCACTGCTTCCTGCAGCGTGAGTTGTCTGGCCATCGCTCTTGCCCATCGTTCGCGTAGTGATCATTACTGCCGCTCGGGTCTCGGCCCCAGCCCCCGGCGCGGACTCGCCTGCTTGGCAACCGCTCCTCGGTCCTGCTCGTGGTGCGCCTGACAGAGGCCGCCAGTGCGACCGACGGTGCGGAGACGTGCCCTGCCCACCTGCCCACTGTGCTCTTGGTGCGTCGGCCAGTGTCTTCAGGGGCGTGGCCCGGTCCGCGGCCTAGGGGCGCGCGGGGCACCCAGCCCGTGCGGACGAACTGGGGAGGAATTCCCGCATACGGCTCTTCGTATTGTGCGCGGCCTGGCGATGTCCGGATTGTTCACCGTCGCCGCTGAAGAAGTATGGGGCGCACCACCGCCGGATCTCCTGCACGGACCTGCCGCCGCCGCTGCACGAAACACCCGGCGGCGCCATCCGCGCCGGCTCAGCTCGGCCAAAGTCCTGCCCGGCTGGGCCCGCGGCCCCCGTGTGAGGTGCTGTGGTGCTCCTGGTGGGGCGCGGCCCCCTCCCGCTTCCCCTGCCGAAGCGCCCACTCGAGTGCCCCGCACCCGCCTCGGCGCCGCCGCGCCTGGCTGCGCCGCTTCCGCTGATCCTGCCCACCCGACATCTCGCGCGTTTCGTGCAGCTTCGGTAGCACGATCGTGCAGGAGATCTCCCTTTCGCGTGCTGATACTCCGTGCAGCCGGGGCGCACCACGCAGAGAGCCGCTCGTGGGAATGCCATCCGCCACCCACCAGTCCGCCGGGGCCCGGCGCGGGTGCGTCCTCGGTATCGCGAACGACAGTCGCCGACCTCCAGCGATGCCTTCTGTCGGCTTACCGCCGCCGAAACGGCACCCGGCGTTCAAGGAAGTTCACCAAGGGAGACGTTCATGAAAATGCCCACCAGTCGTCCAGGGGAGTTCGTAGAGCCCGAATCCGGCCTCGAAGTGCCGGCATCCTCGGCCGCCGGATCCGCGCGTCGCTACGAGGTCCGCATCGTCGTGCTTCTCGCCATCGGCTTCGGTCTGGTCGGACTGGACCGCAACATCATCGCCCCCCTGTTTCCCGCGATGGTCAAAGACCTCGGCCTGAACTACCAGGACCTCGGCGTCATCAGCGGCGTTCTGGCCATCTGCTGGGGCCTGGCATCGATCTTCGCCGGAAACCTCTCCGACCGCATCGGGCGACGCAAGATCCTCATTCCGGCGGTCGTCGGGTTCTCTCTCGTCTGCGGCTTCACCGGGGCCGCGTCCGGCATGGGAATGCTGCTGGTGCTACGCGGTGCCATGGGACTCTTCGAAGGCGCCTACACGCCGACGAGCATCGCGCACACCTCCGAGTCCTCGACACCGTCGCGCCGCGGATTCAACATGGGACTGCAACAGAGCCTGTTCGCGCTCTTCGGCCTCGGCATCGGCCCGATCATCGCCACCCAGCTGCTCGTCGTGGTCCCCAGCTGGCGATGGGTCTTCACCCTGGTGACACTGCCCGGGTTCGTCCTCGCCTTCCTGTTGTACCGAACCGTGCGGGAGCCCGAGCACACGAACGTTGCGAGCCGCAAGCGGGCACGTGCCGAGGCCGCTGAGACGTACAGGGGCACCCGCCCGGCCTGGCGCAAGGTCTTCGCCGAACGCAATGTCCTCCTGGCCACAGCCATGCTGTTCGGCAACTTCTCCTGTGTCTTCGTCATGATCACCCTCATGCCGAACTACCTCACCGACCATCTCGGTCTGTCCGCCACTGACATGGGACTCGTCCTGTCAGCCTTCGGATTCGGCGGGTTCATCGGATATATCGCGCTGCCCGCGCTCTCCGATCGACTGGGCCGGAAACCGGTTCTCGTCGCGTCCTTCGTCGTCGGCATCGCCACGCTCGTCGTCTTCCGTACCCTCGACGCGAACCTGCCGGCCCTGTACGCGCTGCTGTTCGTCGCCGCCATCTGCGAGTTCGGCGCCCTGTGCCTGCTGGCCGGCCCAGTGGTCACCGAGGCCGTGCCCCCAGCCCTGGTTGCCTCCGCAGCCGGATTGCCGATCGGCATCGGCGAGATCACCGGCGGCGGGCTCACTCCGGTCATCGGCGGGTTCATGGCCCAGCACTTCGGTATCCAGTCCATCATCTTCGTCGCGATCGTCGGCCTCGCAATCAGCTTGACGATGTCGCTGTTCCTGCGCGAAACGGCGCCCGCCCGGGTCAGGGCCCGCGGTGACCAGGAGACAGCCCGCACAGGTGTCACCGCCACGACAGGGTGACGACCGCCGCGGCGACGCCACGGCCGATTCGACTCAGACGAACCAGCTTTCTCTCTCTCCGCGGGCATCGCCTGCACTGACGGCGGCCGTGGCAAAGTCCAGATGTGCGGCCAGCCGAGTCCAGGCTGATGGCCACCGGAATTCCAGGTGGATGGCCGTCTGACCAGTGGTG